>JAXHUD010000001.1:0-51634 GCA_034189815.1 Chloroflexota bacterium
GCCTTCCACCTGGAATGATTGGGAAGGGAGCCTGCGTTGGGATGGGGTTGTAATTTGACTATTTATATTAGAAAACGCTTGAACTCATTTGTGATTGTCCTGTTTTATTACATCATTCAGGATTGGCTAAACGCTGTATGGTATACTCGAGTTTACTTTCTTACTTGTATTGGAGGGCTTTAGATGGCTAAGATAAAGGTCAAATCCGGCGACGAACCGATCCGCTTATTCAAATCAGATTTCCTCGAATTCTTTACCCACATCAGCCCCATTATAGTTTTGGTGGTCTGGTTGCCCGTGATCGGCTTTTTTGTCTATCGCTCACTGGTGGTTCAACCGGTTTCACCGCTGGTGCTTGTGCTTGGGATTGTTTTCGGCCTTTTCCTCTGGACCCTGGCTGAGTACACGCTGCACCGGTTCCTATTCCACTTTCCGGCAAAGACACCCTGGCAGGAGCGCTTGTCATTCCTGGCGCACGGTGTCCATCACGCCAGCCCGCGCGATAAGACTCGGCTCGTGATGCCCCCGGTGGTCAGCATTCCGCTGGCTTTGGTCTTCTATGGCCTCTACTTTTTGATTTTCACTTACGTTCTCCTGATGCCGAATTGGATTTCTCCTGTATTTACCGGCTTCATCCTGGGGTATGTGGCCTACGACATGACCCACTATGCGACCCATCATTTCTCGATGAAAAAGGGGTATTTCAGGATGGTCCGCCAGCAGCATATGCGCCACCATTTCCAAACGCCGGATAAACGTTTCGGAGTCACAAGCCCGGTCTGGGATTATGTGTTTGGCACAATGCCGGAAGAAGCCTGAGGGCTTTTAGCAAATAACCTTAAATGCCCTCATCCATATTGGAATCAAAAAAGCGTTCATATTGAACGCTTTTGATTATCCGGTTCTTTCCTCAGTCAGCTTTAGCGTACTTTTTGGATTCTTCCACATAGGCCAGTGATTGGTGCCTGAAGTAGGTGTTATAGAGCTCGGCGTAATGCTCACCTCGGTCCAGGAGCTGCTGGTGGTTGCCTTCTTCGATGATCTCACCATTTTGCATCACCAGGATCCGGTCGGCGGATTTGACTGTGGACAGCCGGTGGGCGATCAGGATGCTGGTGGTCTCGGAGAGGATCAGGTCAAGAGCCGTTTGGATTTGGGTTTCGGTGAAGGGGTCAATGCTGGCCGTGGCTTCATCCAGAATGAAGATGGAGGGCTTTTGGATCAGCACTCGCATCAATGCCACCAACTGACGTTGGCCCATCGAGAGCTGCGACCCGCGCTCGCCGACCTGGGTGTCCAGGCCGTTCGGCAGCGTCTCCAGCCATTCGCCGTCGCCGATCTGGTTGGCAACCCTCATTATCTCTTTGGGTTGGCAGCCGGGGCAGCCGTATGTGATATTCTCTTCAACCGTGCCTGAGAACAGGAACGGCGCCTGGGAGACGATACCCATTTGCTGCCGCAGCGCCACAAGGTTGAACTGGCGGATATCGATCCCATCAATCTCGATCACGCCTTCCTGGAATTCGTAGAACCGGGCAATCAGCCGGCCGATGGATGTTTTGCCAGCGCCGGTATGGCCGACAAGGGCCAGCGTTTCGCCGGGTTTGATGTGCAGTGAGAAATCCCGCAGGACGGGTTCGTCGTCGGTATAGCTGAAATAGACATGCCGCATATCAATTCGACCTTCAAGGTCGCTGGGTTTGAGGTCATCGGTTTGATTGACAGAGTGATCCGCGTCAATCAATGCGAAGATGCGCTCCGCAGCGGAGAGACCGGTTTGCACCTGGGTCCAGAAGGAAGAGATGCTCATCACCGGGTACATGAACCGGTCGAGGGTGGAGAGGAACAGATACCAGGCGCCGGCGGACACGATGCCCTGCGTGACAGAAATGGCCCCGAAATAGACCATCAGCGCTGTGGCGATTCCGCCGATGACGCGCATGATGGGGAAGACTATCGAAAGGATCAGCCCGCGCCGGATATTGACCTTATATGAGGTCTGATTGGCGTCATCGAACTCATCATAAATGGATTCTTCCTGTCGGAAGTTCTTGGCAACGGCGATCCCGCTGATGGTCTCTTTGATGGTGGCGTTCACGTTTGCCATGGCACGCATGCCTTCCCGCGTGACCTTGCGGGCGGCGTTACGGTATTGCATCACCAGAAGCAAGAGGAGGGGTACCAAAGCCATCACAGCCAGCGCCAAGCGCCATTGGGTTTGGAACAGGATAACGGCCAGGATGATGGAGGAGATTAATTGCATCAGAACATCTGTGGTGAGTGTGATCAACTGGCCAAATTCGCGCGTGTCAGAGGTGATGCGGGAGACGATCTTCCCCGAGGAGAAATAGTCGTGGAATGAGAGGTCTTGCCGGACGGAAGCCTTGAAGGCGTCCGTGGCCAGCTTGCGGATCAGTTCTGCAATGGTACGGGCGGCGTTGCGCCGCAACAGCAGGTTGGCCGCCCAGCTGATGACGCCCAGGCCCAGGGTGATGCCTGAGAGGATCAGGATGAACTGCAGGGTGATTGTTTGCTGGGTCACCCTGTCCAGCCCTCGGGCGACGACCACTGGGGTAACGGCATCGATTCCAGCCCGTAGAACGATCATCAGAGCGATGATGATCAGCCGGAAGGATTGCATCTTGAAATAGTCAATGATCCGACTGAATAATATCTTGTCGGAATATTGACGGTCATATTTTTCTGCACCTAAACCTGAAAAGAAGCCCATAATTACTCTCTGAATATCCTTTGATAGGATTTTGATGTTTGCATGAGTTCTTCATGGTTGCCGACAGCAGCGATCTGCCCCTGGCGAAGGACAACGATCTGGTTCGCCCAACGGATCTGCGAGAGGCGATGGGTGATGATCAGGGTGGTGCGGCCTTCAGCAGCCCGAAAAATGGCTTGCTGAATATTGTCCTCGGTTTCACTATCGATCGCGCTGGTAGAATCGTCGAGGATCAGGATGCGGGGTGAGGTCAGGAAGGCCCGCGCCAGAGCCAATCGTTGGCGTTGTCCGCCTGAAAGGGTAGCGCCGCGTTCGCCGATCACCGTGTCGTACCCCTTGTCAAAGCTCATAATGAAGTCGTGGGCCTGGGCCTCCTTTGCGGCGTGTATAATTTCTTCCTTTGAGGCATCCGGTTTACCGAAGGCGATATTATCGGCAATAGACCGGGAGAAGAGGAACACGTCCTGTTCGATGATCGAGATTTGATTCCGGAGTGACTCCAAATACCAATCCCGCACATCAATATCGTCCACAAGAACCTTGCCGGATTGCACATCGAAGGTCCGGTTGATCAACTTGACCAGGGACGTCTTCCCCGAGCCCGTCTGTCCAACAATAGCGACGGTTTGCCCGGGCTCGAATTCCAGGTTGATGTTCTTTAAATTCGGTTCATCTTCCTCATAACCGAAGGCGACATTCTTGAACTGGATCTTGCCGTTGATCGTCCCGGTATAGCCATCTACATTTTGGTCGAGGATGTTTTCTGTATCGATCAGTTCCAGAATGCGGCGTGCGCCGGCAAAACCGAGCGAGATTTGTGAATAGGCAAACAGAGAGGTGGAGGTGGGGAAGCCCAGCAGCGAAAGTGTGCCGAAATAAGCGATCACGTCGCCAATGGTGATGGCGCCTTGCTGGAGCAATAATAATGCGTGCAGCAGCCCGATCCCGAGCGTGATCGCAAGGAGCAGCATGGGCAGGAAGCGGCTCTCAACATCGCCCTGGCGGACCGATGCGTCACGGTAGGCGATGGCATTGTCGCTGAAGCGTTCGATCTCCGCATCTTCCTGGGCGGCGCCTTTCACGACTTCCACGCCATCGATGGCTTCCGCCAGCCGGCTGTTGAGCTGGCCGAAGGTACTGCGCACATTCCCCGTGATTGGGTTGAGGATGGTCAGATAATGCCAAAGGGCGAAGACATACAGGACGATAAAGGCGAGGGGGGTGATGATCAGGGCGGGATGATAGGTGGGGCCGACGAACAGCGGGATGAACAGAAAGTTCAAAGACCCAACCACCAGATTGAAGCCCGGGCTGAACATGTAATTCACTTCTCGGACATCGTTTGTCGCCCTCGCCATCAGGTCGCCAACGGATTGCAGGTTATGGAAGGTCATACTCTTGCCGAGCAGGTTGATATAGAGCTCTTGCCGGACCATGCGCTCAATCTTTTGGGCGATGATCTCGAAGCCGAAGTTTCGGCCAAATTGAAGCAGCCCACGGATGATTTGCGAGCCACCGATGATGATTGCATAGCGGCCGATCAGGGACAGGGATGGAGGTGTTTTGAGGATCTCGTTGAAGGCCCTGCCGATATAGATCGGCACTACACTTGCCAAAGCGGCATTGCCAATGGCGCCGAGAACGGCCATCAAAATAAAGGGCCACTGGTGGATCGCATGCGATAGGATCCAAACACCGGGACCATTGCGATTTGTTTTGTATTTTGCCTTGAAGCTGATTTCTGAGATCGCATCAGCAGTCGGTGCCGTCATTAATGTTCGCTTTCTTTCGTTTCCAGGGCGATCCGGTTTCGGTTTCGGTCAACAGACGCGATGACCACGTCTATAATATCTCCAACCTGTAAATGGGTGCCTCGTGGGATCTTTGATTGATGGAGCAACCCGTCGGTTTTCACGCCAATATCGATGAAGGCGCCAAAGTCGACGACATTTCGGATTGTACCCTTTAATGTCATCCCAGGCGAGAGATCGTCCATTTTTAGAACGTCTGTACGGAGCAGGGGCTTGGGCAGGTCCTCCCGGGGATCTCGGCCCGGGCGAGCGATTTCGGTGAGGATGTCTTCGAGGGTGGGCAGCCCCGTCTCCAATTTTCGGGCAAGGGCTGCTAAGTCCGCCGTAGATCGAAAATTGTCGACGGCTTTGATCCGTTCTTCCGTACGCAAGCCATCGGCAAGCGCCATCTTGGTGATCACTTTTTCAGCGACCGGGTAACTCTCGGGGTGGATGGCTGTGGCGTCGAGCGGGTTTGACCCGGCACGGATGCGCAGGAAGCCGGCCGACTGTTGAAAGGATTTGGGTCCCATTCCCGACACTTCCCGAATGGAATCACGCGTGTCAAAAGAGCCCTGCTCATCACGGTGGGCAACGATGTTCTCTGCCAGGGAGGGTCCAATCCCGGCGATGTGGGTCAATAAGGTGGCCGAGGCGGTATTGACTTCCACGCCCACGGCGTTGACGACGGATTCGACGACCTGGTCCAACGCAGCAGAGAGTTGGCTTTGGTTCACGTCATGCTGGTAGAGACCGACTCCGATGGATTTCGGATCGATTTTGACCAGTTCAGAGAGCGGATCCTGCACCCGCCGGCCAATCGAGATCGCACCGCGGATGCTGACATCCAGGTCGGGGAATTCCCTGCGGGCCAGTGTGCTGGCGCTGTAGACGCTGGCGCCGGCTTCACTGGTGA
Organism: Chloroflexota bacterium; assembly: GCA_034189815.1. GTDB lineage: Bacteria > Chloroflexota > Anaerolineae > Anaerolineales > Anaerolineaceae > Brevifilum. The sequence goes on from JAXHUD010000001.1 coordinate 5,438, forward strand.
TCAGGTAGTGCAGATCTTTGCGGTCCCGCGTCAGCTCTGCGATCATCGCCTCGGTCTCGCGGGATGCGGTCCCATTGCCGATTACGATCAGGGTGACATCGTATTCTGCAACCCATTTCTTGATCGCATTCAGGGCTTCCGTCTTCTTTTTCTGCGGTGGGTGGGGGTAGATGGTCCCTGTTTCGAGAAGTTTCCCATTCGCGTCCAGGATGGCGATCTTCGAACCGGTTCGGAAACCGGGATCAATGGCGAGAACGACCTGGTCGGCCAGTGGCGGCTGCGTTAGCAGCGCTCTCAGGTTCTTTGCAAAGAGATCAATGGCGTGGGCTTCTGCTTCTTTAGTCAGGGTTCGACGGAGATCGCGTTCAATCGACGGCAGCAGCAGTCGCTTGGCGCAATCTTCTGAGGCTTCGTTGAGGGTTTTGAAAAAGAGCGAGCGCCGGTCGGGTGGATACTGCGCTCGGATGGCCATCCGCCAGTCGCTTTCTTTGATCCCAACACCTATCTTGAGGACCTTTTCCCGCTCGCCTCGGTTCAGCGCCAAAACCTGATACGGTTTGAGATATTTGATAGGCAGCTCAAATTGGTAATAATTCTCGTACACCCTGCGGGGATCGTCTGAATCCGGAATGCGTTCACTGGTTAGTTTGCCCTGTTTTAGTCCCTTGTCACGGGTAAGGCGGCGCACGGTGGCATTCTCGCTGATCGTCTCAGCAACAATGTCTGAAGCGCCTGAGAGGGCCTCTTCAACCGAGGGAACCGCATCATTGAGAAAAGGCATCACCAACTCAGTTAAATGTTTGGGCGTAATGGCTTGTGTCAGGATCAGCTCCGCCAGTGGGGCCAGCCCTTTTTCCCGGGCGATCAGCGCCCTTGTGCGCCGTTTGGGGCGATAAGGTTGGTAGAGGTCCTCCAGTTCAGTCAGTGATGATGCCGACCGGAAGGCCTTCTCCAGTTCGGGTGTGAGTTTGGCCTGTTCCCGGACGCTTTTGAGAATGGTCTCCCGACGATCCGCCAGGCTTTTGAGATGGTCCCATTCGTCTTTGATCTGCCGGATTTGGACTTCATCCAGGTTTCCGGTCAATTCCTTGCGATAGCGGGCGATAAAGGGGATTGTATTATCACTGGCAAGCAAATCAACGGTTTGTTTGACCTTTTTATTTGGGATATTTAGTTTGTCTGCGATGCGGGGGGTAAGGTCCATGAGCGCTTTCCAGTGTATCGATTGAATTCGTTTAACAAGGTCGTATTGTAACACTTCTTGCCGGTCGGTAGGAAGAGGAAAGATCCTCAAATTACTCAAAATTACTACTCAAAATTACTATTTGACGACCGATACCAAAAGTGTTATACTGTCGGTACATAATCATATGATTAATCTGATGAATGAGATAGTGATATGAGTCCACAGCCTTTATCCCAATATTTATCAAAATTTATGGTCTACCTCGCGGAGCAGCAGGGCGATGGCGCCCAGACGCTGCCCAGCCTGACGGATATAAGCGCTGAATTAGGGGTCAGCGTCTCCACCCTGCGAGAAGAACTCCAGGTGGCTCGGGCGTTGGGCCTGGTGGAGGTGCGGCCCCGGACGGGCATCAAGTGTCAGGCTTACCGGTTCAAGCCTGCGGTCCTAAAGAGCCTGGCCTATGCCGTGAGTGTGGACCGGGAGATGTTCCGGCATTATTCGGAGCTGCGCAATCACATTGAAGCGTCCTATTGGTATCAGGCTGTGAGTGGATTGACGGCTGGTGACATTGAGGAACTTCAGGACGTCATCCGGCGCGGCCTCCAAAAACTGGAATCTGAACCGATCAATATTCCACATCTCGAACATCGACAATTACATCTTATCATCTACCGCCGACTGGACAATCCCTTCGTGCAGGGCATTCTGGAAAGTTATTGGGATATCTATGAGGCGGTTGGACTGAGTGTGTACGAAGACCGGCGATATCTTGACCGGGTCTGGACCTACCACCGTCAAATGGTGGCGGCCATCGCCCAGCAGGATTTCCTCTCCGGCTATCAGGCGCTGATCGCGCACATGGACTTGCTCTTTCAGCGGGAAAAACAAAACATTTCAAACCCTTTTGAATAAGGCTTTTGGAAGGAGCTCAAATGAAAAAGGATCTCGAACCCGGGCAGAACCAGACGAAGGTCGTTAATGACTTTTGTATGACGGTATGCACGGTCAATGGCTCGGGAAGCGCCACAGCAAATACGACGCTTCTGCGGGCTTTGTTTCATATGGGGATCCCGGTTTCGGGAAAGAACATTTTCCCCTCCAATATCAAGGGGCTGCCGACCTGGTTTTCCATCCGCGTCTCCAGGGACGGTTATCTGGCGCGTGTGGCGCATGATGACATCATTGTCCAGATGAACCCGATAACTTTCGCGGAGGACTTGGATTATGACGTGCCGGGTGGCGTGGTGTTCTATGCCGACCATATTGATATTCCCGTTCACCGGGATGACGTGGTTGTATACCCCATGCCGGTCAAAGATTTGATCAAAAAAGCCGATGTCCCCCGTAATCTGCGTGATTACATGGAAAACATGGTTTATGTCGGCGTGGTTTCGCAAATCTTAGGGATTGATTTGACTGTCGTCCACCAGGTGCTGTTCAATCAATTTGCCAGGAAACCTTCTGTGGCCGAATCCAATTTTGAGATTGTAAAAATGGCTGCGGATTGGGCCAACGGAAATCTCGAGAAGAAGGATCGTTATTCGGTCCAATCAATGCCGCCGCTGGAAGATTACATTATGACCGATGGGAACACGGCCGGCGCACTGGGTGCGATCTACGGTGGATTTCAGTTCTGCGGCTGGTACCCGATTACACCGGCGACAAGCCTGGCCGAATCGCTGAGTACCTTTGCTCCTCGGCTGCGGCAGGACCCGGAGACGGGCAAGAAAACCTTTGCCATCGTCCAGGCGGAAGATGAGCTCGCTGCGATCGGGATGGCGGTCGGCGCGGGCTGGGCCGGGATCCGGTCAATGACCTCCACCTCCGGGCCGGGCGTCAGCCTGATGACGGAATATATGAGTCTGGCCTATTACGCCGAAGTGCCGCTGGTCTTATGGGACGTGCAGCGGGTTGGCCCAAGCACGGGGCTGCCCACCCGAACGGGACAAAGCGACCTGATCTTGAATTACTTCCTGGGACACGGCGATACGAACCAGATCGTCCTGATCCCCTCCACAGTTACGGAATGTTTTGACCTGGGTTGGCAAGCCTTTGATATCGCGGAGGCTTACCAAACACCAGTGATTGTGCTGAGCGATCTGGACCTGGGGATGAACCTCTGGATGACCAAAGCCTTTGACTATCCGGACAAACCCATCGACCGGGGCAAGATCCTCTGGGAAGACGAACTGGAAGCCTTTGAAGGGGAGTGGGGTCGTTACCTGGATGTGGACGAGGACGGCGTTCCCTATCGCACCGTGATGGGTAACCAAAACCTGAAAGCGCCTTATTTCACGCGTGGGACCGGACATGATGAATATGGTAATTACAGCGAGGATCCCGAGGTCTGGGAGCGGACGCTGGATCGAATCAAAATGAAATTCAAGCGTGCTCGCGAGGAACTGCCGCAACCGGTTTATCGCAGGTGTGACGGCGCCAAGATCGGACTGATTGCCATGGGCTCCACGGAGCAGGCTGTTTTGGAAGCGCAGGACAAACTGTTGGCGCAGGGCACACCGACGGATTTCATGCGAATCAGGGCGCTGCCGATGACCAAAGATGTGGGCGACTTCATCCATGAACACGAGCGTAATTATGTTATTGAACTAAATCGGGACGGTCAACTGCAGCAGATCCTGACAATTGATTTTTGTGATGCAACCGGAAAAATGACCTCACTGGCCCATCTGGATGGCCTGCCGATGACGGCGGACTTTATCATCAAGGGTGTGCTAGACCGGGAGGAGGTGGAAAATGGCAACTAGAAAAGACGAGACGAACCAGATTGGGTTGGCGCGGTCCGACTATCGGGGTGAGCGGTCAACGCTTTGCCCGGGATGCGGCCATAACACGATTTCAGCGCAGATCATCAAGGCCTGCTATGAACTCAACATCCCCCCGGAGAAGATTGTCAAGTTCAGCGGCATTGGCTGTTCGAGCAAGAGTCCGACCTATTTCCTTAGCCGGTCCTTTGGCTTTAACGGTCTCCACGGCCGGATGCCGTCGTTGGCGCTGGGAGCGGCATTTGCGGATCGGCGTATGAAGGTCGTCGGCGTCTCCGGTGACGGCGATACGGCCAGCATTGGCCTGGGTCAATTCAAGCACCTCATTCGCCGGAACCTGCCGATGATTTACATTATTGAGAATAACGGCGTTTATGGCTTGACCAAGGGACAGTTCTCCGCCACAGCGGAACGCGGGCTGGAACTGAAACATCAGGGTGAGAACCCCTTCCTGCCGATTGATATCGCCAAGGAAGCGTTGATCGGTAATGCCAGCTTCGTGGCCCGCTCCTTCGCCGGCGATCCCAAGCAGGTACGGGAACTGCTCAAGGCCGCACTGAGCCATAACGGCACGGCCGTGTTGGATATTATCAGCCCCTGTGTGAGCTTCAATAACCGGGAGGACACCCTGCATTCCTACCAGTGGGGTAGGCAGCATGAGGCGCCGCTCCACGATATCTCCTATGTGCCCACTCGCCGGGCGATCATCCTGGATGAATTTGAAGAGGGCGAGGTCAAAGAAGTCACGATGCATGATGGGTCTGTGGTGGTGCTGAAGAAGCTGGAGCACGACTATGACCCCACCAGCAAGTGGCAGGCGATGAAGGTTCTCGAAGAAGCGGAGCAGAACCATTATCTGGTGACGGGACTGATCTATGTGAATCCGTCACAGCCGTCGCTCTACGACTACATGGACTTGACTGACGAAGCGCTTAACCGCCTTCCGGTGGAAAAGATGCGCCCCAGTGCGGAGTCGCTGGAAGAAATCAATCAGAGTATGGTATAACCGGCTCTTTGGAGTGATAAGTAAGGCCCGTCGATATTCGACGGGCCTTTTAATTTCAGTAAAGGCTTCCCTTCGAGGGGAAGTCGTCTGCGGTACAGATTAATGAGGTGATCGAGCTACAAATCACCCAGCGTGTGCAGCAGGGCCAGGTTCGGTTTGCGGTAGGCTCCGACAGGGAAGCCAGAGATCACGATCACCTGTTGGCCGGCTTTGAGGTCGGTCGAGGTCGCGGTGGCGGTTTCCACATGCTTGAGCATGGTCTCCAGCGTGTCCGCATGCGGCACCAGGAGCGGCTTGACACCCCAGAACAAGGCCATCTGTTGGTAGGTCTTGACCTCGGGCGTGAAGGCCAGGATGGGTACATCCGGCCGTACTTTAGAGATCAGGCGTGCCGTGCGGCCTGATTGGGTGAAGACCACGATAGCCACGACGTTCCGGTCACGGGCCAGCGCCTTGGCGGCCCGTGTGATCGAAACGGCATCGCTTTGATCGCTGCTGCCCAGGTCTGTCACCGCGTTGCTCCAGCGTTGGCTGTTGGCTTCCGCCTTCCGAACGATGGCGTCCATCATCTTGACACTCTCGACGGGGAATTTCCCGGCGGCTGTCTCACCGGAGAGCATCACGGCATCCGTGCCGTCAAAAATGGCATTTGCCACATCGGTGGCCTCCGCTCGGGTCGGGCGGGGGTTGTTGATCATCGAATCAAGCATCTGAGTCGCAGTGATCACGAACCGTCCGTGACTGTTGGCCGAGGCGATAATCTCCTTTTGGGCGATAGGCACCCCGGCGGGAGACATTTCGACACCCAAATCACCTCGCGCGACCATCACGCCATCAGTCACGTCCATAATGGTTTTAAGGTTTTCGAGGGCTTCCGGTCGCTCCAGTTTTGCAATGATGGGGATGCGTTTCCCTGGTTCATCGCCGGCCAAGGCATTAATGGCCTCGCGCACAACCTGAACGTCGTCCGCCGTTTTGACAAAGGAGATGGCAACCATGTCCACGTTATTCTTGATACCGAACGCCAGGTCTTTGCGATCCTTCTTGGTAAAAGAGGGAAAGGCGAGGTTTGCCCCAGGCAAGTTGACGCCTTTATGCGATTTTAATTCGCCGCCCAGTAAAACCACGGCGTCAATCCGGTCACCCGTGATCTTGGTCACTTCCATTTCCAGGTTGCCATCATCCAGCAGGATGTGGTTGCCCGGAAGGACGGCTTTATGCAAGTCGGGGACGTCAAAGGGGATGAAAATATCATCCTCGTCCTGAACGTAGGATTTCGATGAGCTTAGAGTTACTTCATCGCCGGCGACAAGCGGCAGGCTCCCGCCGGGAATATCCCCGATCCGCAGCTTTGGGCCCTGGAGGTCCTGCAGGATGGTGATGGGCTTATCCAGTTCTTCTGAAAGTTGCCTCACCGTCTCGATCTGTTTTCCGTGGTCTTCATGGGTCCCGTGGGAGAAATTCAGGCGAGCGACATTCATCCCTGCATCAATCAGGGCATGGATTTTTTCTTTCGTGTCACTGCTAGGGCCTAAGGTACAGACGATCTTTGCGAACCGGTCCATAAGTTTCTCCCGGATTACTTGCTAATCCATTAATAGGACGTCCCGCAAGATGGGGAGCATCCAGTCAACGGTTTCTTTGTCGATGATCAACGGCGGCGCGAGGCGAAGGATATGTGTGTGGGTCTCCTTGACCAGGATTCCCCGTTCCTGCAGCGTCTCCGCAAAGCGGCGGGCGCCGCCCAATTCGTGTTTGAGTTCCACGCCGATCAGGAGCCCTTTCCCGCGAACATCCAGGATGTTCTTCTTAGGGATTTCCTCAAGATAGTCCATGATATAGCGGCCCATCTCACGGGCATTCTGGATCAAGTCCTCCTCCACGATCACATCCAGAGCGGCCGTACTGACAGCGGCGGCCAGCGGACTGCCACCGAAGGTGGAGCCGTGCTCGCCGGGTTGGATCAAACCGAGGATGGGTTTATCCGCCAGGACGGCGGAGACCGGGTAGAAACCGCCTGACAGCGCCTTGCCGATGATGGTGATATCTGGGCGGATGCCCTCATGCTGGCAGGCAAAGAGCGCGCCCGTACGGCCCAAGCCGGTTTGGATCTCATCAGCGATGAAGAGGACATTATTTTCTTCGCAGAGCGCCTTGACAGCCTTTAGATAGCCTTCCGGTGGCGCAATGATGCCGTTCTCGCCTTGCAGTGGCTCCAGCATGATCGCGCCGGTATTTTCATTGACAGCATCACGGATCGCGTTAATGTCGCCATACGGTACGGTTACGAAGCCGGGCGTGAATGGGCCGAAATCATGTTTATATAAGTCGGTCGATGAGAACGAAATGATGGTCGTCGTTCGGCCGTGGAAGTTGCCTTCTGCCACAATGATCTCTGCATTGTAGCGGGGGATTCCCTTGGTCTGGTAGGTCCATTTCCTGGCAACCTTAATCGCCGTCTCAACGGCTTCCGCACCGGTGTTCATTGGCAGGCTCATTTCATAACCGGTCAGGTCTGAGAGTTTCTTGTAGAAAAGGCCTAACTGGTCATTGCGAAACGCACGGGAGGTAAGGGTGAGCCGCTCCAGTTGGTCGAGCATCGCCTGGCGAATTCTGGGGTGGTTGTGTCCCTGGTTGAGAGCGGAGTAGGCACTGAGACAGTCGAGGTATTTCTTGCCACCGACATCCCAGACCCAGACGCCCTCGCCTTTGGTCAGGACGACATCGAGGGGTTTGTAATTGTGCGCACCGAATTCATCTTCCAGTTCGATGAAATATTTGCTATTTTGCATCGGGGTCGCCTCCGAGCAGCAGGTCGACGAGGATCGCCTTTTGGGCGTGCATCCGGTTCTCGGCCTGGGGGAACAGCCGGGAGTGGGGACCATCCGCGACCTCATCCGTGATCTCCTGACCGCGGTGCGCGGGCAGGCAGTGCATAACGATGGCGTTCGGTTTTGCCAGGTGGACAAGCGCCTGGTTGACCTGGAAGGGTGGAAAGACTTTCTCGCGCCGCTGTGCTTCCGCTTCCTGACCCATGCTGATCCAGGTGTCTGTGTAGATCACGTCCGCGTTCTCGGCGGCTGCCTGCGGATCGTGCAGTAATGTGACCGAACCATTGTTTTCGGCAGCGATGGTCTTGCCGAGTTTGATATCACCTTCCGGCATATCGTAGCCCTTCGGGTTGGCGATCCTGAAATTGGCGCCAAGTTTGGTGACGACTTTCATCAATGAGACAGCGACGTTATTTCCATCACCGATATAGGAAATATTGAGTCCCTTCAGTGATCCGAATGCCTCCCGGATGGTCAGAGCGTCTGCCATTGCCTGGCAGGGATGGTTATAATCGCTCAGGCCGTTGATCACTGGGACGCTGGCCCACTTCGCCAGTTCCAGAATATGAGCGTGATCGAAGACCCGGGCCATGAGGACATGTACGTAACCGGAGAGCACCCGCGCCACATCGGCGATCGATTCGCGTTTGCCGAGGCCGATCTCCTGAGGTGAGAGGTAGAGGGCGTCACCTGAAAGATCGCGCATGGCCATATCGAAGCTGACCCGTGTGCGCAGGCTTGGTTTCTGGAATACCATTGCCAGAACCTTGCCCTTGAACAGCGGCCTGGATCTGCCTGCTTTTTGTTCCTCCTTTAGATTGGCAGCCAGTGAGAGTATGCCTTCGATTTCATCCGAATTGAAATCTGCAATATCTAGAAAGTGCTTCATGCTATCTCCTAATAAGTTTGGTTAACGAGAATTACTCTCTGTTCAGATCAGAGAGGTTGACAACTTTGACCTCATGGTGAACGTATTCCTGACCACGCAAGAGCACATTCACCTGGGCGATGCCCACCCATAAGAACAAGCCTGAAAGAAAGCTGCCGGCGAGAATTGAAATAAAGGGTAGCCGGTTTTGTAGAGAGGTCAGGCGACCGTTCGCATCGGTGAGAATTCCTTCGTAGCGATCCAGCAACACCTCAGCTTCATCGAGGTTTTCGTTGAAGTGAATCAAGTTTTCCGAGAGCGCGCCTAGGTCTTCAGCAAATGTGCTCAGACCCGCGGCAGTGGCATTGAGATTCGTTTCAATTTCCTGTAATTCGTCCGGCACGTCCTCAAGGCCGGATGCGACCTGGGATAGGCTGACATGCAGAGAGGTCTCGGGTTGATAATCCGGGCCCAATACCGGAATGGCGGCCAGGATAGCGAGGGTGTCATCAATCAATTCTGCACTGGACGCAGCAGAATCGAGGGCGGTCTGTGTATCCGTGATGGTGAGCTTTAAATTATCGCCGACCAGGTTAGCCGAAGATTCCAGCGAGTTGGAGGTGCTCTCCGCTGTCGTTTGGATGTTGTCCAGAGAACCCTGCAGCAAGGTCAGATCCTCCTGAGTGCCTTCGAGTGTACCCCGAACGGCGTTCAGGCTGTCTTCAGTGATATTCAAGGTATCCTGCAGAAGGCCAAGTGTTTCACCAACAGCATTCGTCACCCCTAGGCGTAAAATCCAGGTGGCGGCGATACCGACCAGGGAAAAGGCGATCCCCAGGATGGCGAGGACGGATAAAATGATGCCGGTCATCCGGCGAGAACTGTCTTTTAGCACCTTAACGCGCTTCCTTGATTTTGCTGATTTCTGAAAAAATTTGATCCTGGAGCGACCACATTGCCTCTTTTTCGGCGGGTTCATCATGGTCATATCCCAACAGATGCAACGTGCCGTGAATAGCCAGGAAGGCACACTCCGCCGTCAGGCTGTGTCCCTGGGCTGCGGCTTGCTTTTCTGCCAGGGGGAGGGAAATAACGATATCGCCCAGATAAGTCCGGCCGGTTTCAGGATCGAGACTATCTTGATTAAACGACAAAACATCCGTGGTTTTATCTTCGCCACGGAAGGTTTGGTTTAATTGCTGCATCTCCTCGTCATCAGTCAATCGCAGGGTGATATCCATTTCCGTCTGTTTGAGGAATTTCAATGTCCTCTCCACAGCGGTTTGTAGAAAGGCTTCATCCACCGTGGATAGATCGGGCTTCGCGAGATGGATTTCGATCATTGCGCCTTTACCTCTGATTCTTCAGCCTGTTTTTCAACCGGTTTGGTCTTGGTTCCCAGGGCAGGATATTTGACCCGGGGGTGATAGGTGCCTTTGAGGGTACGGTAGAAGGATTCTTTGGCCATCTGCAGGTCCTTCAGCGTTAGGTTGGTGTCATCTAACTGCTTATTTTGTTCGTAGAAGGCGAAGACTGTGTCGATCAATGACCGCAGTGCCTCTTCATCTTTGGGGACCTCAGCCCGAGCTCGAGCCTCGGTGCCGTCCGCCAGCATGAGGAGGGCTGTTTCCCGAGATTGGGGACGCGGCCCGGGGTAGGTGAAGAGGGATTTATCGACATGCTCAGGTCCGCCGGCATCTTTAACAGCCTGTGTGTATTGGTAGTGCGTATACATGGTGCCGTGATGTTCACGGATGAAATCGATGATCCGGCTGGGAAGATGATATTTTCGAGCGAGCTCAACGCCATCGGTCACATGGCTGATGATTGTTTGGGCGCTGGTAAGTGGATCGATATCGTCATGGGGGTTAATTTTTTCCTGGATCTGATTTTCAATGAAAAATTGTGGATTTTGAGATTTGCCGCAATCATGGTAGATCGCGCCGACCCGGACGAGGAGCCCATCCGCACCAATCGCCTCGGCGGCTTGTTCGGCCAGGTTGGAGACTTGCAGGGAGTGCTGGTAGGTCCCTGGCGCATTGCGCAGCAAGCGCTGCAGCAGGGGATGGTCGGGACGAGATGTATCCAGAAGCTGCAGGGCGGTGGTGGTACCCAACACCTGGGAGAAGACATATTGCAGGAAAAGTGTGACTGCGGCTGCACTGAGACCATTTATCAGGGCGGCGCCGGCCAGCGTTGCGATCCCGATCCAGTCCGTCACCGTGTCCGGCAGGCGGTAAGCCAGGATGATGGCAGCCCCGCCCAAACCAACCGTGAGGCCGCCGCCAAAGAAGGCGGCGATCCGCTTGGCTTTCCCCAGGGTCAGCATGCCCAGGATGGTCGGAAGAAGGTAATAGATTGTGAGGTCCAGACCGTTTGGCATGCCATAAGCGGTCATAACCCCCAGGATAACGGATAAGAAAGTTGCAACCTCGAAATTAAAGATGATCGATAAAGTGAGGCCAAAAGCTGCCAGGGGGTAAATATAGGGCAGAATGGTTCGGTCAATAATTAAAAACCGGCCAGCCGCCAGGAAGATCAGAAAAGTCAGCGCGATCAGCAGGATGGATTTCATCCCGTAACCGCTGGCGCGTTCTCGGAAACGGAAATAGAGACCGACGAGAACAGCGGAGAGGATCGTAAGGACACCTGCACCGATGATGTTCTCGATCCGATTGCTGGCCTGGATGAGGCCATAACGCTGGAGGGCTTCCCAATCAACGTCCCGTATAATTTGACCACGCCGCACGAGGGTCTCTCCGGCAATGAGAGACCGGATGACCGGATCCACGCTCTGGCGGGCTTCGGTGACGGCCGCATCGGTTTGTTCGGCGCTGTAAAGGCTGTTGGGGACGATGAAGGGCTCCACCAGATCAACGACGATATTGGCTTGGTCCTGTGGGAATGAAAAATCAATCAGGGAAGGAATATTGCGTTTGGCAGAAAAGATATCCGATTCCCGCAATGTATTGCGCATCACTTGCTCCAACACGGAAGTCGCTTCGGATTCAATCGCTTCCCAGCGAGAGTCGCTTAGTTGCAGGATGCTGGTGACGGTTTCGTCTGCCAGGTTAAGCTCAGAAATGGCTTGCAGATCGGATATTTTTTGTTCCTGGGTCGCGTAGCCATCCTGGCGGACTGTACTGATGTAGTATAAAACGGTCCGAAGGGCTTCAACCTGCCGACGGCCGATGCTCGGATCGGTGGGCAGGTAGATGGGAGCCACGCCTTCTTCAGCAACCTGGCGGGCTTGTTCTGTGAGGATCTCACTTTCAAAAGTGAGGGAATAGGGGGCGAGGATGTCTTGTGTAGAAACATCGCCGACTTCCATCGGGTAAGAAGCTTCACTGAATGTTTCAGGAAGGATCAACACAAAAAACGCCAATATGGATGTCAGGACCAGGATGACAACCTTAATCGTGACAGGGCGAATGATCTTCTTCTTTGGTTCGGCGGCTTTTGCCATAGGACTGGTCAGTTCTGGAGTAGTTCTCGGACGATCCTGCTGGCATCAGAGCCTGAAGCGCGTCCCTGGAGTTTGGGCATGAGCACTTTCATCACATTGCCCATATCCCGCATCGTTGAAGCACCGGATTCGTTAATGGCGTCTTTCGCCAGGTCTTTCAACTCAGCTTCGCTCAATTGTTGAGGCAGGAAGCGCTCAAGAATGACCATTTCACGCTCGGCGGCTTGCACCAGGTCTCCCCGACCGGCTTGTTTGGATTCCGCAATGATATCTTCCCGTGTTTTAACCTCTTTTTGGAGGAGGCTCAAGATCCTGTCATCGCTGATATCGCCGCCTTCTTCAACCTCGGCGAGTTTGATGGAGGACATGAGCAGGCGCAGCGTCCGCTTGGTATCTTCATCACGGGCTTTCATCGCTGTCGTCAAAGCTTGTTGGATTTCCTGTTTCTTGTTCATAGTCTAGATTATACCTTTAGTTCCTGGGGATACGGGAAAATCAGGGCTGTTGTCGGTGCATAAATTGGAAAGACAATTTATCCCTTATTCATGGGGTGGCGGGGCCTTACTTGGTGTTTTTCCCATGGAATGGATCGATTTGACCGGATCGGGTAAAGCCGCGTGATTTGAAGGAGGCTATTATGTTCCGATAGGCTAGACGCGTTCGTTTGAGCGCCGCCTGAAAGTTAAAGGCAAATAAAAGCCCTGAGGCGGGACTGTCGAGGTTCATTTTGGCATGGGAATCAGCCGGCATTCTGGGGATGATCAGTGTGTCCAGGCCGGGAATCATGGCGAGAAACTCGGGCAAGCCATAGTTCCTGCCGGAGGCCAGGTCTTTATGGGCCATGATATTTGGGTCGGCAGGGTCTATCTTTTCAGGGGGAGATTCTGGGTGGGTCGCATGCCACAGGCGAACGTAGTTACTGTGACTGTAATAATCCTGCCAGCTGTGGGTTATACGTCCAAAGCACCTTCTGGCCGCCATGAAATCCCCGTGTTGGATCCTGTCTATCAGGTTTTCCTGCTGCTCCCGAATGTAGGCAAAACCCTCATCGAAAGCGCTGCCATCAAAATGGATATAATCGTGGCCAACCTGGTTGAGTGGCCTGTCCTGTCGAAGGTTCGCCCGCACAATCTCCTCCAGGGCGATCTGGGAGAAGAAGGGTGACAACGCCTTGACCGTGATTTCTCGATGATATTGGGATTTCATTCACCCTCAACAATCAGGTAGTCCCGCAGCGAATCGACTGTGGCTTCGCCAATGCCGGAGACATTAACCAGCTCGTCCACGCTGCCGAAGTCGCCGTGTTCCTCTCTGTAACTTAGGATGTCGGTCGCCTTAGATGGGCCGATGCCCGGTAAGGATTCAAGCTCGTCCTGAGAGGCCTGATTCAAATCCAGCGGGTATGAGTAGATTTCGCTGTCATCGATGCCAGAAGCGCCCGGCGCATTGCTGGCAGTCTCGGGGATGGGTTCGTCGTTAACGGGGATATAGAAATAGGCGCCATCGCGCAGGATGGCAGCCTGATTGATCCGGTCGACATCCGCGGCTTGTGTGAGACCGCCGGCAAGGCTGATCAAATCGGAAAGGCGGCTATCCACAGGCAGTGCATAGACGCCAGGCTCATGAACGGCGCCAGCAACCTGGACAAGCACCGGTGTGGGTGTTCTTGTTGGGGATGGGAGGTTAGTGGGAGTTGGTGAAGGCGCGGGATGAAGGGTGATCGGAGCGCCCTGGTTTGGCCTGGCAATCAGGATTAACGCGCCTGTGATTAATAAACCGGTCAGCGCGCCAAACAGAATCAGCATCCAAGGTTTTGTCATCGTCCCCTCCAGGTGATAATTATACGACGGGGTGTTCCTCTTTGGTTCCGTTTTCCATGACGTACATAGTATCGAAGGCAGTGATCGCGACTTCAAGCATCTTTTCGGTGGGTTCGCGGGTGGTCATATTCTGTAAAGCGAGGTTCGGTTTGATGATGAACCGGACAAACCCCAAATCAAGATGTTGTGACAAAAGCCGAATGTATTCATAGGCGATGCCGGCCAGAACAGGGATCATCAGGAGCCGAGAAAGCAGTCGCCAATGCAATGGCAGGGGGCCAAGCAGTGAGAAGACAATGATCGAGAGCAACACCAGGGTCAGGATAAAGGAGGTCCCGCAGCGCGGATGCTGCAGGGAATATGCCTTGACGACCTCGGGGCGCAGCGCCGCCCCCGCTTCAAAAGCATTGATCGTTTTATGCTCTGCGCCATGATACATGAAGACGCGTTCAATGTCCGGCATCTTGGCGATCAACCAAAGATAGCCTATCAGGAGCACCAGACGGATCAAACCCTCGATCAGATTGATGACCCAGGGTTGTATAGCCCAGACCCGGGCCAGCAGGCCGGAGAGCAGCGCTGGCAGCAGGAAAAATAATCCCACCCCGAAAACGATGGAAACGCCCAGAGTGAGATAGAGCGCAGGGCCCTCCAACTGTTCATCCTCACCGGTCTGGATGTTGGCGGAGGTGGTCAGGAAACGCATGCCAAGCCCCATCGCATCCCACAGGAGCACCAGTCCGCGCAGGAACGGGATCTTGCGGATCTTGCTGGTGTAGATCCCGGTTAGTTTTTCTTTTGTGATAACAATTTCACCTTCTGGGTCGCGGTTCGCCATTGCGACGGAGGATTGACCTCGCATTAAAACGCCTTCGATAACTGCTTGTCCGCCGTATGCCGGCATTTTCTCTTCCATGATTGTATACTTTCTGCTATTAGAAACTTAAGAAGAAGCGGATCAGCGCCTCAACGCCCTTCCTGTGGGAGGGGAGGTGCAGCCGCTCGTTGGGGGAATGGATCTGGTCATCAGGGAGGCCGAAGCCGGTGATGATCGAATCAACACCCAGGATGTTCTTCATCGAGGTTGCAACCGGAATTGAACCGCCTTCACGCTTTTTGAGCGGTTCAACCTGCCAGGTATCTCTGAGCGCCTGGATGAATAAGTCCAGCCCGGCCACATCGTTTTCATTGATGTAGGCCGGCGCGCCTGACATGTAATCCAGTTCCCATCTTACCGTATCAGGTACATTCGCTTCAAGATAGGCTTCCAACCCTTCCTGGACAGCATGCGGTTGCTGGTCGGGCACCAGGCGGGTGGAAATCTTAGCCATAGCGTAGGCTGGAATTATGGTCTTCGCGCCGGGTTCGATATACCCCGCGTAGAGACCATTGACATCCAATGTGGGGCGAGCGCCAACTCGTTCCACAGGGGTAAAGCCGGATTCACCGGCGAGTGCGGGGACGCCTGAGATGTCCTTGAAGAACGCTTCGTCCATACCAATCCGGGAAAGGTCTTCCCGTTCCTGATTCGACAACTCACGAACGTTGTCATAGAAACCGGGGAGTGTCACCCGGCCCTGGTCGTCGTGCATCCCGGCGATTAGTGCAGCGAGAACGTTGGCCGGGTTAGCGATCACACCGCCAAATATGCCGGAGTGCAGGTCAGCATTGGGACCGTAGATGCGCACTTCGAAATAAGCCATCCCTCGCAGGGCGTAAATGACCGTGGGTTGATCCGGAGCCAGCATGCCAGCATCCGTGTTCAGGACAAGATCGCAGGCCAGGAGGTCTTTATGCGATTCGAGGAAGGGATCCAGGCTGGGTGAGCCGATTTCCTCTTCGCCTTCGAATATGATTTTAATATTGACCGGGAGGTCGCCCGTCTTCAGGATAGATTCGAGGGCGGATATATTAGCCCAGACCTGCCCTTTCATGTCGGATGCGCCTCGCGCATAGAGATAATCGCCGCGCACCGTGGGTTCGAAAGGCGGTGTCTCCCATTGATCCATGGGGTCCGGCGGTTGGACGTCGTAATGGCCGTAGATCAGGACGGTAGGTTTATCCTCATTTTTCAGATAATCTGCATAGACGATTGGGTGCCGGGGGGTCTCATACACTTTCACATTTTGAAGGCCGATCGATTCTAATTTATTGACAAGGAACTCGGCCGCTGATTTCAGATCATCGCGGTGTTCTTCCGAGGTTGAAACGGAAGGGATCTCTAATAGCTTCAGGAATTCCTGGTAGAGGTCGTCATCGTGGGACCGGTAATAGCCATGGGCGCGGTCAAAATTTGATGGGGTCATTTTATTCCTTCCTTGTATAGATCGTATTGATTATATGCCATAACGGATACGAAGGGGAGGTCTTAGGCTTTAATAAAATATTATAAACGACGGCCTGGTGGTCAAAATCCAATTTATTAAGGCGATGGGCCTATATTTCTTTTATGCATGGGCAGTACAATAAAAATATGTAACCAGATTTATTAGTTACACATCTAAATAAAATCAAAAATGAGGAGTGAGATAATTTTATGACAACTGACAACGAAAAAGAGATCGTAAAACGAAAATTGATCATATTAGGTTCCGGTCCTGCCGGACTTTCCGCCGCGCTTTATGCTGCAAGAGCGCATCTTGATCCGTTGGTGCTGACGGGTATGGTTCTGCATGGTCAGGCTTCCAACACGGACACAATCGAGAATTATCCGGGCTTTCCCGAAGGGGTGGGCGGGACGGAGTTGGGACAGCTTTTCCAGACCCAGGCGGAGCGATTTGGCGCTGAAATCGAAATGGACCACGCCGTAGCGGTTGATCTGGAACATCGACCATTGACCATCGAATCCTATGGCAAAAAATATGAGACCGATAGCCTGATCATCTCCACAGGCGCGGACCCGCGCAAGTTGGGGATCCCGGGCGAGAAGGAGTTTACAGGGAAGGGTGTTTCCTATTGCGGGACTTGTGATGGCTGGTTCTTCAAGGATAAGGACATCATTGTCGTCGGCGGAGGCGATAGCGCGCTCGAAGAAGGTTTATTCCTGACACGATTTGCCAATTCGGTGACCATTATTCACCGTCGGGACGAATTGCGCGCCGGTGCAATTTTAAGAAAGCGAGCATTCGAACATCCCAAGATCGATTTTATTTGGGATACCATAGTCACAGAGATTGTCGGCGACGAAAAAATTAATGCCGTGCGCCTTGAAAATACAAAGACGGGCGAAAGCAGCATGCACGAAACGGATGGCGTCTTTATCTTTATCGGCCATATTCCGAACTCAGATTTGTTCGAGGGGCAATTGGAAATGGATGATATGGGTTATGTGATTACGAATAAATACATGGAGACTTCGATCCCCGGCGTTTATGCCGCAGGTGAGATCACAGATCCCCACTTCCGCCAGGTGATCACGTCTGCCGGGATGGGCGCAGCTGCGGCCATCAAAGCGACCCACTATTTAGAAAACCTGGAAGCTGAACAAAACGAGTAAAACCTTCACATGCTGAAATTAAAAAAACCGGAGGGTCATCGCCTCCGGTTTTATGTTTATTTTTAGTATTCTTCATCAGGGCGTGGGTGTGGATGCGGCCGCACCTGTGGCGTACCAGCTAAAAACCCGTTCAATGCTGAGGTTCCCGGCGGAAACCCAATTCTGGTTGTCTTCCTCGTCACCACCAATTTGGCGGGCGATGAAAACGGACCACCGGAAAACGTGCGGTCGACCATCGGTGGGCGCCAGTGATTGGGGAATGATATAGGATGTATCCGTGACGTAATCCACAACGGGCGTCTTGTCCTCGCTGGTCAGGTCCACAATTGTCACAGCGTAAGCTTCGTCGCCTTCAATTTCGCCAACGGCAGCCCACTGCAGGGTGATTACGCTGTTTGCGCCGACGAAGGAAGCGCCATCGGCCGGGAGCAGCAGGTTCGGGCCTGGATACGGCGGCTGCTGCGTGGGGGTCGGTGTCGGTCCAGGGGTTGGCTCGCGCTCGCAAAGCGGAATGCGAAGATTCATATCCTCGAAGACAGTGTCGTTTGGCAGACTGTTGTACTCTCGGATGGTAGTCTGGCTGATATTGTAAGTGTCTGCAATTGTGCTCAGCGTATCCCCTGATACAACCGTATAATCCAAAACTTCACAAGCAATCTCCGTCTTCTCAACGTCACTTAAAGTCGCTGTTGGCTGAGGAGACGCTGTTGGGGTCGGTTGGGGGATGCTGAGCTCGTCCCCTTCGAAAAGTGTGCAGTCCGCGGTCAAGTTGTTCTCCAGGATGATACTCTGGATGGAGATGCCAAAGGCGGCTGCCACATCGGAACAGGTCTCACCGGCCTTCACCGTGTAGGGGATCGGCGGTAAAGGGGTCCACGACGGCGCCTGCGTGGGCGTTTGAGTGATGGTTGGCGTGATCGTGATCGTTGGACTGGCGGTCGGTGTACCCGCTTCCTGGGCGATTTGCTCCCCGGGTTCGGCAGTACCGCTCGTGTTGTTCAGGATCAGGAAGACGACTACGGCGCCAAGGGTGATAAAGAGTGCCAGCATGCCTAATGCTGCAGGCAGACTGAGGGTAATCTCAGGTAGCCTTTTTGCACTGACGCCGCCGGCCTTTCTTGTATCCGCCTTGACGTCTAATTCTGTACCGCAAACGAGGCACCTGGTTGCGGACTCATTCAAACGTGTTCCGCAAACGGGACAAAGTTTCGTTTTTGAGGTGTTCGTATCTGGGCTCATAATTCTGGACAAGTATACCTCATGGTTGGAAAGTTATCCAATGACCAGTAAATGGTCAGTAAATGACTTTTTTGTGCGTAAGGGTGGGGTGGTATAACTAGGGATATGAACGTGAGTCTGTACATCCACATGCCGTTTTGCCGACATCGCTGCCATTATTGTGATTTTATCACAACAACCGGTCAGGAGGATAAAATTGGCGCGTACATTGAAGCTATTAAAAAAGAATTACGGATAGTCATTACACAAAAAATAAATTTTTCTATTCATTCGATTTACTTTGGCGGGGGAACGCCATCGATTATCCCGGCAGAGCACTACGTAAATGTGATTAAACGGATCCGGTCTTCCGGCTTGGTTACCGAGGATTGCGAGATCAGCATGGAAGCCAATCCGGGCACCATCTCACCTGCATATCTAGAGGGGGTGAGGCGGGCGGGGATCAATCGTCTCAGTCTGGGTGTGCAATCCACGGATCCTTTCGATCTGCAGCGTCTGGATCGCATTCATGATATCAACGACGTGCTCAAGGGTATCCGGGACGCCCGAAAGGCCGGGTTTGATAACATTAACCTGGATATGATTTTTGCGTTACCCTGGCAGGGCCTCGATGGCTGGCGACGGTCATTGGACCGTGCGTTGGCGCTTCACCCCGATCATTTCTCGCTGTACTCCCTGATTGTGGAGCCGGGGACCCCGTTGAACACCTGGTATCAGCGCGGTCTGATCGCTGTCCAGGACCAGGACCTTGAGGCAGAAATGTATGAACATGCGATGGCGGCGCTCGAAAATGCGGGGTTCGAACATTATGAGACCTCTAACTGGGCCAGGAAAGAGGATACATTTGATTTCAAATGCCGGCATAATCTGCAGTATTGGCGTAATGCGCCGTATTTCGGGATTGGCGCTGGGGCACATGGTTACGTTAATAACATCCGAACAGAAAATGTCCATTCGCTCGGGCAATACTTGCAAAAGATGGCAGCGGAAGGACAGCCACCCTTGCCATTCCCTCAAAGCCCGGCGACGAAAACTTCGGAGACTGTTGACAGATTGACGCAAATGAAGGATCAGATGATGCTTGGATTGCGGCTTGTAAGCGAGGGTGTTAACAGGCAAGCTTTTATGAACCGCTTCAGCGAGGACATGGCAGGCGTGTTTGCATCGGAAATTGAATCTCTTTCCGAGAAGGGCTTGGTAGAGTGGGCGGATGGAGATAAAAAAGCCCTGCGGTTGACCCGCAGGGGGGTGATGGTTGCAAATCAAGCTTTTATGGCATTTGTCTAGGACAGATCAGATCACAGATACCCGGGTGCCGTAGCCGGTCTGGTAAAACTTATCCGGCGGGCTGACGGGAGTGACCCAGCGGAAAATCCATTTCGCTTCATGATTGCGCATATTCACGCAGCCGCTGCTCTGCGGCGTGCCGTAGTTGTTGTGCCAATAACAGCCATGGATGGCGATCCCTCTGGCAAAGAAGGAGCTCCAGGGGACGCCGGGGAGCACGTAAGCGTTGATATTGTCGCGCTCCGTGCCGCCCATATGTTTGGAGGGATAGGTGGCCTGGACGGTGAATTCACCGGCCGGGGTCTGTTTTTCCTGCGTCAACGCGCCTGTGGCGACATTGGTATGCATAACAACCTGATCGCCTTCGTAAGCCGTCAATTCCTGCCGGGAAATGGATATCTCGATCCGTTTCTCTCCCATCGGCACGTCGGGTGAGATGGGGTCAAACTCGGAATCGGGCACAATCCGCATATATTCCGCGGGGACAGCGTAATCCAGGCGATCCACCTCGTCAACGAGGTGGTACCAGGGCGTGCCATCCGGGCCGGTGATGATATCCGTGATCCAGTGCGTGCTCTGATAGTAAAGCCGATAGATCGGTTCCCAGCCATAAGCGGACGAATAGCGCATCGAATTGGCATAGGGGACCGTGACCTCACCGAGCTGCATCTCCCCTTTGATGGCATCAACGACGGGGTTGAGCACCTTCTCCACTTCCTGGAGATAGGCGCGGTGGACATAGCCGCCCCAGACCTTATACCAGACGGGGTTGTAATCGGGGCCGTATTCCGATTCCACTTCGCCGTACACGTTGATGATCTCGTCTTTGTATCGCTGGTAAAGGATGTTGGTGTTAATGTCTTCACGGGGCGTGCTGCGGACGCTGACGGATGTCCTTTCACCGGCTTTTGCGATTTTTGCTACCCGCATCAGCTTATGAGAGGCCGACTTCAGTTCCTTGCCTTCGCCGGAGAGCATTGGGCGAAAAGCAAGCGAACCGAGGCTAAGTGCGCCTAATTTTAGGAAATTTCTACGTGAAAAGGTCTTATTTATCATATAATCAGATTATACCAATAACATGGGGGTTGTCAATCGTCAAACGCTTCGGGCAGAATATCGGCGACAGAGCGTTTGATATGGGTGGGGACGTAGGGGAACTTGTCGATAATTTCCTCTTGGGTCACACCGCTGAGCACAAGGATGGTTTCCATACCGCTGGTGACGCCCGCGACGATGTCCGTATCCATCCGATCACCGATCATGATCGTGTTCTCGGAGTGGACGTTGAGGAAGTTCAGCGCTGTCCGCATCATGAGGGCGTTCGGCTTACCGACGAAAAAGGGGGAGACGCCGCTGGCTTTCTCAATCAGGGCTGCCATGGCGCCGCAGGCCGGTACAAGGCCGCCCTCGCTTGGGCCGGAGGCATCGGGGTTGGTTGCAATGAAGCGGGCGCCGTTATCGTGGATCAGGCGGATCGCTTTCTTGATCATCTGGAAGTTATAGGCCGTTGTCTCTCCCAGCACAACATAGTCCGGGTTGACATCGGTGATCACATAGCCGATGTTGTGGATTGCTTCTGTCAGACCGCTCTCGCCTAATACAAAGGCTTTGCCGTCAGGCCGCTGCTGATGCAGGAAGGCTGCTGTGGCCAGCGCCGAGGTGAAGATCTGATCCTCTTCGATCAGGATCCCGGCAGCCTGTAGCCTGTGGGCCAGGTCACGCGGGGTGTACATTGGGTTGTTGGTGAGGAGCAGGAATTTCCGACCCTGTTCACGCAGTTTGGAAATAAATCCATCTGCGCCGGGGATCATTTGGCTGCCTTGTAGTAAGACACCGTCCATATCCATGATAAAGTTTTTCATTAATTACTATTTCTTTCTCTCTTGACTAATAGTTACCCCTTATTCTACATTATTCTCTCGAAAATCAAAAGATATCAAGCCGATCTCCGGCGGGCTGAGGAAGCGGACGCGCGGCGCGCCGTCGCCCTCCAGGC
Source organism: Chloroflexota bacterium (assembly GCA_034189815.1). Lineage (GTDB taxonomy): Bacteria > Chloroflexota > Anaerolineae > Anaerolineales > Anaerolineaceae > Brevifilum. Next base: position 27,416 of record JAXHUD010000001.1, read on the forward strand.
CGATGCCACGAGAAACGATAAGGTCTAATGATTGATTGATGTGATAATGGCCCTGGGCTAACCGCAACCCGTAGAGTGAGGCTGCGTATATGGGACCAAAAAAGGGTAACTGTACCTGGCCGCCATGTGTGTGACCTGAGAGCTGCATATGGATGCCCGTCTCCGCAATAGCCGGAGCCAGGTCAGGGGAATGATAAAGCAGGATGTTATACCCAGCGGATATTGGATCTGCTGCTATCATTTCCTGGAACCGCACCAGATCGTCATGCGGCCGGTGGGTACAGCTCAGGCCGTAAAGATTGATTTCGGTGTCATCGGTCTCAAGCGAGATTCCTTTTTTATCCAAGAGGATGAACCCTGGGTCTTCTCCCAGGTTTCTGAACGCCTCCTCAAGGTCCACAGAAGGGCTGCCCGTTGAAGCATAAATGCCATAGCTTGACTTAATCCGTGAAAAGAATGTCTGGATATCCTTGGCCGTCTGGGGATCAAACCGCTGAGAAAGGTTGAAGAAATCCCCTGAGAAGAGCACCAGATCAGGCTGCAGGGCGTTGACCCGGCGGATGATTCTTTCCTCTAATTTAGAAAAATAAGCCATGTGCAGGTCGCTGAGGTGCACGATCCGTAATCCTTCGAGGCCCTTGATGTTTGTGGGGACGGTGTAGGATTGCGTCACCGGGTATTGTGGTTCGATCATAAACCCATAAATGACCAGTGCTGTTCCAATGGCCTGGAACACGATCGCCGCCGGAATGGGGAGGAACATAAACGGCAGCCGGAGCAAGCCCAATATGACGGTGGTGAGATTAGGTGGGCCGAAGGAGATTTTGAGCCTTGGGAGGAGTGCCAGAATCAGCAGATCCAACAGCATGGCCCCGGACCAAATTAGTGTTTTTGTGAGGTTGGAGGTCACCAGATAGAAAAGACCGCCAAGCAGAACCGGAAACAATAGGACCGGTATTTTTACCAGAACATCGTTGATATCGTTTATCATATGGAAAGGATGTTCATCCGTCCCGGGGAAATACTCGCGATCAGAGAAGTCCTGAGGGGTAATTTCGATGGTGTGCTTTTTTGATTTGCTCATAAGACATGAATCTACCACAAAATAAAAGCCACTGTGCATTCGCGCAGTGGCTTGTAAGATCTATGCCAGGCGTTTACTTTTCTTTAAGGATGATTCGAGCGTCAACTACCTTCACACCCTGACCTTCTTCGTAGGCCAGTACCGGGTTAGCATCCGATTCGCTAACCTCATCAGCCAGGTCTGAAACCATGTAGGCGTATTTCGCCAAAACGCTGGCTAGAGCTGCCTTATCACGGGGAGCTTCACCCCGGGTGCCATCCAGGATCGGGGCGCCGCGGATCTCATCCATCATCACGGCCGCTTCGGTCTCGGAAATGGGCGCGACCCGGAAGGTCACGTCTTTGAGAACCTCAACGAAAATACCGCCTAAACCAAACATGACAGTAGCGCCGAAGGTCGGGTCATTGACCGAGCCAACGATGATTTCGGTTGCCCAGGGGGCCATCTGTTGGACGACGATTCCGTGGATGGTCGCATCGGCTTTGTAGTCTTTCGCGTTCTTGAGAATAGTGTTATAAGCCTCACGAACCCCGGCTTCATCCTGGATATCGACTTTCACCCCACCCGCATCCGATTTGTGCAGGATCTGAGGGGAGACGATCTTCAGGACGACGGGATAGCCAAATTTCTCGGCCAATTCGACGGCCTCATCTTCGGAGGCGGCCATTTCCGTGGAGACCACAGGAAGACCGTATGCTTTGAAGATTTTCTTGGATTCGATCTCGGTCAGTGAGGTACGCCCATCAGCTCGGACGGATTCAATGATACTGCGGGCGGTTTTGCTGTCCGCACCGCCGTTTGTATAGGGGACTTTATTATTCAAAGATTTGAGCCTGGCATATTCGCTCAGCGTGCCCATGGCTTTGACGGCCAAATCGGGGGCGTTGTAGGCGGGGATCCCGTGTTCAACCAGCCATTGCATGGCTTCTTCAGAACGTTCGCCGCCAACGAAGGAAATGGTCACGGGTTTATCGGTGATGCCGGTCTCTTTGATGGCCTTATGAATGCTCTTGGCGATCTCCATGGGGTCCGTCATGGCTGTTTCACAATAGAGAACGACCAGGCCGTCAACCCATTTATGGGCGAAAGCGAAACGGGTCGAGTCGTGGTACCAATCGTTGCCGGCCATACCGGTCAGGTCAACCGGGTTCTTGGCGGAGCCAAAGGAGGGCATGTGCAGTTTGAGTTCTTCCTGCACGTCTTCCGGAGCGAATTTCAAGGGGATGCCGGCCTTCTCGGCGGAGTCGGTGGCCAGGACGCCCACACCGCCGCCGTTGGTGATGATGAGCAGGTTCTCGCCCTTCATAGGCGGCTGCAACGACAAAGCCAGGGTGCAATCGAACAAGTCGTTGAGGTCGGTGGCCTGGATGGCGCCGGCCTGTTGGAAGGCTGCGCCGTAAATCTTGGAAGCGCCGGCCAGGGAGCCGGTATGGGAAGCGGCAGCGGCCGCCCCGTGCGCGGAGACGCCGGATTTGAGTACGACGATCGGTTTATTGGCATGCGCACTTTCATCAATGAAGCGGTGGCCATCTTTGAGACCTTCAATGTAGAGGGAGATGCAGTTTGTATTTTCGTCTTCGTTGAGCCAACTCACCATATCGGCGAAGTTCACGTCCGACATATTGCCGATGGAGACCAGCTTATCGAAGCCGATTCGGCGGGTGTAGGTAATGGCATCCATAGCAATCAAGAGGGCGCCGCTCTGGGAGACCAGTGAGGCGGAGCCATCGAGGGGCAGGAAGGGTGCGAAGGAGGCGTTAAGTTTGTCAGAGTTGGAGAGGGTGCCGACCACGTTCGGGCCGAGGACCCGCATGCCATATTCGTGCGCGGTGTTGACGATATCCTTCTCGAGCTTTATATCACCGACCTCGCTAAAGCCGGAAGTAATGACGATCAGGCCTTTGACGCCTTTTTCGCCGCATTCTTTTACAACGTCCAGCACAAATTTTGCCGGGACAGTGATCGCCGCGGCGTCCACCTGGTCAGGGATGTCGAGAACGGATTTATATACCTTTAAACCAAGAATCTCATCTGCCGTTGGGTTGACGGGGTATATTCCATCTTCGTACCCACACTCGATGAGATTCTTCACGACGGTATGTCCAATTTTTCCCGGTGTCGTTGAGGCACCAATAATAGCAATACCTTTGGGCCTAAGAAGACCGGTTAATACATCGTCCACGTGTTCCTCCTAATAATGAAGTACTAATTCAATTTACACAAAATTGTGTATATATTCACAATTTGAACTTTGACAATCGCTATTGTACCGTATAATTCCATTGATATATTCGTATTATGACAATTATCTCATAAATCATAGAGGATTATCGTACTATGCCAGATACTCATAAACTCACGTCTGAGTCGTTTTCAAATCCTGTAATTGAACGGAATGGGGAAATGGGGCGGGCAGCTTGTGACATGATGGCAGCCGCCATCGAGGCTGTGGATCCCTATAAATGTGTGTTGGAGAATGTTCAATTGACAAAAACGGAAATCGTCATCGCAGGACAGACAATAAAGCGTGCTAAGATCGACAGGCTCAGCCTGATCGGTTTTGGCAAGGCGGCTGTTCCGATGGCAAAGGCCGTTGTGGACTCCTTGGGCGATCTGCTCAGCCTGGCCATCGTCGTCACCAAGGATGCAAAATTTAAAGCCGCGCAGGGCTATGGGGACATGTTGGAAGTCCTGCTCGCTGGGCATCCGGTTCCAACCAAGGATTCTGTCGATTCGACTCAGGCGATTCTGGACCAATTGCCTGCCTTCACCGAGCGTGATCTGGTCCTGGTTGTGATCTCCGGCGGTGGGTCTGCTTTGTTTACCAGTCCTATGGCCGGGATCAGTTTGGGTGATATGCAGCAGCTAACGGAATCGCTTTTGAGGAGTGGTGCGGATATTCAGGAAATAAACACCCTTCGTAAACATCTGGATCAGGTTAAGGGCGGGCGTTTGGCTGCTTGGTTGAGCCCGGCGAAAGTGCATACCATGATCCTCTCGGACGTAATTGGTGACCGGCTGGATATGATCGCTTCCGGTCCGACGGTTCCTGATCCGACGACGTTTGAAGATGCCTGGAAGGTGATCACTAAATACAACCTGGTTGACAATCTCCCCAGTACAATTCAGGATTTTCTGCTTGCTGGCAAGGCAGGAGAACAAGCCGAGACCCTAAAGCAGCCGCAGTTTGAAGAGATGCAGGTTGAAAACAATTTGATCGCCACGAATCTGAAAGCGGCCCTTGCGGCCCGAAAAAAAGCCGATGAATGGGGTTACAACTCCCTGGTGCTCTCGAACCATCTGACCGGACTAACCCCATCTGTGACCACCTTTATTTCAGGAATTATTCAGACCGAAATAGAAGCTGACCTGCCGGCAAAGAAACCTGCCTGTCTGATCTTCGGTGGTGAGACAACGGTGAAAGTTGTCGGCGACGGGAAGGGCGGCCGAAATCAGGATTTGGCTCTCCAGATGGTGCGTAAATTAGCTGTATATCAGGAAAAAGTGCTCTTTATTTCATTGGCGACGGATGGGGAAGACGGCCCAACGGATGCGGCGGGCGCCGCATCCGATGCCTTGGTCCTTCGCTATGGAACGTCGGAGATGGGGATGGAAATTGACACTTATATTTCTACGAATAATTCTTACCAGTATTTTGACCGGGTTGGTGGTTTAATCAGGATAGGAGCCACGGGTACCAATGTTAATGACTTGATGTTTGTGCTGATTGGGTCTCCTGATATTAGCTAATCTTGGGTCCGTAAATTATACGCGAAAACGATTTGACGAGCTAATTGCCGATCAGATTCGTTCAATTTATTGGTGATATTTGATAAATGCCGTATGACGATGGACTGCGGTATGTTCAATGTGCTTGCTATATCGCTGACCGGTTCAGATTTCTTAGCTGCGGTCAGGACCGTGACTTCTCTCGGCGTGAGCTGCCGGTGGGTCGTGGTCTCAAAAATCATCTGTCGTCTCATTAAATAAACCTCTATAACAGTATTTTACCGATATTCGTCTATTCCAAAGGTACTTTGATTATAAGGATCGTCGGTATCAAAAAAGGCTTTAAAAAGCTGATTTAGGACTAATAGTCAATCGAATCACATTAAAATAAATTAATAAATCTGGTGAATTTGAATATATAAGGAATAAAATATATTTATAATAAGAAGCCGATGGGTTTTTAGGGGTCTGATCAAAACGCTAGTTTGGGTACGGAGGAAAACTGTAACAATCAATTGCTATGCTGAGATAGCAAAAAAGGACACGGCGTTCCAATATCAAACTGAATTATAATGAGGGCGTTACATAAATTGGCATAGGAGCGGACCCACATGGAAAAGATTGCGTATGGTGGTTGGGAGAATTGTTTTCGGTTGACAAATGGTAAAGTTGACCTGGTTGTCACAGGTGATGTCGGACCTCGGATCATCCGATTTGGATTTGTCGGCAAACCGAACATGTTCAAGGAGTTCGCAGACCAGCTTGGAAAAACGGAGGCGGATGAATGGACCTCGTTCGGGGGTCATCGTTTATGGCACGCCCCTGAGGCTATGCCGCGGACGTATTTCATTGACATCGAACCCGTCCTGGTGCAGGAGATTGAAGACGGATTGGTCGTTACCCAAAAACCCGAACCAACGACGGGCATCCAGAAACAAATTGAAATTAAAATCTCCCCCGATAAACCCGAAGTGCAATTGAATCATATTCTGATCAACCATGGGCTTTGGCCGGTTGAGACGGCGCCCTGGGCGATTTCGATGATGGCGCCTGGTGGGGTGGGGATTATGACCTTGCCGCCCCGTGGCCCGCACCCTGAAAATATGCTGCCAACGAGCCAGCTCTCCATTTGGCCATATACAAACCTTGGTGACCCGCGTTGGGTGTTAGGTGAGCGCTATATCCTGCTTAAACAAGATCCTGAAAATGCGGAACCTCAGAAAATAGGCGTCCTGGCAACGGATGGCTGGGCTGGTTATGCCAACCATAACACCTTATTCGTCAAACAGGCCCCGCTCCAATTCAATGCCACCTATCCCGATTTGGGCGCAAATTTTGAATTGTTCACGAACGAAGAAATCCTGGAAGTCGAAAGCCTGGGGCCGGTTGAAATTATCCCGCCGAAAGGACAAATTGACCACATGGAACACTGGACCCTGATCGCGGATGTCCCGCAGCCCAAAACCGAAGCGGACGTGGTCGAGAAGATCATCCCCTTGCTGAGTTAACTGAAACACAAAAAACGCTGGCATCCACCAGCATCTCATAAATAAACGCCGGTGATTAATATTAACCGGCGTTTTTCGTTTGTATTTTTAGTTACAGGTTTTATTATGTGTAGGAATCGGCTTATTAATGCAGGGGGAAGAAGCCGACGACCTTCCCAATCAGCAGACCTGAGAGAAAGCCAACAGCGCCCCAAAGTACGGCGAGAATGATGACGAAGCCAGGTTTGGTGTGCAGAACATGATAGATGGCCTTTCTAATTCGCAGGATGGGGCCACCAACGGCCATGATTGGTGTGATGGCATCCCAAAATTTAATTTCTGCGCGTTTTGTAATTTTATCGAACATCATGAATGTCCTTCCTAACGGCTGGTCGAAGTTTTGAGGATGCGACCCTGCTCATCGGCGACAACCCGGATCGTTTGGGGAATGCTCTTACCATCGGGCGTTTTCCCGCTCCCGGAAAAGATCAGCAGATAACGCCCGCTGCTTTGTGAGCTGACCCTTGGGCGTGTTGATTTGAGCGAAGGGAAGCGACGATACACTTTTTGGCACACTTTTTCGATTGCGCTTCGGTCCATGGTTAGCCTCTGATACGTTTTCTTAGGAATGCAGGGACATCCAGGTCTGACGTGTTGACCACCGGCGAACTGGCCGCATATGAATAGGCGGCTGCGGTGTCCCGTTTGGTGTGGATGGGGGTGTTTTGTTCCCTACGGGGGGTGGGTTCTCTTTTGGGTTCCTCGGGCAGTGTCAGTTCCGCCAGATAGCGTTCAGCACCGGGGATCGCCTTTTCGATCGGTAAGGCGCCCAGGCCGGTGACGATCAGGATCGCCTGAGCTCGGTTGCTCAGATTTGCGTCGTTGATGACCCCGGGGATGATCTCGGTATTTGCGCCTGCCTGGGCGTGCAGGTGTGAGAGGGTCTCAGTGACCTCTGCAAAGGTCAAATCATCGCCGCCGGTGAAGTTGGCAATGATGCCTGTGGCGGATGTCAGATCGATATCCTCCAAAAGCGGGTGATGCAATGCCTGATTGAGCGCATGCATGGCTTTGCCTTCGCCTTCACCGGTACCAATGGACATCAGCGCACCGCCGCCCAGTTCCATCACGTGGCGGATGTGGGCAAAATCAACATTGATCAGACCGGTTTCGGTCAGCAACTCGGTAATGCCCTGCACACCCTGCCGAAGGACATCGTCGGCCAATTGGAAAGCCATTTCAAGCGATAGGTCATCGGGAGCGACTTCCAGAAGGCGGTCGTTGGGAACCGTGATCATCGTGTGGGTGAACTGGCGTAACTTTTGCAAGCCGACGACTGCATTTTTTTGCCGGCGGCCCATCTCGAATGAGAAGGGGGTTGTTACAACGGCGATTGTGACTGCACCGATATGCTTGGCGACCCGAGCGGCAACGGGTATGGACCCGGTGCCGGTCCCGCCGCCCATCCCGGCAGCGAGAAAAACCATATCCGCGCCGTCAAGGGCGCCTGCCAGGGTCTGGAAGCTCTCTTCAGCGGCGGATTCACCGATGGACGGGATGCCGCCGGCGCCGAGGCCGCGAGTGCTTTTCGGACCCAACTGGATGTTCACATCAGCCAGGGAACTATCGAGGGCTTGTTTATCGGTGTTGCAGGCGATGAACTCTACCCCAGACATGCCAAATTCAATCATCCGATTAACAGCATTGCAGCCGCCGCCGCCGAGGCCAACAACTTTAATTTTCGGTGCAGCAGCTTCGATGGGTGTATGGGGTGTCACGCTGATGGGTTGAGTATCGTTCATTTTTACCTCTCACTTCAAAAAGTCATACCATGTAACTGTGTTGCAATTTCTATTCCCGATTGGGGAAGGACCTCCACCTGGCAACCCGCCAGGCGAAGGGCATTGATTTTTTCTTCGGGGAAGAGCAATGGATCCGGGAAAACGGACACGCGTCTAGCTAAGATTGCTTCTGATACAGAGAAACCAATGGTTGGTTGGAGCTGTTTGATGATGGGGCGGACTTTGTTAAGGACCACGTCTGACACACCCGATTCGTGGGCAGGTAGAAGGAGGTAGTGCTCGATGGATTTGTCAGTTGCAGCCGATTTCGAGTCGTCCGGTACATCAACAACCTGGTCTGATTTGAAAATGCTCTGCAGGATCGGAAACGATAAGTTACCTTCCATCAATTCCGTCAGGGTCTCCAGCGAGAAAACACAGCCCAGGATGGGCCCTGACAGTTTGGGCGCTTCGGGTTCGACCTCCCCCAGACAAGCGGAATGGATCAACTGCAGCGTTTCGATTACCTGGTCCTTGTCTTGTGGAGGTCCAATCGGGCCGGGATTGCCGGCGTCAAGGATCAGGACGGTGGGTTTTCGACCGGTCACCCGGTTGAAAACGGCCCGGGCCCATTCATAGTTTTGAAACCCGATCTGGTCTTCCTGTCCGTCGGGCGTGAAGTATGGTTTGGAACCAGCCCACATCTCCGGTCCACCTGAACCCCAATTAAGGGATTTATTAAAGGTGAAACCGAAGCTTGCCAAACCGATTTTTTCCAGTAGGGCGTCCATCTTGCGTTGTTTCAGCCCCTGCATGACCATTTCCAGAAAGGCAGTGTCCCAATAATCCCCACCGGGTTGTAATGGTGGCAGGACCGGGGTCAGTCCGATCTTTTCTGCATAATTAGCAATGGGGATAAAACGATCGAGGAAATGATCAATCAGGTGATCGTAATGCCAGCCGGCAGCCGGCCAGGCGGATTTTGTGTTGGGCTTTTCGCCAAGGATAATAAATTGAACATCCCATTTCGCATAAGCATCAAGAATCACTACCAAGCTATTGAATTGTCGGGCGAGGGGCAGTTCCCCTTTGAAGTGTACGATCGGTTCCAGCCCGTTTTTCCTGGCGGTCTGGAAAACGTCCTCGGGAATGGCGCGATCGAAACCGGATTCGAGAACGACCTGGGTTGCCCCAAGTTGCCTAAGGATGGGGAACCAGGTCTCCACGCGCTTACGAACGAGGTATTCCCGAGAGGTGAAATATGAAAAACCAATATTTTGTTTTACTTTAGCCATGGCAAACCCTTTATTACGAGAAAACGGTCTGCTCGATACGGTGCAAGGGTTATGCCAGATTATTCAATCCAACGTATTCACTTAAAAACGTTATCTGCTATAATCTCTTACTATGATACTTGTCACTGGAGGGACCGGATTTATTGGTAATGTGCTGATCCGGCACCTTTCAAACCTTGGATACTCAATTAAACTCCTCATTCGTCCCTCAAAAGACACACCAAACCTTCCTCGGGGAATCCCGCTGGAGATCGCGGTTGCCAGCTTGAGCGATGAACGGGGTTTGCGAGCGGCCATGAAGGATGTGGATGTGGTGTTTCACCTGGCGACTGCCGAGTCCTTTGGCAGGCAAGCCCAGCTCGAGAAAGTGGATATCCGCGGTACGGAGGCGGTTGTGCAAGCTGCCACCCGTGCAAACGTAAGCCGATTTGTCTACCTCAGTCACCTCGGGTCAGATCGCATCTCAGCTTATCCGCTCTTGAAAGCGAAAGGCATCGCCGAACATTATGTTCGTGAATCGGGGTTGTCATATACGGTTTTTCGGTCAGCCCTCGTCTACGGCGAACGGGACCATTTCACAAATGGATTGGCTTTCCTGCTCAAAGCCTCACCGGGATTGGTTCTGCTGCCTGATAATGGTTCCGCTGTCCTCCAGCCAATTTGGGTTGAGGACCTGGTGACAACCCTGACCTGGGCTCTGGATATGCCGGACACGATTAACCAGACGATTGAGATTGGTGGCCCGGAATATTTGACCTTTAGGGAGATTTGCAAATTGATCGCCAGAAAGCTTTCCATCAACCGGGCTTATGTAAATACCTCTCCGGTTTTTCTAAATATCCTGACCGAAGTCATAGAAATATTCATGCCCGCTTTTCCGACCTCCGTTTTCTGGCTGGACTATCTGGCAACGAATCGTACTGCCAGCCTGGATGTCTTACCCAGCCAGTTTAACCTGCTGCCTGCCAAGATGAGTCAGCGCTTGGGGTATCTGGAAGGTAAGCGCTTCCGCCGGAATTGGTGGCGGATTATTAAAAAAAGAAAGCGAGAACCCATTCGATGGGAGTAAACACTGTCTGCGTCCATGCCCACTTCTATCAGCCGCCCCGAGAAGACCCGCTATCCGGTTTAATTCCGGACGAAAACGGTGCCGAACCTTTCAGAAACTGGAATGAACGGATTCATTCGGAGTGTTATAAGCCGAATGCGGAATTGGGAAATTTTGCCAAGGTTAGCTTCAACTTCGGGCCAACAATCCTGCGCTGGATGGAGGAGTTTGATCCTCAGACCTATCAGACGATTATCGCCCAGGAACGGGAAAATTACGAGCACTTCGGAGTGGGGAACGGGATGGCGCAGGCATATAACCATGTTATCCTCCCGCTGGCTTCGACCCGAGATAAGGAAACGCAAATCAAGTGGGGCATCGCCGATTTCAAACACCGCTTTGGGCATGACCCGGAGGGGATGTGGCTGCCTGAGACGGCCGTTGATCTGGAGACGTTGACGCTGCTGGCGGATAACCAGATCCGGTTCACCGTCCTGGCGCCCTGGCAGATCGAAAGCGATGAGCCCTTGTCGGGCCAGGAACCCTATCTGATTGACCTGCCTGGGGGACGCAACCCGATGATCGTCTTCTTGTATCACCAGGGGCTGAGCACGGCTGTCAGTTTTCAAAACAAAGCGACCCGCAATGCGGAGCAGTTTGTGGATGACTGGGTACAGCCGTCCTTCGACGCATTTGACGGCGATGGCGATCATTTGATGTTGATTGCCTCTGACGGCGAGCTGTACGGTCATCACAAGACGTTCAGGGATAAATTCCTGGCCCATATGCTTAATGGCGCTTTGCATTATCGCGATTTTGAGATCACTTATCCGGGGCTATGGCTGCAGCGCCATCAACCGAGGAAGGTCGTCAAGCTTAATGAATACACATCCTGGAGCTGCCATCATGGCATTACCCGCTGGATGGGCGAGTGTGACTGCACACCCGGCGCTTCGTGGAAAGCACCGCTGCGCTGGGGGATGGATAAGCTGTCCGAAGCGCTGGACCAACAATATCAATCCTATATGGCCCGTTTCACGGATGATGTTTGGGGATTGCGGAATGAATACATCACCGCGTTCCTTGGAGATAGGGCGTTGAACACCTTGCTCGAAAAATATATTACGAAACACCTGCGTGGAGAAGACAGAATCAAAATAAGAATGCTGCTGGCGGCACAATACGAACGCCAGCGGATTTTCACTTCCTGCGGCTGGTTTTTTGAGAATTTTCACCGAATTGAACCACAGAATAATATCGCCTATGTTGCGCAGGCGATCTGGCTGACAAAACAGGTAACCGGGAAGGACCTGCAGCCGCGCGCTTTGGCGCTGCTCAAGAAAGTGAAGGATCCCAAGACTGGCTTGCGCGGTGACACGGTTTTTATTGAGAAATATCACCGGATGCAGGCGTTTTCTGAAGATGAAACGCCTTATTTCAACCCGGCCAGTAGTTTTTCAACCTGAAATTCCGAATTTATCTCGGCGTTAAGGATGCTCTGAATGAGGTCATAGGCCTGGAAAAGGCTTTCAAAGGCCTCCGTCAGGCTTTTTTCCGGGTCGGAGATCAGTTGGACCAATCCAACCGTCATCATCCACCAAAGTAGCGACTCAAACGCTTCCTGGTTGAACCAAAGCACGTCTTCAAACCGATTGACGTTCAGGAAGCGCCGCACTTCTTCCGAAGCGAACCATCTTTTCGCCAGCGATAAGGGGGTCTTCTCATCGATTTGGTTCGTCCAATTTTGCTGGCTGATCAGTAGCTTGAGGATCGTCACCCCGCTCTGTGCCTGGCCTGTATCCAGCCCCAATGCTTCAAGCGTGCGTTGCACGTGGGCTGAAATGCCCCATTCATCCAGCCAACTGCGGCTGATCTCGGCAAACTGCGGCTCAGTCGTGATCACCCGACCTAACAATCTCAGATCGTTCCAAAGCGTAAGCACATACCAAACAAAGGGATAAGAAACCAGGTTGGTTTGGATATAGTCCAATATGGCTTGATAACGTTTCGATCCTGGAAAGGGATAACGTTCTGCAAATACGGGCAACTTCAGAATCGCTTCAAGGCCGGCCGTCATCTCCCGGACGATGAGGTCAAGGTCCTGATGTCCATTCACATAGGTGTTGACGGACTGGATCATGGCTCTAAACGTGTTCGTCTGGACTTGCAGCAGATCCTGGGATAGCTTGGCTTTCTGGTCGGTCAGGCGGGATTGATAAACCGACCGGAGCATTTCAGGATTCACCAGCGCTCCCAACGGCTCCAGAACGGGGGCCATCCGCAGTTCTCGCAGGGCGTCATCGATACTGGGAACGCCGCTGCCGTTCAGAAGACCTGCCAGCCGGGCATATTGACCGGTTTCGTCATCCTGAAGTTCCTGAAAGTTCATAAATACATGATAGGCATAGGCGTCCAGCGCCACGGAAAGTCCCTGGTCGCGGATCGCTTGGGAGGAACGGATGTATTCCATGTCTGTGGGAATGTCTCTGAACATGACAAAACGAGCCGGTGAAGGTGTCAAACCCAGAGCCTCATGCAAACTTGCCTGCTCCAGGCGATTCGTTGTCTTATTCAGGAAGGTTGCGGCGGATTTGATCCGTCCCTGGACTGAGCCGAAATGGTTATGATAGACGACCAGGGCTCGGTCCCCCCCGTTGCTATTAGAGTAGGCGAAGACGTTCTCATCCACCAGACCTTCATTTGTAATGAAATCATAAAGTTTGAAGTTCCGGATACCTGAGAAAATATCCCGCCGCTTGAGCAGTGGGAATATGTCATGCTGGTGGCGTTGGACCAGGGCGTTATCGGGTTCTTCGTCCCAATAGGGTCGGTAATATTCCATGCCGTATTTCTCGGAGTAGCCCTCAACCTGCCCATGTCCGAACATCGGCAGTCCCGGCATGGTTGACATCAGGGTGCAGATACCAAAGTACTTGTCCCCTTTGCCGAATTGCTCCACGGCTGTTTCCTCGTCGGGATTGTTCATAAAATTGACGTAGCGTTTGAGGATTTGCGGGTCAAATGTGAGCGTGTTCTTGATCAACTGTCGGTATTTTGCGTTTTCCTCGTTACGGAGCATATTCATGAAGGCGCTGTTATACACCCTGTGCATACCGAGCGTGCGGACGAAATAACCTTCCATCAGCCAGAATGCCTCGGCCAACAGCAATGTGTCGGGGACCTCCTGGGCGACCCGGTCTACAACTTCCCGCCAGAACTCTTTGGGGAAGGCAGCGTCGAATGCCGCCTGCGTCAGACCGTATTCTGATCGGCTGGGGATCGCCCCGCCTGTGCCAGGCTTGGGAAACCAGAGCCGTTGGTAATGTTTCTTTGCCAGGGTCATCGCGGCATCAAAGCGGATAATGGGGAACATGCGAGCGACATGCAGGATCGTCTGGATCACGGCCTCACGGACTTCATTTTGCAGATAGTCCAATTGCGCCGTGTCATTCCATGGCATGCTGGTGCCGTCATTGCCGTGATAAATAAACCGTGTATCGCCGCTGCGCCGGTCAATTCGTTTGAAGACCACCGCCGCGTCGGAGCGGTCATAGTAGTGATCTTCGATGAAGATCCCGACATTCTCGTTCGGACTCAGGTCTGGGCCGTTGAAAGTGTAGGAGGGGAAGGGGCTGTGTGGGAGGCCGATGAACCAATTAGGGTGTTCTATCAGCCAGTCGGAGTCGATACCCATGTGGTTGGGCACCATATCGCTGGCCAGCCGGATGCCGCGCTGGCGGGCGCGATCCCGCAGGCCTTGATAAGCCTCATAGCCGCCCAAATCAGCAGCGATGGCATAATTCCGCAGCGAATAGGCTGAGGCCACCGCTTCAGGGTTGCCGCAGAGTTGTTTGATCCGCTTTGAGGCGTTACTGCGCTCCCAGAGCCCGATCAGCCAAAGCCCGTTAAAACCTTGGCTGGCTAATTTATCCAGTTCTTCATCTGGAATCTGATCCAGACGGTTGATTTCACGATGATAGGCTTTGGATAGCTGATAGAGCCAGACATAGGCATTCTTGGCAACCATCACCGTGCGGGTCATCCAATCGCTGTCTGCGGAGTAGTTTTCTTCATCCAGCGCGAACGCATCGTAACTAGGGACTTGGGTCGGTCCGGGGCTTAGAAAAACTTTGGTTTGCTCTTCCTTCAGCACGTCCAGAGAGCTGAGTAGACGATATAGATACTCCCCGATCAGGTCCCGCCAGCGGTCGCGGATGAACGCCAGCTGGCCGGCCAATGAATGGGGGACTTCGATGGCAGGGCTTCGGAGCATGGTGATGAGGTCCTGATCATCTGGCCCAAACACGGGTTGGTCTTCGAAGAAGCTTCTGAGTTCACTGATTAGTTTTTTATAGGCTGTCGTTTCGAGGAGGTCCGTATCGTCAAATAATTCCTGAAAAGGCGCGACTGCCGGGTTCTGGTTGGTGACCCAAAGCATGAGTAGTTCTTCCAGGGCGATCCAGCGATTGGGAATATCTTTGGTGCTGGTTTTGAGATATTCCTCGGGGGTCATATCCCCGGCAAAAACGGCTCTTGGAGGAAATTCACGGATAAATTGCAGAAGCGCTTGCTCAAGCTCGCTTTCAGCTAGATTCGCAGAGACGTGTTTTAAGGCTGTCGCCCAAATCTGTGGATCAATTTGCTCTCGATACCTGGAAACCACCAGATGCAGGATCTCGTCAATCAGGCCCAGGGCGTTGATATCACCTGCCCGTATCGCTTGTTCAGGCTGGTTGATGACATCCCGCTGCTCGTTGATATTAAAGGCGAAATCACGTGCAGCTTTCAGGTCCGCAAAGATTACGTTTCCGTCGAACTGGAATAAGCTTTGGTTGAAATGGTATTTTTCTCTGGCAGTGCGCGAGACATGAAATTCAAACATAGGGCGGTTGCTCCTCCTCCAAAACAAGTCCGATTCGAATTATACTCGCATCATCGCGCCTACTAAAAGAAAACGCCGCCCGAAGGTTACTGATTGGGTTCATGAAAATTATGAGGCTCGCCTGAGTATGTGCGTGACGATATTCGATCCACTCCCGCCGATATTCTGCGCCATGCCGAATTCGGGGTTCGGTACCTGTGTCTCACCAGCCTGCCCCCTGAGCTGCTGGACGACTTCCACAAGCTGGTACATACCCGTGGCGCCGACGGGATGCCCCCGCGCTTTCAATCCGCCGCGTGTGGCAACGGGGATCCGCCCGTTGATCTTGATATCACCTTCTTTGGCAAGGACAGGACCTTTTCCCGGTTCTGCAAAGCCGCTGGCTTCCAACGAGAGCGCAGCCATAATCGTGAAAGCATCGTGGTATTCAAAAAGGTCAATATCCACCGATCCAATCCCGGCTTGTTCATATGCTTCCCGGGAGGATTTCTCTGCCGCTGCGAGCCACAAGGGCTGCTTGCGGTCATGGACGGCAATGGTGTCGGTTGCTGCGGCTGAACCGACCACCAGGATTTTCGGTGCGCCGGCAGTAAGCATTTCAGCAGGCGCCAGGATGGCGGCGGCTGCACCGTCGCCAATGGGGGAGGCGTCCATCAAATTGATCGGGTCGCAAATCATTGGGGAAGTGATGAAACGTTGCTGGTCAATGGCCTTTCGAAAGCGGGCGAAGGGATTGTGGACCGCATTTGCATGCGCGTTAATGGCGAACTCCGCAAAGTCCACACCTTCCCAGCCATATTCATGCATGTAGCGTTTCATCAGTAAGGCGTTAAGAGCCACGAAAGAAAGCCCGTGGTCCACTTCCCAATCCGCATCGGCGGCTGTCGCCAGGGCGCTGGTGATCTCATTACTGGGAGAGTCGGTCATTTTTTCGACGCCCACCGCCATTGCGATATCCGCCTCACCCGAGGCGACGGAAAGCATCGCCATGCGGAAAGCGGCGCCACCGGAGCTGCAGGCGGATTCGATTTTGACCGCATCTGTGAAACGCTGTCCGATCCAGTCTGCAACCATGGTTCCAAGCTGGCCCTGTAGGTTAGCCACGCCGGACATCATATTGCCGACGTAAATACTGTCGATCTGGTTAACCTGGGCCTCTTTCAGCGCGGCCAGGGCTGCATCACCGGCTAATTCCCGCAGTGATTTATCCCAGTGCTCCGCTACTTTTGTTTGTCCGATGCCGATAACTGCAACGTCTCGCATTAACTATGTCCTTTCGATGTTTTCCAAATTGATTATATCGGAATTATCTATCAAGTCCTATCAAGAGCGGTTAAAGCATTAGCCGCGTATAATTACCAATAGAAAGAGTCAGTGATTCCACGAAATTTCGTATAGCCAATATTCATAAATTCAATTTCAATTCTAAAATTACACTAGGACATTAAAATGCTAAAACAAATTTACGATATCACCATACCAATCACAACAAAAACCATCGTTTGGCCAGGAGACCCGGTTGTTGCCATTCGACAAATAGCTGCTATTTCGAAGGGCGCGGAATCCAACCTCTCACAAATTCGGATGAGTGTGCACACGGGCACCCATATTGACGCACCTGCGCATTTCATCGCCGGTGGGAAAACCATCGGTGATATTTCTCTGGGGAAGCTAACAGGCCAGGTGCTTGTCGTAGAAATGGGGCAGGACGTTGAAGTCATCACCGACCAATGCCTTCTCAATCATCCCCAACTCGAGGCCATCCGGAAGGCGAGGAAGGTTCTGTTCAAGACCCGCAATTCACAGCTATGGCGTGAAGACTCCGCGAAATTCACAGAGGATTACGTTGGCGCTGACTCTTCTGCTGCGGCCTTTCTTGCAGATCTTGACTTGGATCTGATCGGTATTGACTATCTGTCGATATCTCCTTTCAATGACCTGGATGAACCACATCGGATCCTTTTAGCGAAAAATATCATCCTTCTGGAAGGCACGGATATGTCCCGGGTCCCTGCGGGCCATTACCAGTTGTATTGTCTGCCAATGAAGCTCGAATCATGTGAGGGGGCGCCCGTCCGCGCCATCTTAAGGGAAATTTAACCTAAAACCAGGAACAATTGCGCCTGATGGCACGTCTACTCTTTACACAGAAGAAAAATAGGAGAAAAAATGAATAAGAAATGGATATATGGATTATTGATCGCAACAATTATGGTCATGACGGGTTGCAGCACGATCAGCCCTTCCCCTATCACCAGCCCAACCGAGGTTGTTTCACCCACCGAGGCTAATGTGACGACCGATACTGAATATATCAAAAGCGAGATGGCTCGTGAGATGGCGCCATCCGTTGACCCCGCTGACCTCACAACGCTCGCTGAAGATAATGCTGCCTTTGCGCTGGATTTTTACCAACAAATTCGTGATGCCGACGGCAACCTGATCTTTTCGCCCTTTAGCCTGTCCCTGGCGCTGACGATGGCAAAGGCCGGGGCGGAAGGGAGCACGCAGGAGGGGATGGCAGAGGCCCTAAACCTTTCATTACCGGAGGACACCCTCTACCCGGCTTTTGACGCGCTGCTCCTTGCCATTAATGAATCGAGCGAGCAGGTAACCGAGGAAAGAGACGGTAATCCCTTCCAGCTAAATATCGCCAACGGTCTCTGGGGCCAGGCTGGCTTCTTATTTGAAGAGGCCTTCCTCGACACATTAGCCCAATACTTTGGCGCAGGGCTCTATACAGTCGATTACCAGAACGCACCGGACGCAGCCCGGCAGTTAATCAACGACTGGATAAATGATGAAACGGAAGGGAAGATCCCTAACCTGATCCCGGAAGGCGCCATCGATTCGCTCACTCGTCTTGTATTGGCAAACGCAATCTATTTCAACGGCTCCTGGTACTATCCCTTCGATGAAAACCAAACCGAACAAGCCCCGTTTTATTTGCTGGACGGCTCGGAAACGACAGCTGAAATGATGCAGCTTAATGGCGAGCGGCTGGCGTATACCCGCGGCGATGGCTACCAGGTCGTGCAATTGCCCTATCTCAGCGCTGATTTTGTTATGACGCTCTGGGTGCCTGACTCAGGCGATTTTGAGACCTTCGAGGCAGGGTTGGCCGGGGATCAGATAACTGCAATCAGAGAGCAGTTAGGTTCCGAAGAAGTCAATCTGCAAATGCCCAAGTTCGATTTTAAAACCAGCACTAATGCAAACGATCCACTCCGTACGCTCGGCATGGACGAGGCCTTTGATCCCGAAGTTGCTGATTTTTCCGGCATGACCCGGGAAGACAAGCTGCTGATTACGGATGTATTGCACAAAGCGACGATCACGGTCGACGAGAATGGCACCGAAGCAGCCGCGGCGACGGCCGTCATCCTAGGTGTGACTTCTGCGATGCCCGGTGAACCCATTTCGTTGATCATCGATCGCCCGTTTCTCTTTACGATTGATCACAAGCCCACCGGGACGATCCTATTCATGGGGCGAGTCGTGCAGCCCTAATGATATAATTCTGATTAAGCAAGCCTAGCCAAAGAAGGAGCAGCGGATGAATCCCATGGATGCCTATAGCGTCAACGAAGCCAATTTGCAAACGTATCGATTGTACTGCCTTGTCGCCCAATCGGCCATGCTGCTTGTCGATGCGCACCTCCTCACGTCGGCGCCCTTGGCTGCATTGCTGATATCGCTGGGTGGGATTGCTTTCATTTGGTTGATCTGGTCGCCCGTTGTCACTTCAAGGCAGCTAGTTGTTGATTTCTACAAACGGCAAGCGGAAGGCTTTATCTTGCCCGATGGGGTTTGCACGGTGCGGGAGTATGTCCAAAACACCAGCGGTAAGCGGGAACTGGTAAACCAGAAATATTTTGGGAACACGACAAATTGGCGCGAGACCCGCGTCAAGATTGATCGCTGGACTCCGATATTCTTTACAGTGCTCTGGTTGCTGTTATTTGTGGTTGGCTTTGTTCAGCTATTCAAGTAATCTCTTTGGGACTAAAATAAACAGCGGCGTTACCATAGCGCCGCTGTTTTGGTTTGTCTTAAAATTAGTACCAAACCGGGTTGGATTAGGACCAGCTATTCAATAATCTCCGGCATTGTGATCAAATGATAGGCGAGGGTTTCAAGGTCGCGCGCCTTTTTTGAGCTGCCTAGCTGCTCCATAATCTCCTCAAAATGGCTGCGGATGATCTCGCTCTCGCCGATATAAGAAAAAAGGTCCACCTCTCCGGAGATAATATCGCTCAGGCCCATCTTTTCGTAGAGCTCACTGACCAGCCCGTAGCTCCACTGTTCGGAAATCTTGAGTTCGTCCGCCAGGTCTCGCCGTCCCAGGCTGAAGATGAAGGCAAATCGGGCCACTTCGGCTTCGTGTTCCGTGAAGCCAGGCAGATGCTGGCGTCCATCCAGGATAAGTTTGTTCTCAGGCAGAGGCTTATTCATATCAATCGCCAGAGAAAGCGTCCCGGGCGTGAAGACCCAATGGCCGTCGTAGGCGAAGGTGATCACCCAGCTAAGCGAGTAACCGACTTCGTGTTTGAGCACATAGCCACAAACGCGGGGTTCATCCATTTGTTGAATGATGTGGGCTTCAGGCCGGATGCCGGTGAGCAAAATTTTCGCATCACTCTTTTGTTCGGTCAGCTCGCTGCAAATATCGGAGATTGTAAATGCTTCCCCGAAGAGGTCCACGTCCAGAATTAAGACGTCAAAATCTTGGTGCGCATTACCCAGGAATTCGCAAAGCTCGACGCTTGTGCTGAACTCCCCGACCATCCGGGTGCGCCAGTCGCGCACCATCAGGAGGGCCATCCAGTTCCGGGAGAAAACGTCGTCTTCCAATATTGTGACAAGGATATCTTTAATCACTTTTACCTGCACTATCTGCTAACTGCGATGTGCAGAAGGGACAACGCGTTGCTTCAATCGGGATGGCTTTGTAACAATGGGGACAATCCTTTTCAGTAGGTACGGTTTCTTTTTCTGCCTCCGCTTTTTTAAAGCCGTTTTCAAGCGCATTGATGCCTTTGATGATGAGGAACACCCCGATCGCCAAAAGCAGGAAACTGATCAGGTCCGTCACGAATTGGCCGTAATTGAGAGTGACCGCGCCGGAATCCTGCGCCATCTGGAGTGTGGCGCCGGGGGGCAGAACTCCCTGGCCCTGCCTGAGAACGATGAAAAGATCTGCAAAATCGACGTTACCGATCAGCAGACCCAGCGGGGGCATCAGGAGGTTGTTGACGATGGAATTGACCACGGAACTAAATGCCGAACCGATGATAATACCGATGGCCAAATCGATCACGTTGCCGCGCATGATAAAGTCACGAAAGTCTTTAAGTAGTTTTTTCATTGTATTTAATTTCGCTTTCAGTCATAATTAAGATGGCATGTTATTTTGATTATAATATGTTTGTCAGATGATTGAAAACCGAATTGACACGAATTGAAGAATTATTTCGTTATTGAGAGTAAGGAATTGTGAGGCATTTTATGAAACGTGTCGCAGTTTTAACAAGCGGTGGGGATGCACCAGGAATGAATGCGGCGATCAGGGCAGTTGTGCGCTGTGGTGTGGCCAAGGGTTGGGAAATGTACGGCGTTCGCAATGGTTATGCCGGATTGATTTCCGGGAATATCCGCCAAATGGGGACCCGAGATGTCGGTGGGATCCTCCAAAAAGGCGGTACGATCCTCGGTTCCGCACGTTGCGAAGAGTTCAAGACCGAAGAAGGGCGGCTGAAGGGAATCCGTTCGCTACGCCAGTTGGGAATCGATATATTGGTCGTCATCGGAGGGAATGGCTCCCAAACAGGCTCCTACCATCTTTATGATGAAGGTTTTCCAGTGGTTGGCGTAGCCTCCACGATTGACAACGACCTCTACGGCACTGAGATGACGATCGGGGTGGATACGGCCCTGAATATCGCTCTGGAGGCGATTGACCGGCTCAAGACCACCGCGACGTCCCACCAGCGGGCTTTCCTGATCGAGGTCATGGGCCGTCAATGCGGTTACCTGGCTTTGATGGCGGGTATTGCCGGTGGTGCGGAATATATCCTGCTGCCGGAAGTGGAAACAGATCCGGAGGAAGTCGCGGAGAGCCTCCGCCTAGCCTATGAGCACGGCAAAGAGCACGCCATCATCGTCGTGGCCGAAGGCGCAAAGTATAATGCCGAAGCGCTCACGACTTATTTCGATCAGCATCATGACCGGCTCGGTTTCAAGATTCGAGCGACCATCCTCGGTCACGTACAGCGCGGTGGCGATCCCGGTGCATTTGACCGAATCCTCGCCAGCCAATTTGGCGCTGGCGCGGTGGAAGCCATCGAGCGGGAAGAATACGGCGTTTTGGTCGGCCTAAAAGAAGGCCAGGTCCAAACGACGCCATTGGATGTCGTTGTTTCGAACAAAAAACAGATTTCAATGGAGATGGTCCGCCTGGCCCGCATTTTAGATTAGGCCTGGTGAGAATATTAGTTGAACGGTCCAGATGCCTTAAGACCTTATTTATTCTCAAAAAAAAAGACCACCGCTGTTAAACGGTGGTTATTTTATTATTTCGACGGGAACTTAATCTGTCTTTCGGAGATAGGCTTCGATGAAGGGGTCAAGGTCGCCATCCAGCACGGATTGGGTGTCGCCTGTCTCGTGCTCGGTTCGGTGGTCTTTGACCAGTTGATAGGGGTGCAGCACATACGAACGGATTTGCGATCCCCATTCGGCCTTGGTGTATTCACCGCGCAGCTCGGAAATCTTCTCGGCTTGCGCTTCCTGCTTCATCTCCAAGAGTCGTGCTTTGAGCACCCGCAGCGCGTTCTCCCGGTTCTGCACCTGGGATCGCTCATTCTGACAGGTCACCACCAACCCTGTGGGAATGTGGGTCAGACGCACAGCGGTCGCGTTCTTCTGCACGTTCTGCCCACCCGCTCCGGAAGATTTATATACATCGATCTTGATATCATCGGGCGGGATCGTGATCTCATTTGCCTCGTTAAATTCCGGCAGGACTTCAACCAGCGCAAAGGATGTATGGCGGCGATGGGCGGCGTCAAATGGCGAAAGCCGTACCAGGCGGTGCACGCCTTTCTCCGGGCGCAAGTATCCATAGGCAAGGGGGCCGCTGACGCCGATGGTCGCGCTCTTGATCCCGGCCTCTTCACCATCGGTCTGGTCAAGGATGTCCGTCTGGTAACCGTGCGCCTCTGCCCAGCGCAGATACATGCGCTCCAGCATTTCAGCCCAATCCTGCGAATCGGTGCCGCCCGCGCCGGCATGGATCGCCAGCAGGGCGTTCCCTCGGTCATATTTACCCGAAAGCAGGGTGTTCAGTTCGAGCCGGTCAATCTCGTCCTCGATCTGGCCGATCTCGGTTCCGAGTTCCGCCATCATCGAATCTTCCGCGATGTCGAGCATTTCAAGGGTGTCTTCCGTGCGCTTTTTGAGCGCCTCATAAGAACTGATCGCATCCCGCAATGCGGATTGACGAATCATGATTTTCTGAGCCCGTTCGCGATTATCCCAAAGATGGGGATCCTGAGATTCCTTTTCTAATTTGCTGAGTTCATCCTTCTTATTTGAAAGGTCAAAGATGCTCCTGAAGGTTCAGCAGTTTTTCATATGCTTCCGTTAATCGAGCGCTCAAATCCGTTGCCATCGTTCCTCCAAATAAGTTTTCTAAGCAATAATACCCTTGATAAAAGCTTCCCGGTCGAAGCGCTGCAGGTCGTCAACGCCTTCACCCAAACCGGCGTAAAGGATCGGCAGCCCAAGCTGCGCCTTGATGGCGAAGGCCATCCCACCTTTGGCGGATGAATCGAGTTTCGCCAGGATGACCCCGTCGATCTGCACGGCTTCCTGGAAGGCTTTGGCCTGCTGCAAGGCGTTCTGGCCCGTGGTGGCATCCAAAACCAGCCAGGTGGCGTGCGGCGCCCCGGACAAGGCCTTTCCGCTGACCCGGTGGACTTTTTTGATCTCTTCCATCAGGTTATAACGGGTATGCAGACGTCCGGCTGTATCAATTAGAGCGATATCCTTCTTGCGTGAAATGGCCGCACTGATGCCGTCATAAGCCGCGGCGCCCGGGTCGCCATCGGGTTGTCCGGCCACCATTGGGACGTTGATCCGCTCTGACCAAACTTGCAACTGTTCAATCGCTGCAGCCCGGTAGGTATCCGCGGCCACAAGCAAGACAGATTTATTGTTTTGCTCAAAGCGGTGGGCGAGTTTTGCGGCTGTCGTGGTCTTCCCAGAGCCATTGACTCCGACTAACATAATGACGGTCGGAGTAAATGAGAATTCAGGAAAGTTTGGCGCCGCCAAACGGACAAGCAATTCCTCGCGCAGCGCTGTCATGATCTCGTCGACATGGGTCAGCCCCTGCTCGTAGACCTTTGTTTTGATGGCTTCGATCACGGCAAGAGACGTCTCGACGCCGATGTCAGCCTGGATCAGCAGGGCTTCCAGGTCTTCCCAGGTTTCATCATTCAGTTCAGACGCGCCCAGGAAATTGGAAATCCTGCCAAAAGTGACTTTGCGGGTTTTTTCAAGACCGTTGCGCCATTTATTTAAGATGTTTTCGCTCATATCGGCTCGATTATATCATGTTGAGCTTGGGGATTCAGCCGTTCTGTTCAACTTCTGTTGCCAACTGTCCGCATCCGGCCTGGATTTCAATGCCCCGGCGCAACCTGACCGATACGGGGATGTTATGTGAATCCAGAACTGCTGCGAACGCCCGCACCTGGTCTGCTGGAGTGCCTTGCTTATTGAATTCCTGCGTTGGGTTCAGCGGGATCAAATTGACATGGCAGAGCATTCCCCTGATCTTCCGGGCCAGGGCTTCTGCATCGCCCAAAGAATCGTTTACGCCTTCAATCAATGCGTATTCAAAGGTGA
>JAXHUD010000010.1:0-29561 GCA_034189815.1 Chloroflexota bacterium
CTATCTTGTCTCACCCTTTATGATCACACGACAATCATACTAATGTTATCTCAACAAACGAGATGCAATTCAAACCATTCGAATCTGTTGACATCCTGGGGGTGGCTGGTTATGCTTAACCGTGGGAATGGTTAGGTCCCGGTGGGCCTCCCGGTCTTCAACACCGGTCGTCGGGTCGCGTTGCGAGCCGTGGTGGGTTCGACTCCCATCCATTCCCGCCTATGATTTAACACCTCAGCAGAGGATGCTATAAAACTCCATTAGATACTGATTCATAATTCACTACCCCCTTCTCATCCCTTTTCCTGAGCTTCCTGCTTCCGCACCCACATCCCACCGGCTGAGATCAAACCGGTCATCAACCACTGGTAGGGCATGGCGAAGGAATCCATGCTGAAGCCCTCCAGTAAATACGCCAGCAGGAACAATTGCCCCGCCAACCCCACAATCTTCAGCGTCGCCGACCCGCGCTTACGTATCAGGGCCGAACTGCGCCAGAGCACAATCAGCCAGACCAGGAACACCACCAGCCCCGGGAAGCCCGTCTCAGAGAGCAGACGCACCCAGAGGTTCTTCGTATTGGAGAGGTAAGAAGCCCGATAGATCAGATTTCGCATCTCAAACGACTTGAACGCCTGCCCATTCACGCGGTCATTGAAATAGAACCCGGCGTTCCCCAGCCCAACGCCAAGGGGATAATCGTTGAAGATATGCCACCCGCCAAACCAGTAAATCATCCGCTCCATGAAGGAAAGCTGCTCCGAGAAGCGGATCAGATTGTCTTCGTTAAGCGGGAAAAGGTCCAATTCTTCAAAGGCCTCCCCACTGAACAGGCGCTCGTAGCGATAGTCCCACTGGCTGGCAACGCCCATATAGCCAAAGAGTGCCGTCCCGGCAGCCGCCACCGCGACCACCACCATCAACACCGCCAGGATCACTTTCACCCCGACCGGGTTCTTGGGCGCGCCTTTGCGGCGGGCCAGATACCAGGCGGTGATCTTCCCATGTAGCTGACTCACCAGAATCAGCACGACATACGCCAGCGAGGCCAGGAAGGCCAGCAGCCCGATGCGCGGGGAGCTCAGCCCAAAGACAACCAACCCGGCCAGCATCAGGAAATCTTCCACTTGGAAGATCCACAGCCGCCACTTGAAGATCGACTGGCGCTGGTAAACGGCCGACAACCAAAGCGGGAACAACACCAGGTTGAACTCGCGCACGTACCACGACGGCTCATAGGCCAGGCCGGCAACCCGGTTGATAATGAACACACTGGGGGATTGGAACGCCAGGAAGGCGCGCACCCGCATGAACCAGGCCGGCATCTCCCGGGCGCTGCCATACAGCCGCAGGAAAGCGAATTCCAACAAGCTGAAGGCGATTAACAGAACGCCGCCGATATAAATAAACCGCAGCACCTGCTGAAACCCCTTTTCATTCCGGGGATATACCGCAAAGAACAAATAGAAACTCAAGCCGACCGCCAGACTTATAAAGGCCCGGAGGCTCTGGTCGAAGAAATCCCGCCCGCGGGCGTAATAACCGTCCATGAAGAATGCCAGGGCCGAAACGGCAACCGCTATCAATACGAAATACAGCAAAGGCGTCGCCTCGGCCGGCAACTTCCCCCGCTCCAGCAGGTAGGGCACAAACCAAACGATCAACAGGATGACCAGCGGAATGAAAGAGAAGGGCGCAACAAGCGCGCCACCCGAAAGGCGGCTGAGCAACGGGAAGCTGGTGAGCGGCAGCCCGACCAGCACCAGGAAGAGTAGGACCTTGCAGAGCAGCTTATAAATGCCGTTCCTGGAAAGAGCGGTCAGCATCGCTAAACCTCCTTCGTCGTCCGTTTACCGAAACGGATCCGGCCATCCACCACCAACACACCCAGGATGATACCGATCAGCGCACCAGAAAGCACAAGTGTCCCCCGGTTCTGATAGAGCGGCTCCTGCGGCAGCGGCGCCTCGGCCACCAGATCCACAATCACAAAGCTCTCCGCTTTGCCGTTCGCCTGCGCGGTCTGCAAAGCCTCAAAGGCATTCATTGCCCAGTAATTGACGATCTTTTGGGCGATCTCGGGGTCCGTATGCCGATAACGCAGATACCATTCGGCGTGATAACGTTGGATCTGGTTGTCTCGTCTGAATGTCGCCAGGTCAATGGACGGGTCAAGCGTTTGGGCGTAAGCCAGGGCCGCGCTTTGTTCCTGGAGCAGGAAGCGATTGACCACCTGGAGGGCCAGGTCCTCATCATATTGGGTGAATGTGAGGGGCTGCTCCTGCTCGCCCAACAGGTTTTCGAAGTTGATTTGGGTGAAGTCAATACTGGCGCTGAATACCGCCCCTGCCTGATATTTAACAGGCATCAGATAAGAGGCCACCAGGCCTGCCAGTGCGCCGACATAGGCGATCAGGATAATTTTCCACCAATTGCGTAACAGATTCTTGAGACTCTGTAAGGGATCTAATTCACCACTCATGTGTCATTCCTCTCTGTTATTCAACGTGGTCAGACAGGGAGTATTATATCTTATCTGAACCCAGAGACATCAACCTCTTGATTTACCCTGCGTTTATCCCTTAGAAGTTAGAAATTGGATAAAATAAGGTATAAATAGGGTTAAACTTTTTCCGGGCGCTCTCCATTTGTGCGCATACAGTGGGACCAGTTCGCCCGAACAGAGCGCCCACCGAACTAAGACCTAATAGAAAACTAAAATAAAATGGATAATAAGAAAAAA
The DNA here is from genome assembly GCA_034189815.1 of Chloroflexota bacterium. Taxonomy (GTDB): domain Bacteria; phylum Chloroflexota; class Anaerolineae; order Anaerolineales; family Anaerolineaceae; genus Brevifilum. The sequence continues at coordinate 2,744 of JAXHUD010000010.1, forward strand.
TCCCCCCTCCTCCCGATCATCCTGACTGTCCTTTTGGCGATCGCCTTTTGCTGTCTTTTCGCTTGCCTGGTGCTCTTCGTCGGCGGGACCGCGCTGACGGGCTGGCTTGAACGGGCTGACCCGCTCTCCGCTCAGCAGGCCACGGCCACCATCGCTGAGCCAGAGAGCATCCAGACCGAACCGATCCCGGACCCGGCTTACGAAACTCTCGCCACGCTCAACGGTACGATCGTGCCGATCAACGACCCCATTGACCTGGCCGAGCGCCTGGGCGGGATCCCGAACGTCCCCGAAACTTTACCCGACCCCGACGCGCCTTATGCCACCGGGGCGAGGAAAACCTTCTGGGTCACCAATGTGGACACCAACGAGAACTTCCAGATTGATGCCACCCTGCGCTTTGTGGGCGAGCAAACCTATTTCTGGATCCAGGACGGCGTTGAATACGATGAAAACGATCTGGAGAAGCTGGGCGAGACCTTCGACCAGCAGATCATCCCCTTCAATCGGGAATTCTTCGGCACCGAATGGAGCCCCGGCGTGGATGGCGACCCGCATATCTACATCCTTTATGCAGGCGGCCTGGGTTATTCCCTGGCGGGCTACTATTCTTCCGCCGACGAACTCCACCCGGATGCGCACGACTATTCCAACGCCCACGAAATGTTCCTGATCAATTCAGATAATGTCCCGCTCTGGGATGAATATATCTACGGCACGCTGGCCCACGAATATCAGCACATGATCCATTGGTACACCGACCGCAACGAATCAACCTGGATGAACGAGGGCTTTTCGATGTTGGCGGAGCTGCTTAATGGCTACGATGTGGGCGGGCACGATTACAGTTACCTGGCCCAGACCGACCTGCAGCTCACCGATTGGGGCGACGAAGTCGGCGCCAACTCACCCTACTATGGCGCTTCGTTCCTCTTCATGACCTATTTCCTCGATCGCTTCGGCGAAGAAGCCTCGCAAGCCCTCGTGGCCCACCCTGACAATTCGATGGAATCGATCACCCTGGTGCTGGAGGATCTCGGCATCACCGATCCGCTTACCGGGGAACCGATCACCGCGGACGATGTCTTTGCCGATTGGGCCGTCGCCAACACGCTCATGGATTCAACCATCGCCGACGGCCGCTATGACTACGTCCGCTACGATCCCATCCCGGCGACCATCACAGAGACTTTCGAAGGCCTCCCGGATGAACCGCTCAATCGCTACGTTCACCAATACGGCGTCGACACGATTGCGCTCAGTGGGATTACGGGTGATGTCCAACTGCACTTCACCGGTGATACGACTGTCGGGCTGCTGCCCGAGGCTGCTCACTCCGGTGATTACGCTTTCTATTCCAATAAAGGCGACGAGTCCGATATGACCCTCACGCAGGAATTTGACTTCACTGGCGTGGACGGCCCCATCGAATTCAATTACGCCACCTGGTATGACCTGGAAGAAGATTACGACTACCTTTACCTGACCGCCTCCACCGATGGCGAATCCTGGCAGATTCTGAATACGCCCTCCTGCACCACGCTGGACCCCTCCGGCAACAGCTACGGCTGCGGCTACAACGGGGCGACCAACGGCTGGATTGAAGAGTCGGTGAATCTCTCCCAATTCGCCGGCGAAACAGTTAGCCTTCGGTTCGAGTACATCACCGACGCAGCCGTCAACGGCGAAGGACTGCTATTGGACGATGTCAGCATCCCGGCTATAGACTACACCTCTGATTTCGAGGAGGACGACGGCGGCTGGGTTGCGGATGGCTTCGCACGGGTCGCAAATACCCTGCCCCAGACCTTCCGTGTTTCCATCATTACACAGAACGGCGAAACCACGGTCACGCCCCTTGAGTTCTCCAATTCCAACACAGCCGCCATGACCCTTTCGCTGGATACAAACGATACCGTCATCATCGTGGTCAGTGGGACCACGCCCTACACCAATCAGGAAGCCGCCTACCAAATCGAGGTGAAATAAAATCCTCCCCCCAGCGTTGACAGTGAGACCGGCAGGCAGCGGGATTCTTCTGCGCCCCGAATATCTCGGGCCAGGACTGTGAAACTGGCCGCCAGCAATCACATCAGCGTTGACCTGGCCCTGGGCGGCGGGGTCAATCCGGTGGTGCTGGTGATCAGCGGTATCGCCGATTTCGCTCAACAGACTGCGGCTATACGAAAAAACCCTTCCTGAATTTCGCCTTCCTGTAATCCCATTAACCCAAAAGACTGCCCGATTGGGGCAGCCTCGTTATTATCTATCAAATGTCGCAGCCTAAAAACTGCCGACAGCCTCCGTCAGATCATCAAACGCCTTGAAATAAGGCCCGATCCCGACCAGGTCCATGGATTCCCGGATGCGCTGGTCCAGATTGACCAGGACCAACTCGCCCCGGTTCATCTTCTTGACCTCTTTCTGGATGCGGATCAAGGCCCACCAGCCTGCGCTGGAGACGAAGGTCACATCCTGCATATCGAAGATGATATTGAACTGACCTTTTTCAATCAGTTGGCTCAACGCCTCTTCAACCTCGGGGGCTGTATAACTATCAATCCGGCCGCTGGTATAAATCACGGCGCTGCGCTTATATTCTTTTATCTCAAAATCCATTGCACTTCTCCATAAAAATCAACAATTCCAACAGATTGTTTTAATTATAACTTAAAACCGTAGGCTCACTCCATACCCCGGAAGGGTTTCCATCAGGTCAGGCTGACCACATTCGGAATCCCGAGAGTGCGCTCATCTCTGTATATTATATATTATAAATCCAGCTCAGCAGGTCAATGATATTACAAAATCACCGCCAAAACTCCGCTTGACCCCGTCGAGTATAATAAGCGCCTATGAAATACCATATTTGGACAGAAGGCTGCCAGATGAATGTGGCCGATTCCCGGCGACTGGCCTCGGCCCTGGAAGGCATGGGTTACGAGCCAACCAAAAAGCCGGACCTGGCTGATGTGATCGTGCTCAACACCTGTGTGGTGCGCCAGAGTGCTGAAAACAAGGCCATCGGCCGACTCAGTTCTCTTAAGCCATTAAAAGATAAAAATCCCGATCTGGTGATTAGTCTGATGGGCTGTCTGATCGGCGTGCGCGGCAATGACAAGATCCAATCCCGCTTCCCCTGGGTGGACGTGGTCTCGCCGCCCTCCGACCCGGCGCAGCTGCTGACCCTGCTCAACGTACGGGCCGGCAAGGCTGACGTGCAAGCCAGTGTGGCCGAGACCAACGCGGTTCTGGATGGCGACTTGGTGCTGCCCAAGCACGAACAGGGCAAGCTGGTCTCCGCTTACATCCCGGTTGTTTTGGGCTGCTCCCATGCCTGCGCTTATTGCATTATCCCCGCCAAGCGCGGCCGCGAGCACTCCCGCCTCTACCAGGAGATCGTGCAGGAAGCACACAGCCTTGTCCGTCAGGGCGTAAAAGAAATCACGCTCCTGGGCCAGATCGTAGACCGTTATGGTCTGGACCTGCCCGGGAAGCCCACACTAGCGGCGCTGCTGCGAGAGCTAAGTGAAATTGATGACCTCAAGCGCATCCGCTTCCTGACCTCCCATCCCAACTGGATGACGGACGACCTGCTGAATGCCGTTGCCGAGCTGCCCAAGGTCTGCCCGCACATCGAAGTGCCGATCCAGGCCGGCGATGACACGATCCTGCGCGCCATGCGCCGGGGCTACACCGCCCAGGCCTATCGCGACCTCATCGGCCGCATCCGAGACCGGATCCCCGGTGTCTCGATTGCCACCGACATCATCGTCGGGTTCCCGGGTGAGACGGTCGAGCAATTCCAGGAAACCTACCAACTGCTGGACGACTTAAGGATGGACGTGGCCCACCTGGCGCGCTATTCTCCCCGTGAGGGTACCTATTCCGCCCGCAAGCTGGTGGATGATGTTCCCGACGAAGAAAAAATGCGCCGTTTCCGCCTGCTGGAGGATCTACAGGAGGAAATTTCCGCCGAGATCAATGCTCGCTACATGGAGACGGATGTACCTGTCTTGTTTGAAGAGAAATCCCGCGGGCGCTGGCGCGGCCGTACGTCAACCAACAAATTGGTCTTTGTGGAATCAGAGCAAGACCTGCTCGGCCAGGAAATGGACGTGCACATCACCTGGACCGGCCCCTGGTCAATGATCGGCGATCTTTCCTAATTCGTAAACGTCTATTCAATTAATATACAAATGAAAACAACCTGACATCTTGCGGGTCAATCCGTTTCCGGGGTCAGGTTTTTCTGCTCGAATTGGCAGAGGTCTTCCACCGGGCAGCGGAAGCATTCCCACTTGCGCGCCCCGCAGACCTCCCTTCCCAGCCGGATCAGGTTCAGGTGCAGGTCGTAGAAATAGGCCTCCGGTATGCGCTCTTCCAAGTAGGCATGGGTCTTCTCCACCGAGATCTTCTCAGGCCGCAGGCCGATCCGGCCGGTCGTCCGGTAGATGTGCGTATCCACCGGGAAGGCGGGGATCCCCATCGAAAACAACAGCACGATCGCAGCCGTCTTCGGTCCCACGCCTTTGATGTCCAGCAGCCACTTTCGGGCATCCTTCAACGGCATCTCACGTAAAAATTCAAGGTCCAGCTTGCCCCCTGTCTGATCGGCGATATCCTGCAAAGCCCCCTGGATCCGCGGCCCCTTCTGGTTCGCCAGGCCCGCAATCCGAACCGCCTCGATCACCTCGTCCGTATCCGCTGTCATCACGGATTTCCAATCCGGGAAAGCAACCTTGAGGCTGTCAAACGCCTTGTCCCGATTGAGGTCATTGGTATTCTGCGAGAGGATGGTCGAAACCAATTCGTCCACCGGCGGCAACGGCGTGCGCCAGACCGGTTCACCGTAAGCGTCAATCAGACGCTGCCGAATTTGGGTGATCTTTTCCTGAAAATCTGCGTTCGTTTCAGCCATCAACCTGCCTATCTTCCCGTTTGCTATAGTGAAAACGCCGGTCGGACTTCGCCGACCTCAAACCCGCGCCAGTTCTTCACCGGTTTATTACCATAATCCGCGAGTTCTGCTAATTCATCCTCATTCAATACACCCAAAGCCGCCAGCAACGTCAGGCTGACGCTCTCTCTGGCCCGGCCGTTTGAATCGCCGTCCGAGATCTTGATGGCGATCCCCAACCCGGGGTCATCTTCCGAGCGCACACCGGGCATTACGCCAATGATCTGGTAGCCTTCTGCACCGCCCTTGCAGAACAGTTTGCCGCCGGCAGCCTTCATCAAATCCGTGTCAAATTTGCCGGGTCCGGCCACCATCACCGGGTGCGCCATCATCGCGGCCGTGATCAGACGGCACGCTGCCGCACGGCCTTCATCCAGGCTTGCCGGATCAGCCAGTTTAGCCACGCCCCGCGCCATGGGTTGCAAGGGGATGCCATAAACGGGCGCCGAGCAACCATCCCGTCCCAGCGGCATCTCATCCGGCGCCATCTCGACCATCTCGGCCAGCGTCTCCCGGATGCTCACCTGCACGGGGTGCATCGGGTCCAGATAATCTTCCTTAACCAGTCCCCGCAATACGGCGTGCGCCAGCATCCCGCTGTGCTTGCCGGAACAGTTATGTCGGTAGGGTGTTGGTTCCTCGCCGGCGCGCTTCAGCGCATCGCGGGTATCGCTGTCACCAGGCCAATGCACACCGCAAGCCAGGTCGTTCTCCGTGAGGCCAACCTTGGCATGCATACCTTCCAACACGGATTTATGCAAATCCGTGCCCGAATGGGAGGCGCACATGATCGCGATCTCCTGCTGACTCAACCCAAAGACCGCCGCCCCGCCGCGCTCGATGAAGGGCAGCGCCTGGAAAGGTTTCATTGAACTGCGCGGGTAGGTCATTAAAGAAGGGTTCCCCTCTGATGCGAGGACATGTCCCTGCGAATCGACCACGATGAAGGCGCCAAAATGGATCGACTCCACTATTTCGCCCCGGGTCGCTTCGACCAACGGGACACAGTCTCCTGGCTGCATTAACGCGCTCCTTTTTGTTCATCATTTGCATTTAAATAACGTTGCCTGTAATAGTGTTCCAACCCCCATAACAAGCGGTTGTGATAGAGCTGGGTGAGATTCTTGTTGAAACTAAGCGGTTTCAATAGACTGGGCACTTCGGCCAACAGGTCCTCGACCTGACCCTTTTCAGCGGCAACGTCTTCAACTGTTGTTTTGATCATGAGCAGGGTGCGCCTTGCCTTCTGAATCGATTGGGGGTGTACAACCCCGTTCCGACCGCTGACGATCTTATACCCCTTATACGCATCCGATAAAAGCAGGTCAAAATCCGCAATCCAGGCATCCAGATCGGCATAAGCCAGGAACGGCGGCTGATGGATCACCACGCTATCGCCCACGAAAACCACCTTCTCATTTTCCAATTTCAGCCAGCTCCCGGCTGTATGGCTGCCAGGGTGATGTTCCAAGAGCAGCGGGATGTCACCCCAGTAGATGGACAATAATTGCGAAAAACTCAATTCAGGCAGCGCCCAACAGATATTCGACGGCAGATCGAAAGGCTCCCAATCTGCGCCGGCGTCAATCTCCTGGCTGCGGGCAGCCGTTGGTCGATTCTCCAGAATGCTAACGCTGTTTTGCTGCCCCACCACAACGCTCTCCATCGCACGCACCCCCAACGACCGGTCAATGTGTGTGTTCAGTAGCAGGAGCATTTTTTGTTTGCCAATAGCCCCCTCCAGGCGGGATAAAGCCCTACGCCAGTGACCCTGGTCAACGGCGCGAAACGGGGCATCCACCATAAACAAACCCCTGTCAGAGCAGACCGCACCGACCACAACACCCGGATAGCCATCTTCAATAAAAACTTGGTTTCTGATTTCCTCCATATGATGCTCCAGATCCTGGTCCGAATCAGTTTCAGACCAATGATTTATTATACGATATCCATCAGATCAGGGCGCTGTGCAGGTTGGGATCGACGAGGCATTTTCTTTGGCGTTAAGGGCCAAACCAAAATACGGCGAGGGATCCAGGGTATTCCTAATCTCCAGTTCGTTCAGAAAGGAGCCCTCGCCATCATCTTTGATGATAGAAAAATGCAAATGAACGCCGGTAGGGTTCCCGGGGGTCCCGGAATAATTTCCCTGGTAGCCCAGGAGCGTCCCGGCCGTTACAAAGAGGTCTTCCGTCCCGGCGGGAAAGGCTTCATCAATGAAAGATCGTCCATCCACATCGGCCATATGGGTGTAATAAGTCCAGATCTGTCTGTCCGGCTGGAGCGGGTCCTCGGGGATGCGGATGATAACCGACGATTTCCAATCCGGCAGGCGGGTCAGGTAACCGTCATAGGCCGCATAGACCGGGGAGCGACCCGCTTCCGTCCCGGCGAAAATATCAATGCCCTGGTGACGGTGTCCGATCCGGAAGGAATCACCCCATAAAAAGCCGATCAAGCCATCCGTCGGCATACTGAACGGGGAGTCGCCACAGCGGGAGAGCGCAGTCAGGCGTGCTTCCGGATGCCGATCAGGATCCCGCAGGAATTCAAACACCTCGCGGGTTCGGCCGGTGGGTTCAAAATATGTCCGGTAGAGCAGGTAGAGCCCCACGGAGAATGCTGCAGCAATGATGAAAATGATCAGGATTATTTTTTTCTTCATAAAACACACTCTTATTATTTAGCCTAATAAGCATACCACCGCAGGCCGAATTCTTATATTTCTTTGATTTTACGCCAACAAAGTATTAACAGATTGAAATTATTATGATCTTGAACCTGAAAAACCAAGTACCATTGGAGGATAAAATGACACTTTATATTAGCCCCATGCGCCATGCACGCCGTCGTCGAATGATTGATGAAATGCTGCGGGATTGGGACGATGACTACAGCAATGAACTGACCTTCCCCATCGACGTCGCCGCCGAGAGCGACTCCTTTACCGTCAAAGCCCTGCTCCCAGGCGTCCACGCGGACGACCTGGATATCCAAATTGTTAACGAAATCGTCACCATCTCCGGTGCGATCACGGTGGAGCGGGATGAGAACGCAAATTACCTCTTGGCCGAATTACCCAGCGGCAAGTTCCACCGGGTGATCACCCTGCCCACACCCTTGGACCCCACCAAAGTGAGCGCAAACCTTGAAAACGGCGTCCTGACCCTCGTAATCCCCAAGGCTGAGGAAGCCAAACCCCGCACGATCAAAGTGAATGCCAAATAACATATCAGCAATTTACACAGACCGCCTCTCGATGAGGCGGTTTTTACTACTTATCAATAGTCCTATTATCCTGGAATTTCTTGCGTCAGATTGAAGTGCAGGATTTTCTCCTGTATAATCTTAAATATTGAAACAAGTGTTTGGAGACGTCTGATGGTCCCGGGAAAAGATGGAAAATCCGCCCTATCACCCTACGTGATCTCTCTCTGCCAGCAAAAGGGCGGTGTTGGGAAGACCACGACGGCCGTATGCCTGGGGACAGGGCTGGCGCAAGCCGGACAGGAAGTGCTCATCATCGACCTGGCAGCCTCAGGCAACCTGACATCGGCATTTGGCATCAACCTCAGCCGGGTCAAACGCTCCACAGCCGATCTTTTTCACGGTACCTACCCCCCCAAGAGTCTGATCCGTCCGACATCCATCAGACAGGTCAATATCATCCCCTCACACCCGTCACTCTTTCCGCTCCCGCGTGAGCTTTATCAGCAGGAGGAATACGAATTTATCCTTCGCAAGATCCTGGTCAACGGTGATTTTCCGGATTACGACATCGTGATCCTGGACTGCCCTCCCGGCATGGATGTGCTCTCGATCAACGCCATCGCCTGCGCTGACCTCGCCATTTTGCCGGTTGTCTGTGAATACTTCCCCCTCCAGACGCTCGAAAACATGTTCCGCCTGATCAACCTCTCCCGGCAGCGGATTAATCCGGACCTGGACTACCGACTCTTGATCAACAAAGTTGACCGGCGCGCCAGCCTGCACGGCCGGATCCACGCTCAAATTGAAGAACACTACCGGTCCGATCTGCTCAGGACAGCCATCGGCATTGACATCAAACTGCCCGAAAGCCAGTTGGCAGGCATCCCCATCCAGGTCTATGATCCCAAATCGCGTGCCACGGAACAGTACCGGGCATTAACCGATGAAGTCTTAGGTATCATTCAGCAGACTTCTGCAGTCGATTTAAAATCAAAGGAAACAAAATGAGAAAAATAATGCTCCTCACCTTACTTGTTGGCGTTGCAGCGCTCTTCGCAGTCAACGGCCAGGTCCAGGCCATGACCATCCCCACCTTCGAGATCCAGGGCGTCACCGAAGGCGATAAAGTGACCATCGTGACCGCCAATTTCCCGGCGAACTATAATTTCACCGTTCGCATGGGCTATTTGGGCGCCAAAGGCGTCAACGGGATCCTGGTCGGCACCGTTAATTCCGGCGCCGGTGGCAGCCTCAAATGGACTTTCCCAATCCCGACCGCCCTGCAGGATGAGTCCGCCATCGCCATTCGGACGGATTCCACCTATGGCGGCTACTATTCGTATAACTGGTTCAATAACACAACCTTCGGGTCGCATACCGGCGGTATCCCGGTTGATGACGAAGCCGTTGGCGCGGCGGTCATCGTGACCAATGTTGAACCCGGCGAATATGTGATCGTACAGGCAACCGGCTTACCGGAGGATGAAGCCTTCGATGTTCTGATGGGCAAATACGGTACACTGGGCCTAGATGGCATCGAGGTCGAGACGGTCAACTCCGGCGATGACGGGGATTTTGTCGCCAATTTTGACATCCCGCCCTCACTGCAGGATGAGGCGAAGATCGCCATCCGCTACGAATCCCGTGACAGCAGCCTGGTGCTCTACACCTGGTTTGAGAACCTGGCGGCCGGCAGCGGCGGCGCAGGCGGCGAGGTCAGCGGTTATTCCGGCATCCCCACCTTCTCAGTCGTCTCCGTCAATGAAGACGAAGACGTGACGATCAAAACCAACAACTTCCCCGCCGATAAGACCTTCCAGGTCCTGATGGGGCAGATGTGGACCCAGGGCATCGGCGGCACGCTCGTGACCACGATTAGTTCGGGTGCAGGCGGCGCCTTTATCAAGACCTTCGACATCCCAGATGGTCTCAAAGGGAACCGCCAAATCTCGATTCGCCTGCAAACAGCCGATAATTATTTCTATGCTTATAACTGGTTCTATAACAACACCGCCAGCGGCACACCCTTGGGCAGCCCTGCCAGCGGCGGATATACCGGCATTCCCAGCTTCTCGATTTCGAGCGTCGCAGCGGACAACAAAGTCACCATCCAAACCAATAACTTCCCGGCTGATTATGACTTCGAGGTCCTGATGGGCAAGATGTGGACCCAGGGAGTGGACGGCATCATGGTAGCCACCATCGACTCCGGCTCGGGCGGTTCCTTCAGTAAGACCTTTAACATTCCTGCAGCGTTGGCGGGTGAAGACCGCATCGCCATCCGCCTGCAGGCAACCACGGATGGTTGGTATGCGTACAACTGGTTCTACAATAACACCTACCCCTGATCTTTTCAGCCAAATATTCAACCCAATCAGCAGTCGAACGGGCCCTTCTGGGCCCGTTAATTTATCTAGCCTCAGCAAGCGAAATGTGGTAATATCCACTCGAGGTAATGACTTATGGATAATAAGATTACGATCATTGAAGGCCCCACGCCGAATTTTGACTCCGTCGAAACCGACCTCGTCATTGGGATGAACGGGTGGACGGGCGGCCTGAGCGAAGGTCCCTATCTCTACGATACAGCCCGCACAGTTGTTCGCACCCTGAACGGAAAAGCCCTCCTCGAGCGATGTCACAACGCCTGGGCGCACCAGGCTACGATGTTCCTCGAATATCGCGACCCGATTGGCATGACCAAGGAAATCCCGATCGTCGCAGCCCGCACGGTCGAATCCGAACACGGCGAAATACTGGTCCTCTGGGTCCGGCGAGATCCGGAAGAAATTGAAGACGAAGGTTTCGACCTCAACCTTGACGACGATGAGTCGAACTGGTAAACAAACAACTCAATTAACAACCAAACGCCAGGAATTTTAACAATCCCGGCGTTTTTTATGAAAATACCTTATAAAGCCCATGAAAATAGTAGTTTACGGATAGAGCCTAATCCATCGCGATTTAACTGGGCGAACTGAAGTCCGCACTCCGGGAAAGAAATTCGCCCCGGTTGCGGGGACCGAAGAATATACTGACCGCCCACGAGACCCCCAAATTTTCACACACCGCTCAAAAAAAGCGCCCATATCGATGGGCGCTTTCGTAGTAATTCGGTATGCTCCAGGAGGGACTCGAACCCCCAACCTAGGCGTTAGGAGTGCCTTGCTCTATCCAATTGAGCTACTGGAGCAAATCAGATAAGCGATTATATCACAACAGGATTGCTCAGGGCAGGACAGTCCAGGGGTTCAGGAAGCCGCCAAAGTAACGTACCTCAAAGTGGAGGTGCGCCCCGGTGGAGTTACCGGTTGAACCAGCCAAGCCAATTACCTGACCCTGCACTACGCTGCTGCCGCAATAGACATTGATTGAGCTCAAGTGGGCATAGAGCGTGTGATAGCCGTTCTGGTGGTCAATCATCACCACGTTACCGTAGCCGTTGCTATCCCAACCGGCGTACACCACCACGCCGGAGTCTGCAGCGTAGATGGACATACCGGTGCCGGCAGCGATATCGATCGCCAGGTGGCCGGACCAGTAATCATTACCGGACAGGTAATGGTTATCCGCCGGCCAAATGAAGAATCCGCCGCCAACATAGCCGCCGCCTTCAACCGTACAACCGCCGGGCATGTTGCTGTTCACGCCGGCACGGCCGACTGCATAGGTCGGGACGACCCATTGCTGGAATTCACGCTGACCGCCGGGGATCATCACAATATCACCTTCACCAATCTCGGGATTGGTCAGGTCCAGCCCATTCCCGGCCCAATTGAGAATGTCATCCGGGGAAGCCTTGAAATCTGCTGCAACCTTCTCGAGGGTGTCCCCTTCCTCCCACTCATACAAAATACCGTTCGTGGGTGGGATGATCAATTCCTGGCCGGGCCGGATCGAGTGTGGGTCGTCTTTGAGCGTGTCATAGTTGGACCAAAGCAGCGTCTCAGGGCTGATGTTGTATTTCTTCGCAATGCTGAATACAGCATCACCGGACTCAACCGTATACTGAATCGGTTCGCTGCGCGGCCGGGTGGGGGCGATGGTGTGCGTTTCGGGGTAACGAAGCAAATAACCGCCTTCTTCCGCAGGGACAAAATAGGGCATATTCGCCAACGCTTCGTTGGAAGCATCGGCGACAGGGCCCACATCGACTGAGGCGCCCGTGGTTTTCTCATCCATCTGGCGCGCCAGGATAGGCTGCCAATAGAGGATGGAGACCAACACCGCCACCAGCAGGCCAGTCACGCCCCAGGAGACCCAAGAGCGCCAGTCACGGGGTTTGTTTTCAGTATTTTTTTCTTCAGTTGTAGGCTTGTTCAAGGATATCACCTCGAAATTTCAATTAGATTTCACCGTTAAGGGTCTCAAGAAATTCAAGGTTGGTTTTTGCACGGGCAACCTGTTGGATCACGGCTTCGGTCGCCACTGCGGTGTCCATCCCAGCGCCTTGCGGCTGGGGGCTGATCATCTGGATGTACATCCTGCGCATCAGCCAGGCCCGTTTCAACAGGTCCGGACCAAGCAACAGGTCTTCACGGCGAGTGGATGAACGTTCGATGTCAATGGCCGGGAAGGTGCGCCGCTCCTGCAAACGTCGGGAGAGGTGCAGTTCCATGTTGCCGGTGCCTTTGAATTCCTCATAGACCACGTCGTCCAGGCGGGAGCCGGTATCGATCAGCGAAGTCGCAATGATCGAAAGCGAGCCGCCTTCTTCCAGGTTCCGGGCTGCACCGAAGAAACGCTTCGGCGGATATAAGGCTGAAGGGTCCAAACCACCGGATAGCGTTCGTCCGGAGGGGTTGACCACCAGGTTATACGCCCGAGCCAACCTTGTTAATGAGTCCATCAAGATTACCACATCGTTGCCGGATTCAACAAGCCGTTTGGCGCGTTCCAGGGCAATCTCCGCCATGCGGACATGCGCCGTCACCGGTTCGTCAAAAGTGGACGCAACCACTTCCGCATCCACCGATCGGTCCATATCCGTCACCTCTTCAGGCCGCTCACCGATCAGGGACATGAGCTGGCGGACATCAGGATGGTTGGCGGAAATGGCGTTTGCAATTTCCTTCAAAATCGTGGTCTTACCGGCTTTCGGCGGTGAGACGATCATACCGCGCTGGCCGCGGCCAATGGGGGCAATCAGGTTGATGATCCGGGTGGAGAGCACCTTAGGATCGTATTCCAAATTAAACCGTTTATCGGGAAAAATGGGAGTAAGTTTCTCAAATCGAGGGCGTCTTTTCGCCTCATCAGGGGAGAGACCATTCACGTATTCCACCTTGAGCAGTCCGTAATGCCGTTCAGATTCCCGCGGGGGACGGACATGGCCGATGACCATATCGCCGGAGCGGAGTTCATAGCGGCGAAGTTGTGCCTGGGAAACATAAACATCATCCGACCCGGCACGATAGTCTTGCCGCAGGAAACCGATGCCCTCATTCATGATCTCCAAAACGCCGCCCCGGATCTCCAGGCCCTCGGTTTCACCAATGGCTCGCGAGAGCCGCAGTATCAAGCCTTCTTTTTTATGTCGGTGGGGTCGGGGGATGCCCAGTTCGTGGGCCATGGAACGTAACTCAGTCAGTGATTTTTCTTCTAATGCAATTATATCCATTATTCTACTTTTCTCTTCTTTGCCAAATGCTATTAATAGTAAATGTAATCATCGGGAATTTATTTCCCGCTAAAGATACGATAAGATTTAAATAAATTCTTATTGAAGAATTTTACAATCGGATGCGCGGCAATCCCATATCGTCAAAGTGGGCTCATCCCGCGCGCTGCCCCAGTACGCTCATCTCATTCTGGCAAGCACTGCCATTGTTCTATTAAGGACATTTGGGAAACTGACTTTCACACAGCGACCGAGACGGAGTTGAATTTCATGAAACGGTCGGTTTGCACAAATTCTGGGTAGCGCAAGTATTATAACAGACTTTAAAACCGCTAGCAAGACGCCGAATCAGTGAAAAACACACCTCTTCTACTGATTTCTATCATACTCCAAACCCGGAGAAATGCAATGTCTCACGGAAAACAACTGAAGGGGTTAATCCGGTTTCATTTGAATAGTATTTGATAAGTCTCGATCACTCGTGAGGGGATCAGATTCCACCCACATCCAGGGTGATGCTTTGAAAAAGCGCCATCGCAGTGCCTGCGAAGGTCGGCTATGCTATAATCCAAACCATATCGAATTCATCTAAAACAAACCGGGAGCAATGAATGGCACGCCGGAAAACCAAGCGATCCAAATCAACCAAACGAACCCGAAAAACGAAGAATACCCGCCAAAAGGATCGAAAACCTCTCCTTGAGTCGGTTTCTCCTGAGCGCCGAATTGATATTATCGGGATAATTCTGCTGCTGATTGGTCTGCTGACCCTGATTAGCCTGTTTTCAAACACGACCGGCAATGTGACGGGCTGGTGGGTCAGGATCCTGAGCCAGGCCTTTGGCTGGGGCGTCTACATCCTCCCCCTGGCGCTAATCGGCTTTGGCGCCTGGATGCTGATGCGCAATCTGGAAAAACTACCCAAACTTTCTGCGGAACGGGTCGTCGGGCTGATTTTGCTATTCATCAACTTGACCGCCTGGTTCCATCTCTTCATTAATGGCGCCAGCGTGGAAGCCAAAGCCGGCACGGGCGGCGGTTATGTGGGCGCTTTTTTCAAAATCACCCTGGCACGAACTCTGGGCAACCCCGGCGCCGTCGTTGTACTGATCGCCTGGCTGCTGATCAGCCTGATCCTGACCCTGGATTTGGCGCTGGCGAACATCATGAAAGGCCTTGGAGAACTACTCCGCAAACTCTTTGATGGGCTAGCCGCCTTCATTAAAGAGCGGCGTGCGAAGAAGGCATCCCGGACCGTGACTCCGGCCCAACCCGCACAGACATCCGCTGCCAAGCCCAAACCCGTCCAAAGCACTGAGACAAACTCGGTCCAATCAGCTGAGACCGCCGAGCAACCCACCACCGGCGCAGGAACCCCCGCCGGCGAAGTGGACCAAACCAGCCTCTATTACAACCGTATGACCAAGGAGCCGGAGTGGGTCTTGCCGGACCTGGACGAAATCCTGGAGCCGGGTTCAGAACCGGTCGACGACAGCGAAAATGACCGCCAACGCGCCCGGGTCATCGAAGAGACTCTGCGCTCCTTCGGTGCACCGGCACACGTGGTCGATATCCGCCGCGGCCCGGCCATCACCCTTTTCGGCGTTGAGCCGGATTTCCTTGAATCCCGCAATGGCCGGACTCGGGTGCGCGTTTCCAAAATCACATCCCTGGCCGATGACCTGGCCTTGGCGCTGGCTGCAGCCCGTATCCGCATCCAGGCTCCCGTCCCCGGCAAGGGTTATATCGGCATCGAAGTACCAAACCGTCAGATCTCTTTGGTTTCCCTGCGAGACATCATCCGCAGCCCCGCCTACCAGAACCTCAACTCGCCGTTAAAGATCGCCCTTGGCAAGGACGTGGCTGGCAACCCCGTTGCTGCGGACCTGACCGCCATGCCTCACCTGTTGATCGCCGGCACCACCGGCGCCGGTAAATCAGTCTGCATCAACGACATCCTGACCTGCTTCCTGCTAAATATGACTCCCGACCAGCTTCGACTAGTGTTGGTGGACCCCAAACGCGTGGAACTGACCGGCTACAACGGCATCCCTCACCTGCTCTCACCCGTGATCGTGGACGCCGAACATGTGGTCGGCGCGCTGCAGTGGATGATGCGCGAGATGGATAACCGCTACCGCCGTTTCTCCGAGGTGGGCGCCCGCAATATCGCCGACTATAACGCGCTTTGTGATAAAACGCAGGAGAAAAAGCTGCCGTATCTGCTGGTGGTGATCGATGAGCTGGCCGACCTGATGATGCTGGCCCCCGACGAAACCGAGCGCACGATCACCCGGCTGGCCCAGCTGGCTCGCGCCACAGGCATCCACCTGATCATCGCGACCCAGCGGCCTTCCACAGACATCCTGACCGGCCTGATCAAAGCCAACTTCCCCGCCCGGATCGCTTTCGCGGTCGCGTCCTCGGTTGATAGTCGCGTGATCCTGGATCAGCCCGGCGCCGAACGCCTGCTCGGACGCGGTGACATGCTTTTCCAGGCGCCTGACGCCGCAGCCCCCGTTCGTATTCAGGGTGCATTCGTCTCCGATCGGGAGATCGGTCGTCTGGCATCCTATTGGCGGGGGTTCACCGTGAGCGAAGGTTCGCCGGAACGCCCTGACCCATCAGCCGCCTTCCAGACCACCAAAGGTGTGCCGCTCAAACAAGCCCCGCTCTGGGAGGAAATGGAAGAAGAAAATAACCTCGACCCGAAGTTTTATGATGCGGTGAACGTTGTCCGGGAAGAAGGCCAGGCCTCAATCTCCATGCTGCAGCGCAAAATGCGCATCGGCTATACCCGCTCCGCCCGGATGATCGAGAAGATGGAAGAACGGGGCATCATCGGGCCGCCCGACCCCAAGACCCAGATCCGTGATATTCTCCGGGAAGATGAAGAGAAATAGTTCAATCCAATAGAGAACGCCCTCTCGGATTGAGCCCATTTTCCATCGTTTCGAGGAGTTGCGCTTTGTCTTCTGCGTTGACTCCAGCTCAAGTTCAGGAGGCGGTGGTTTGCCCACTTTCGGCCATTAGAACAAAGGCTGCGACGGACCAAAATTAGACTAAAAAAATGTCAAGGCAAAGTTAAAGAGTCCTCCTCAAAAAAATTGACAACCCCTGCATTCACGGTACAATAGTGCTAGCTGATGACATCCCGCGGATGCAAACCATTAAAGTTTGAGGGTTGCCAAGATTCTTTAAAACCCTTATAATCAGTGAGAAATTCAACTGTGGAGTTATATATTTTATGGATCAAAACGATATTATGAAAACCCAGGGGGAAGAGGAAAGCCAGGAACAGCCAGTTAACAAAATGGAAGCCTTACTGGAAGCGGAAGGTTTAATGATCGACTTTCCAAAACGCGGCGAGATCCGCAAAGGTACCATTGCAAGCATTAGCAATGGGCAAATTCTCGTCAGTGTTGGCGCTAAATCCGAAGGCATTCTTGCTGGCAAAGAACTCGATCAAATTGACGACGAGACTGTCGAATCATTTGAAGAGGGCGAAGAGATCACCGTTTATGTCGTCAATCCTGAAGACTCAAACGGCAACCTGATCCTTTCCTACAATCGAGCCCTGGAAGAAGAGAACTGGCAAACCGCCGAGGAACTCTTGGAATCAGAAGACTCCTTCGACTCCAAGATCGTTGGTTACAACAAGGGCGGCCTATTGGTGCCATTGGGAACCATTCGCGGTTTCGTCCCCGCTTCTCAAATCGGCCTCAGCCGCCGGTTGACAATCACCGGGAACTCCCCGGAAGAACGCTACAGCGAGATGGTCGGTGAGACCATTGAAGTCTGTGTGATCGAAGTTGACCGCGACCGCCGTCGCCTCATTCTCTCCGAACGTGCCGCCAGCAGCGAGACCCGCGAGTCCATCAAGGAACGCGTGATCGAAGAGCTGAATGAAGGCGAAGTCCGCACCGGCCGGGTGACCAGCCTGGCAGATTTTGGCGCTTTCGTCAACATCAACGGCGCAGACGGCCTTGTGCACCTCTCCGAACTGTCCTGGGATCATGTGAATCATCCCAGTGAGGTCCTGGAGGTTGGGCAAGAAGTTGATGTCAAAGTCATCAGCATTGATGTCGAGCGAAAACGCATCGGCCTTTCCATCCGCCGGCTCAAAGACGATCCGTGGGATGACCAAATTGAGAATTTGACCGAAGGCCAACTGGTCGAAGGCAAGATCACCCGCCTGACCAACTTTGGCGCTTTCGCCCGCTTGCTGCTTGAAGACGTGGAAGGTGACCTGGAAGGTCTGATCCACATCTCAGAGATCAGCGAACGCCGGATCGAACATCCCAAAGAGGTCCTGCATGAAGGTGACGTTGTCACACTCCGGATCATCAAGATCGAAAATGACACCCATCGGATTGGTCTCAGCATGCGCCGGGTAGATTCACCCGCCTACACCGATCTCGACTGGAAGACCCTCACTGAGGAACTCGATGTCGACGATCTGACCGAAGAAGCTGCTGAAGAACCCGCTGAGGAAACTGCTGCCGAAACTTCTGATGAAGCTGAAGCCGAAACTGAAGAAGAAGCCGCTGACGATGCTTCTGAAGAAAAAACAGCCGAAGACACCCTGGAAGTAGCTGAAACCGAAGCTGAAGAAGAAACCGCTGACGATGCCTCTGAAGAAGAGGAAACTGAAGAAGAAGCGGAAGAGGAAGCAGAAACTGAAGAAGACGAAAAAGAAGAAGCGTAATCCCCTTTAAAATCAGGCGCACCGGGCATCCGGTGCGCCATGCATTTAACCCCATGACCCTGATAATCGACGCCCACGAAGATATCGCCTGGAATATCGTCAACATGAACCGTGATTACGGTACCTCGGCGCTTGCTACCCGCGTGGCTGAAAAAGACACCCCCATCCCCGCCTATAATGGCAACACCCTCCTGGGTTGGCCGGAATACGTACAGGGCAAGGTCGGGCTCGTCTTCGGAACGCTCTATTGCAGCCCGCGTCGCCTGGATAACGGCAAGTATCCTGTGGATGTCTATGATACGCCTCAGGAAGCACACGACTGCTACCGCCGCAACCTGGATGCCTACAACCGCCTGGTGGACGAGCAGCCGGACAAGTTTCGCCTGGTCCTTTCCCGACCCGACCTGGAGCGCCATTGGACTGACTGGCAGGCCTTCGAGCGGGGTGAGTTCGAAACCGCACCGCCAGTCGGGATCGTTCTGCTGATGGAAGGCGCCGAGGGTGTGCGAGAGCCAGCAGAGGTCGAACAATGGGCTGAGTGGGGCGTCCAACTGATTGGGCCGGCCTGGGCCGGCAACCGCTATTGCGGCGGCACCCGGGAACCCGGCCCGCTCACATCTCTGGGCTTAGAACTGCTTGACCGGATGGCAGATCTGGGCCTGATCCTCGACATCAGCCATATGGATCATGAATCCGCGCGGGAGTCACTGGATACCTACGCTGGTCAAGTGATCGCATCCCATGCCAATGCAGAAGCCCTGATCCGCGACATCCCGATCAACCGGCATCTGAAGGATGAAACCATCCGCCAGCTGATCGAACGGGATGGCGTAATGGGCATCGTCCCTCTGAACGGATTCCTCGACTGGGGTTGGCGAGACCGGGGCGGCCGTGCCGAAATGCACATCGACCTGATGACGGACCAGATCGACTACATTTGCCAGATCGCCGGAAACACCCGGCATGTCGCCATTGGAACCGACTTTGACGGCGGTTTCGGGGTCGAATCAGTCCCGCAGGAATTCGACACCATCGCCGATCTGCCCAAGCTTGGCCCACAATTGGAGAAAAAAGGTTACAATCAAGAAGACATCGCTCGGATCTGTAACGGCAACTGGTTACGAATACTCAAGAAGAACCTACCGGCATCATGAAAAATAATTCCACCCAAAATTCAACCGAAACACAAAAAGAAGACCAACCGGATCAATCCAATGAGATTCCTCCGTTCCCCAAACGGAAGATCCGCA
Source organism: Chloroflexota bacterium (assembly GCA_034189815.1). GTDB lineage: Bacteria > Chloroflexota > Anaerolineae > Anaerolineales > Anaerolineaceae > Brevifilum. Next base: position 22,492 of record JAXHUD010000010.1, read on the forward strand.
TCGGGCTGATGATGACGATCTTTGGCTATCTCACCTTCCTGGTTGGCGCACGTCCCGGGCTTTTCAACCTAGACCGCAGCAGGGTGATCGGTTTCGTGCAGATTTCCGTTTTCCTGATCGGCCTGGGCATCATCGTTATGGGCAGCTATATCACCCTCAATTCGCTTTGGCCCCAGGGGAAGAAGACCATCGCCGCCGACATAGGCAGCCGTCTGGTCAGCACGGGTTACGTGATTTGTGTTTTCACCAGTATGGCCGATATCTTCGGCCTCGGCAGCCACCGCCTCCCCAACGTATTCTTCGGTCCCCTGCAGGCGCAGGGGATGGTCATCGGCATGGCAACGATTGGCATCGGATTCCTGCTGATGATCCGCTATAACCCCTCAAGACGAAAATCCGATGACACCCATCCAGAAGAAACCGATCAGACTGACAATGTGCGGCAATCACCGCCTCGTTCCGACCAGATAGAAAACATCCAAACCGCTTAATCCCCTTCAATCACTTTCAACATTTCAGATTCCGTACCAAACTTGAACGCAGGCAGCCCGCGCGCTTTCGCGATTCTTTGTTCCACATCAGAAAGCCGCTGCAGATCGGCCAGGCTTACGATGCGCTTCTGCAAACGCGGTAACCGTGCCAGGGCCTGGTCCACGGATGGGACGCCCGCCGCCGGAAGTGTCTCCAGATATTGCAGGACGGCCCTGGCGCCTCGTTCTGCGTCTTTGCGCGCCAGGCCAACGATGCCTTCGCTGGCAACCCGGGCCCATCCGCTCACGAAAATATCTTCGCATTCTGCGCAGAGGTCCGGGTTGTAGACCTCATATGAAATGTCATCAACCGGGAAGCGCGGCTTGGGGGTCGTGACGTAATTCCCATGAGAGGTCGGCAGTCCAAACCCCTCATCCACACGAGAGCCAATGGAGAAGATTACTGTGTCCAGCGAGACCGTGACGGTTTCCCCTGTACCACGCGAGACGACCCGATCCCCCTCACGCACCAATCGGTTGCGTTCGAACACCACCGCCCGCACTCGGCCAGTCTCATCGCCCAACAGCCGTTTGGGGGAATGCAGGAACTTAAGCAGGAATTTGAGCCCGGAATCACAATCTGTCGCCCTGGCCTGAGCATCAGACAGCAGGTTGTAAAACGCTTCCACATCCTTGCCCACGGCCCTCACTTGCGGCCCAGCCTCGTCCACGGCCCGCCGGATTTCCGGCAGGTCCAGGCAGCTGGCGACCGGGGCCAGAGTCTGTTTGTCAAATTTCACTTCGGTCGGTCCCCGCCTTGCAAAAGCCGTGACCGTTTGCGGATTTGTTTCCAGTTTGAGATAGTGCACGATATCCAGCATCACATTGCCCATGCCGATCACGCCCACGTTCCGGCCAATCTCCGGCATCCAATCGGCATGCCGGGGCAGCAAGTTATAGTTTAAGACAATGTCATTGGCCTGGTATACGCCCTCGAGGTCTTCCCCCGGCAGGCCCAGCCAGTTGTTATGCTGCGCGCCGGTGGTGACCATGAAGGCCTGGAAACCGGCCTGGCGGAGTTGGTCCAGCTTCAGATCACCATTCTGACCAATTTTAAGGTTACCTAAATAACGGATTTCCGGCATTGTCAAAATCCGGTCAAACTGTTTCAACAAGCCCTGGCGCAGTTTGTGTTTATCCGGAAAGATACCATATTCGGCCAACCCACCCGGCTTGATATCCTGATTGAAAAGCGCCACCTGTACGCCCTTGCGAGCCAGATATTGCGCTGTGTAAAGGCCCGCAGGACCGGCGCCAATGACGGCAACCAGGTGCGGAATCGCCTTATTTGTCATCAAACACACCTCACTCATAAAAATCAAGCCGGTCAGGCTTGATTTATAGAATATAATAAAGTTTATATTAATCATCTGCATTATACTGGATTCAACCTTGCACAGGTTATTCTTATCCAAACATGCAACCGGATAAACGAGCATTTATGACCGATCAGACTCATTTCGACAGCCTGCCCAACGGACTTACTATCCACCTCAAAGAAATTCACACCGCACCCCTCATCAGCAGTTGGGTCTGGTACAAAGTTGGTTCACGCAACGAACGCCGGCCGACAACCGGCGTCTCCCATTGGGTCGAACACATGCAGTTCAAAGGTACCGAGAAATATCCCGCAGGCCAACTGGACCGCGAGATCTCCCGGATGGGCGGGGTTTGGAATGCCATGACCTATCTCGACTGGACCACCTATTTCCAAACGCTCCCGGCTTATGCCGCTGACCTCAGCCTCTCCCTGGAAGCCGACCGGATGGTCAACAGCCGGTTTGATCCCCAGGAAGTGGAACTGGAACGCACGGTGATCATCTCCGAACGGGAAGGTAATGAAAATCAGCCCCAGTTCCTACTGGGCGAGGCCATCCAGGCTGCCGGATTTGACCAACACCCTTACCAATACGAAGTCATCGGTGAAAAAGAAGACCTAAAAACGATGTCCCGCGATGATCTTTATGGTCATTACAAGCGATATTACAATCCCGGTAACGCCGTTCTGGCGATTGCAGGCGATTTTGAAACCCAGGCCATGCTGGATAAGATCACCGAAGCCTTCGGCGCTATCCCCGGCACAACATTGTCAGATTCTGAGGTGCCCGGGGAGCCACCCATGGATGGCGAACGCCGGGTGTCCATTGCCGGCCCTGGCCAGACCAGCTATGTTCAGATCGCCTACCGGGCGCCAAGCGCCAGCGACCTGGACTTCTTCAGCCTGACCGTGCTGGACAGCCTGCTCACCGGACCCAGCAGCTTGAATATGTTTGGCTCCGGCGGCACTACCAACAAGACCAGCCGCCTCTATCGGGCTTTGGTCGAAGGCGAAATCGCCGTCTCCTGCTTCGGTGCCTTGCAGGCGACCCACGACCCCTATCTGTATTCCCTTAACCTGACCGTCCATCCTCACCACACGCCGGACGACGTGCTCCAGGCTGTGGATGACGAACTCAAAAAGGTGCTTGATTCCCCGGTCTCATCCGATCAGATCGCCCGTGCGATCAAACAGGCCAAGGCGCTCTTCGCCTACAGCAGCGAGAATATTTCCAACCAGGCTTTCTGGCTGGGTTACACCGAGATGTTCGCCGAATATGATTGGTTTGAAAATTACATCAACCACCTATCCAAAGTCACCCCTGAGGACGTGCTGCGGACCGCCCGAGAATACCTTACACCTGAAAATCGGGTCGTCGGTTTCTACACACCAGAAGAAAGCCAAAACTGAAAATGACTAAAGTCTACGAAGATCATCGCGACGCGCTCCCCGGTCCGGATAATATCACCAGAGAAGTACTTCCCAACGGGATCACCATCCTGGCCCGGTCGAATTTCAACAATCCCTCGCTCACCATCCGGGGCTACCTGATCAGCGGCAGCCTGTTTGATCCAGCGGATAAGCTCGGTCTGAGCTACCTGACGGCGAATGGCCTGATGACCGGGACTGCCACTAATGATTTCCAAAGTCTCTACAACGAGATCGAATCCGTCGGCGCTCGGTTGGGTTTCTCGGCTGGCACCCTCTCCACCTCGTTCAGCGCGCACTGCCTTTCGGAAGACCTCGACCTAATGCTCAGCCTGATCGCCGACAGCTTACGGTCACCAACCTTCCCTGAGCGGGAGTTCAACCGCCAAAAGATGCAGATGCTCACCGGCCTGGCGATCCGTGCCCAGGATACAAACGCAATGGCCGCCCTGCTTTTCGACCAGACGGTCTACGCCGGTCATCCCTACGAAAATCCGGATGAGGGCTTCATCGAGACGGTCCAGAATATCGAGCGTGAAGACCTGATCCATTTCTACCAGCGCACCTTTGGCCCACAGGGCCTGACGATTGCCATCGTCGGTGCGGTGGAGCCAAAGCGTGCGGTAGACGCGATCAAATCCGCCCTGGGCGATTGGCAAAACCCGGCGCAGGAAAGTCTGCCCGATCTGCCTCCGCTGGCGCCGATCACCGAAACCGTGCGTAAGGGCATTTCCATCCCGGGCAAATCACAAGCCGATATCGTTATGGGCTGCCAGGGACCGGACCGTCTTTCCCCGGATTATTTCCCCCTGCGAATCGGCAACAACATCCTGGGTGAATTCGGGATGATGGGCCGCCTGGGCAAGAGCGTGCGCGAGGATGCCGGCCTGGCCTATTACGCCTATTCCTCCCTGAGCGCCAGCCTGGGGCCGGGCGCCTGGGAAATGATCGCCGGAGTTAATACCAGTAATATCGAACAGGCGATTGACCTGATCACCGATCAAGCCCGGCAGTTCGTCGCCAAACCGGTGCAAGCAGAAGAACTCGCAGACAGTAAATCCAACTTCCTCGGCCGGATGCCGCTGCTATTGGAATCCAACGGGGGTGTCGCCGTCTCATTGCTCAACATTGAACGGTTCAATTTGGGACTGGATTACTTCCTGAAATATCCGCAGATGATTGAGTCCGTCACGTCAGACGATATCCTCGAATCCAGCCGTAAATATCTGGACCCGGATAAACTCGCAATCGCTGTAGCGGGGCCATAGCTATGACTCTGCGCAGCGGCATCGACACCATTGAGGTCTCTCGTCTGGAGGAGATTCGCCCGGCCATCCGGACGCGGTTTATCCGGCGTGTGTACACTGACACGGAAGTTGCCCAGGCCCGAGACCGGAACGACGCGCTGAGTGGGATCTTCGCGGCCAAGGAAGCCGTCTCCAAAGCCCTGGGGACGGGTATTGGCTTCGTACCCTGGCGCGATATCGAGATCATCCACCTGCCTTCCGGCCGCCCGACGGTCAAGCTACATGGGAATGCCGAAGCCGTCGCCCATGAGCTCGGTCTGACCGAATGGTCCGTGAGCATCAGCCACGACCGTAACAAGGCCATCGCGATGGCCGTTGCAATGGGGGAGTGACTCACCGGTGAGCCAACCCTAACATTTTGAAATCGAATAGCATACAATAAGAATATGAAGTTATTGACGGTCAGTGATAAAGAGGTTTCCCTCATCTACAGTCCACAAATCAGACGACGCTTCGAAGATGTGGACCTGGCCGTAAGTTGCGGGGACCTTTCCTATTATTATCTCGAATACATTGTCAGTTCGCTCGATATCCCCCTCTATTACGTGCGCGGCAACCATGCCAAGGCAGTTGAATATGGCTGCGCTGGACCTCGTGAAGCGCCCTGGGGCGCTGTCGACCTGCACCGTAAGGTCGTCTACGATTCCAAATCGGGGCTGCTGATGGCCGGGATTGAAGGCTCTCTCCGCTATAACAAGGGACCACACCAATACACACAACCCGAAATGTGGTCAATGGTGCTGCAGCTGGTGCCGGCGCTGCTCTGGAATAAACTCCGCTACGGCCGCTACCTGGATGTCTTCGTAACCCATGCCCCGCCCTGGGGCATCCATGACCAAAATGACCGAGCCCATCAGGGGGTTAAAGCGTTCAATTGGTTGATCAAAACCTTCCAACCCACATTACACATTCACGGTCACATCCACGTCTATACGCCCATGGTAACCACAGAGACAATGGTCGGTAATACCATGGTGCTCAATACCTTCGGCTATCGCAAGTTGAACCTGCCGGGGAAGACCGAACTCCAAACGGTTTCGTAATCCCAGACAAAATTTCCATTCAGAAAAAAATACCCGATCGTAACCTGATCGGGTTCTTTAGCATATAACGGCCGTACCGCCGGATGGCGATTTCTTCCTACGCAGGAGTGGAATAACAACAAACGCAGCAGCACGGCCGTTTGAATAGGTGCCCACCGAATGGGTCAGAGTTGAGTTATTTCCGGTTGGACACCTATCCAAAGATGATGCGGGAGGACGGATGCATTCGAACGGATCGAAACCGCTCCCGCCCGAATCTTCCGGTCCGGGATCATGCTGGGATGCACAAAACAGAGATTGGGCGCTTCGCCATATTTTCCCTGATAATAAGCAGCGGCCTGGGTTATCTTGCTGATCAGATCCGCACCAGGGTCGTTATCAAACCACAACATGCCGATTTCCATGCGGCGCCTCCCCGTTAATCACACCTTCCAAAAGCGGCAATGTGTACTTCAGCCACGCCGACCCCGTCCAGATTTTAAAAGCCCCAGGCAGCAGGTCAGTCGTATTGGCGTCATCCCGGTTGGCAAGCATCTCAGCCAATTTCGATTCACTCACCTTACCCAAAATCCGCGTGCGGAAGGTATCCACCCAATAACGCTGGTCCGCTGCCAGATCAGCATTCAAGGTCGCGACCAGCCAAATCCCGGATTGTGCACCGTACTCCAACAGCCAGCGCAGGTTCATCTGGGCTTCCCAGCCGAGATCTTCAGCCGCGTTCAGGTCATCCAGAATCAACAAAACATCTGTTCCGGTGCGCTTCCCCTCTCGGCGGGCTTCTGCCAGCGTCGTTAGTTCAGCGAGCATGTCTTCCGCCTTGGGGTCATACCAGGCAGAAAGGCCGTACAGGAATTTGGCAGCGGCGCCCTTCTGCGACGAATCCCATTCGCTGGGGTTGAGCGTCAACACGGCGACCTGAAGATGCCGCGGGGATTGCGACCGCATAGCCGATTCCGCAATCACCTGCAGCTGGTGCGTCTTGCCATGCCCGGCCTCGCAGCCAATCAGGATCGCACCCAGGGTCGGGTCACCCAAAGTCATCAGGAACGGTAAACCGTCCGAACAGCGCCCAAGCAGAATGGATCGAGCCGGCGCCGGCTGGATCGCGTCCAGCATTGTTCCCACCGTATGGGGCTTGGCGGTCAGAAGTTGAGGGTGCTTGCGGATTTCTTTCGCCCTGCTACGGTTCAGCAAGGTCCGGATTAGTCCGCGGTGTCCCTGCATCGCCCGCACTCTTATGTTTGTGGTGCTCATATTATCTCCGCTTCGTTAATGACGAACTTATGTTCTATTATATAGAATTTTTGTTCTATGTCAAGAGGGAAATGCTTATATGATGCCGAAATTAGGAATCTTAGAAGAAACCCTGGACTTGAGCACAGTTTTCCCAGCGTTAAATTGACACTTTCCTATAAATTGTCATTGCGACAGAGCCGAAGGGGGA
>JAXHUD010000100.1:0-9248 GCA_034189815.1 Chloroflexota bacterium
GGTTTAAACAAACAGAGGCCGATGCCAAATGACATCAGCCTCCTAATCACATCTAATGCTTATTGGGTGTTAGTTAGACATCCTTGGGTTTAATGCTGTCCGCTAATTTCTCGCGACTCTGATCAAGCGCTTGTTCACCCTTCTTGATCATTTCGTCAGCTTGTTCTTTGGCTAATTTGGACAGTTCTTCGGCTTTGCTCTTTGCTTCACCCCAGGCCTTTTCTGCCTGCAAGCGTGCCTCTTCCACCGTTTCAGCCGTGCGATCGCGCAGTTCAACTGTTTTATCTTTGATCAATGCGCGTGTTTCCTCACCCGATTGCGGTGCGAAGAGCAGGGAAACGGCAGCACCAGTGAGACCTCCTACGAGGAAGCCAATCAAGAATGCACCAAAATCATTATTTTCCGACATGTCTTACTCCTTATAACTAAGTTTGAACAAATTTGATTTGTTGTTTAAGCGTTTATTTCTTCTTTTTACGGAATGAAAATAGCTGTTTTATCATCGCTGAGAGTTGGTTGATTTTAATAACCGGTTCGGAGAGATTATCACTGACAAACTTCGCCGTACCTTTTAGGGTGTTAACCGTCTCACTGGTCGAGTTGATAATGGGGCGGATCTCATTCTGCAACAAATTGATCAGGTTGGAGAGTTGAATGATGAGCACAACCAAAGCAACCCCAATAACAAAGGACTCGAGGGCAATAAAGATGATGAAGACATCCCGAATCTGTTCTGTCCGCTCGGCATTGGTTGGCCTGACCAGGTAGATCGTCCCCAACACCAGGAGGGCAATCACAATGACGGCGACAACGATCACAATGACCGTGATGCGCTTATTTTCTGTGGCATTAGATGCCGTTTCGGTCTCAGATGTTACGGCGGGGAGTTGGGACGCTTCCGTTGAAGGTTCCTGGCGTTCTTCTGTCATAATTTTTAAATTTTCCATCTCTGGCTAGGTTATTTTTGAATTATTATTGATAAATTTAATTATAACGGATTAATCGTCCAAAGCCAAAGTAATTTCCCCTACATCGTAGCTTTTCTCAGTTGCTGTGATGTTGATATCAGCGAACAGACCTTCCTGGTCTGCAGTTGCATACTGCTGCTTGACCAATTCCAGAATGGCCAAGAACAGAACGATGGCCTCAATGCGATCATAATGTTTGGGCAGCATTTGCCGGTAGGAAGTTCGGTTGCTCCGGCGCAGGTTTTCGAGCAGGTCGCTGATCTTTATCTTGATGGTCATCTTGGGGATGGTGACGACAGACGTAAGTGGGGCAGCTTCTTCCTGATAGCGATAGAGGTTCTGCAATAACGCGACCAGGTCATCAACGGTGACGCCTTCCAGGTCCAGCTCTTCTTCAATCGCGGGCGGTGGCGCCAGGCGAATATATGTACGGAGGCCCTTTTCTTCACGTTCTTTTAGCCAGCCGGCTGTTGCTTTTACTTCACGATAAATCTTTAATTGCCGCGCCAAGCTCTCAGCCGGATCTTCCTCGCCTTCCTCACGTTCAGGTGGGCGAGGCAATAAGGCTTCTGATTTGATCTGGATTAATTTCGCAGCAACGACAAGGAACCCGGAGACTTCCACAGCCGAAGTTTGCTGCATGGTTTCCAGGTGCGCAAGATATTGATCTGTGACGGCGGCCAAAGCCAGCCGAGTGATATCAAGTTCCGCTTTAACAATCAAATCCAGCAGTAAATCCAGAGGTCCATCGTAGACCTCCGTGTGAATTGTGTAATCAGAGCCGGGCGTATGAACAATTGACATTGGTTTAACCTGTTGGCATTATACCTCGGAAGGAGGCATTTGATTCTTATTAGGCTGAAAAATATTTTGAGATTTTAATGTTTTCGGTTACAATTTTAACCTATTCACTTAATCGTAGTGAACTGTTGATGCGCAAGCCATTTCATGAGATGGCTTTCGCATCGATAGTTCTGGAGAAGGAATCCAGAACCATGACCGATGCATATATGACTGAAGCGCCGGAGCAATTTTCCAAGCGGCTGAATTTACCGTTCAAGGACTACTTCCTGCTCTCACGAGCGCTGACCCATCGTTCTTATCTCAATGAAAATAAAGATGCCATCGAGGACAACGAACGCCTGGAGTTTCTGGGCGATGCGGTCCTCGATTTCATTGTCGCAGAATGGCTTTACAATCATTACCCAGAGAAACCGGAAGGTGACCTGACCCGGCTTCGGGCGGCCCTGGTTTATACGGATCAATTGGCGAATTTTGCCAAGGACATTGAGTTGGGCAAGGCATTGCGCCTGGGGCATGGGGAGATCCAAGCCGGCGGGCGGGAAAGGCTCACACTGCTGTGTGATGCCTTCGAGGCTTTGGTCGGTGCGCTCTACCTGGAGGGTGGCATCAGTGCGGTCAACAATTTCGTGGTCCCGTTGTTGGAAGATGTTGTCGATGATATCTTCCGTAATCACATGGATGATGATACCAAGAGCCGGTTGCAGGAATGGGCGCAGGGGCATGGACACAGTTCACCTCGCTATGTGCTGGTGAAGGAAGATGGCCCGGATCATGCCAAGACATTTGAAATGGAAGTCCGGATTGGGAAGAAATCTTATGGGCGGGGGATAGGATCAAGCAAGCAATCCGCTGAAAAAGCCGCTGCCAGGCAAGCACTGGTCAATCTCGGTGTTTTGGAGCGACATTAATCAATGGCGAATCGATTGTCATCTCTGGACTTACAAGGGTTTAAAACCTTTGCAACCACAACCCGCTTGGAGTTTCCGGCCCAAATCACCGCGATCGTAGGCCCAAATGGCTCCGGCAAATCCAATATCGCCGATTCCATCCGCTGGGTATTGGGCGAACAATCTTATTCCTTACTACGCGCTAAGAAGACTGAGGATATGATTTTCTCCGGCTCCCAGCAACGCCCGCGCGCCGGCATGGCATCAGCCACGATTACATTTAACAATGAAGAAGGCTGGCTGCCGATCGACTTTTCGGAGGTAACCGTCTCCAGGCGGGCCTATCGAGATGGACAAAACGAATACCTGCTCAACGGACAAAAGGTCCGCTTGAAGGATATCACTGAGCTTCTGGCGCAAACCGGTTTGGCTGAAATGTCCTATACCGTGATCGGGCAGGGGCTGGTGGACGTCGCCCTGGCGCTCAAACCTGACGAACGACGGAAATTATTTGAAGAAGCGGCCGGGATCGGCCTGTATCGCTCTCGTAAGGAAGATGCACTTAGGCGGCTCGACAACACCCGCAAAAACCTGGACCGGGTGTTGGATATCATGACAGAGATCAAGCCCCGACTACGCAGCCTGGAACGTCAGGCTGCCCGTTTTGCCGAACATGAGCGCCTCCGGGCGGATTTACAGGTCTTACTGCGGGAATGGTATGGCTATCATTGGCATCGTCGCCAGGAGGACTTGCAGGATGCCCGTAGGGCCTATAAAAATCACGAATCGCAATTAAGCACTCTGCGCCATCAGCATGCGGACGTCACTAAAAAGGTGGAGGAGTCCCGGGTGGCATTGCGGGATAAGCGCAAAGCTTTGGAAAGTTCCCACAAGACCCTGGCGGAACATCACCAGGAATTACAGCAAGCCTCCCGTGAACTTGCGATCATTGACGAACGACGGCGGTCATTCAATCAGCAAAAAGGCAATCTGGAGATTGACCTGGCAAACACGGAAGAAGCTGTAAAGAGTCTTCAAACTCAGGAACAACGTTTCAGAGAAGAAATCGAACAGCGCACGGCTGATTTCGACGCGGCAAATGATGAAGTCAACCAGGTTGACAGCCGGATGGCAAGGGTGAAAGACCAGAAAGAACAGGCAGACGCTCAGCTTGAGGAAACACGCAGGCGGCGGGTAGCCCTTGAGACCCAAAGTGTGCAGCTGACTGCCAGGCTGGACGAGTTAAAAAACCGGTTGCAATCCCTCGCAGCAGAACGTGATAAGATCCAGACGGCGCTTGGCGAGCTGCAGCGCCAGGAGGAACAGGCTCAAGCCAATACGGCTGAGCTTGAAAAGGCGTTCTCAGCAGCGGATAAGCGAATCTCCCATTTGGAAGTGGCATTAAAAACAAAAACCCAAGAACTGAACCAGCGGCGAGCGGAAAAACAGCAGCAGATGGAACAGCTGGCAGCGCTGGTTGCAGACCAGGCCAGACAACAGGCACAGTTGGATGTGTTGCTGCAGGCTGAATCCGCTCTGAGCGGCTATTCGAAAGGGACGAAAAGCCTCCTGGATCAGTCCCGAAAAGGCAAATTACCGCAGGACATTGTTCCACTGTCCCAGCACATCGTGGTGGAAGAACAGTATGAAAAGGCGCTTAGCGCTGCGCTCGGTGAATTAACGGATTTACTGGTGATCCCTCTCACAGGCATGGATGCCGTTGTGCAGTATTTGGAGGCCAATGAGGCCGATCGGGTCGCGCTGGTCTTGAGGGGGTCCAATCAAAATGGAAAGCCCTTAAGCGCTCTCCTGAACAGGGAAGGCGTGGTCGGTTTGGCTAGTGACCTGGTGTCAGCGGACGAGGACTACCAGCACCTGGTGAACGCCCTCCTGGCGGATATCGTTGTTGTGAAAGACCGTCCGACAGCGCTTGCCATTCAACCAAAACTGAAAGGCCTGCAAAAAGTCGTCACGCTCAACGGTCTGGTCTTTCAATCCAACGGTGTGATTCTTTCCGGACAAGGCGCATCAGCCAAACGCATGGGTCGCACCCGCCGCAAAGGCGAGATGCAATCAGCGCTTTCTGACCGTTCATCACAAATCAATCGTCTCCAAAAGAAAGTCGCTGAGACCACAGAATCGATTGAGGTCGGTCAACGGGAGCTTGAAGGACTCAACCAGGAATTGGAAACGGGGCGGGTACAACGAGAAAACGCCAGACGTGAAATGCAGTCAAAGCGCGACGCTCTCACCCGAGTCAAAGAACAGATCGCCTGGCATGAAGAGCGTTTGAATGAATTGGAAGCGAACGAACAGCGGACAAAAGCGCATATCCAAGAGCATCAGGATAAAATCGATGGCCTGGCGCAGCAAACCGAGGCTTTACTTGCAGAAGAACACCAGCACCGTGAGAACGCGAATGCCGTCCCAATTTTCGAAGTCCAGCAGGAATTGAACCAATGGCAGACGCATCTCATTGTGACCCGTAACGCGCTGGAGGCCGCCCGACAGCGGCTGGAAGACCACCAGAAGCGCCTTACAGAAGCACAGGAACGTCTGGGATTGCTGCAATCCCGCCATGGGAAGCTTGAAAGAGGCCTGCAGGATATCGCTGAAAAAGAAAGCCTGCTGAGACAAAAGGTTGATACGATCTCAACCCGGATTGCGGAGATTGAACACGAGCAAATCAAACCATTGACCCAATCCACCCAGGCTGCAGAAGAGACAGTGGCGGATCTGCAAAAGCAGGAAGACCAATCGCACCAAAATGTGATCATTGCAGAGCGCCAGTATACGCAACTGCAATTGGCGTTGGACCGGCGCAATGACCAGCTGCAGAACCTGGTCCAGCGGATTGAGGATGATTTCGGGCTGGTTGCTTATGACTATGAACAGCGGATGGCCGGACCCAATCCATTGCCATTTGATGATGGGACGATTGAAGACCTCCCAGTGGTCAAGGAAATTCCCGACGATCTGGAAGGCGATATCAAATATATGAAATCGCAGATCCGGCGGATCGGGGCGATCAACCCGGAAGCGCAGAAGGAATATACGGAGGTTAAAGAACGCTTCACCAACATGAACGAGCAGATCGCGGATCTGGAAAAAGCCAGCGAAGATCTGCACCAGGTAATCGAAGAATTGGATACGCTCATGGAGCGGGATTTCCTAAAGACCTTCAAGGCTGTCAATCAGGAATTCTCGGTTTATTTCACCCAACTGTTCAACGGCGGCGAGGCTAAATTGGTCTTCTCCGACGAGGAAAATCCGGTTGAAGGCGGCGTAGATATCGAAGCCCGACTGCCCGGACGTCGCCAGCAGGGTTTGGCCCTGCTCTCTGGTGGGGAGCGCAGCCTGACGGCCGTGGCGCTGATCTTCGCACTGCTGAAAGTGTCGCCGACGCCCTTCTGCGTTCTGGACGAGGTGGACGCGATGCTTGATGAGTCCAACGTAGGTCGTTTTATTGACTTGCTGCGGGAATTGGCGGAGAAAACCCAATTTGTAATCATCACGCACAACCGAAATACGGTTCAGGCAGCGGATGTGATTTACGGCGTGAGTATGGGCCGGGAAAGCGTGAGCCAGATGATCAGCCTCAAATTGGAAGAAGTAGACGAAACCTACTTAAAATAAAATCGCAACGCGATGAGAATCATAAAGGCGCTCAATTTCAATGAGCGCCTTTATTTTTTGTGGTGTTAATTTATTGCTGGGGGAAGATCGCCAATTTGATGGATTCCGGAACGATCGGTGTTGTAGGAACAAAGTTATCCCAATTGTCGGCAATGGTGATATCCTCCCGAGTGTCACGCTGTTCGGCAACCCAGGCGCTTAATTCAGCGGCCTTGTTCTGCTCGAATTGATCGGCGGGTACCTGTGTTTCCCGTTTACCCAGAACCTGGATGATATGGTAGCCAAAATCAGTTTGGATCGGATCGCTGATTTCACCGATCTCCATGCTGAAAGCAGCCTCGGTGAAGGGCGCAACCATCGTGGTTTCATTGAACCAGCCGAGATCACCGCCGGAATCCTTATTGGACTCATCGGTGGAATATTCGGCTGCGAGAGCTGTCCAGTCCTCGCCATCGTCGAGCTTACCCAGGACTTCCTGGGCTTCCTCTTCGGTTTCAACCAGGATGTGACGTGCCCAAACCTGTTCTTCTATGGGTTCCATGTCCTCGGTGAGTTGTGCCCGCAGCTTCTCTCGAAGCAGGTCGGTTTCGTAAATTTCACGGAGATCGTCAACGGAGAAATTGTAATCAGAATAGATATCATTGATGTTCTGGAGGTCTTCGCCGTAGATTTCAGTTGTGTAGGGCGTGGGCGTTGATGTAATCGTTGGGACTGCTGTTTCGGTCGGATCAACCGCTTCGGTTTCAGAGTCGGTCTCTTCAGCGTTCGTTTCTTCCGTTGCCAGTGCGGTCTCTGTAGACTCATTTGGTGTTGCCGTGACATCCGGTGTTTCGGTGGGCGTCGAGGTTTCCGTGGGTGTGCTGGTGGAAGGATAGAGCGAAAGCTGGGTCTTGGAATAGGTGGGGGTAGCTTGCAGCGTCGCTGTCAGAGTCGGGGTGGGCGTGCCATCCGGGAAAAACCGGAAAGCGGCCTGAAGTGCCTGATCTACTTCCTCTTCGCTGACGGTAATGCCGCGTGCCGCAGCTTCCTGGCGGATGATGAGATCGCCGATCATCTCTTCGAGGATCTGATCGCCCAGAAGGACGGGGTTCTCCAGTTGTGAAACAAGAGACTGTGCGGTTGAAAGAAAACTACCGCCCATCTCACCAAATGCCTGGTAATACTGATAGTAGGTATAAGCCTGGTCCAACATTTGTAAGCGGGTATATTTGACCCGTTTTTCAAAATCACTGACTGTGATCGTGTCATCCCCAACCTGGGCGATGACCTTGTTGGGCCGGATGATTTTTTGCTCGACAACACCATAGATGATCAAACCGATCACCATTACACCGACCACGAGCGTGATCAGGAGAATGATGCGGGTTTGTCTCTCCTCGCGTTGTTTCCGGGCAAGGTGTTTCTTTGTGACCTGGTTTTTCTGTTGGTTGTTATTTGCCATGGGTGTCGACCTGTCTTTTCCTATTTGGCATTAAGTCGGAACCGCTCAGTCGCCTGTGTAGGGCAACAGAGCAAGATGCCTTGCGTTCTTGATCGCTTTGGCTACTGCACGCTGGTGTTTGGCACAAGCGCCTGTCTGGCGACGCGGACGAATCTTGCCGGTATCGTCAATATAGCGGCGCAGCAGGTCAGTGTTCTTATAATCGATCTTCAAATCCTTATTATTGCAGAATTGGCAGACCTTTGAGCGTGAGTAATAGCGATTACCTCGATTGTAGTTACTCATATCGTTCTCCTATCGTTACAAATCGTAGACCTGAAAATTACCTTCGATCAAGTCTATGGATACTTTCTTGGTTGGGGTGTCTCATTCGCTGAGCAGCATGATCTCCTGCGCAACGATCTCCAGACGCCTGTGTTGGCTCCCCTCATCATCTTTCCATACTCGGGTCTGAAGCCCTCCTTCGACATAAGCCAGACACCCTTTATACAGTGATTGTTTGACAGTTTCAGCGAGGTCTCCCCAAACCACAACGTTGAACCAATCCGTGTCAACCTGACGCTCGCCCTGAGGGGAATGCCAGAAACGATCGCAGGCGATTGAAAAACTTGAAACAGACTGACCGTTTGGTGTGAACCGCATCTCGGGATCACGCCCGACGATACCGATAATCATGACCTTATTCAAACTACGGGCCATGAGAGACCTCCCTTATTACTGACTTATAGGCTTATTCGCCCTTTTTCGTCAGCAGGTACCGAATGACAGGTTCAACATAGCGCAACGCTTGTTTAAGTTCGGCGCCGTATTCGGGTGCAAACTCAACTTCCATATAAACATAGAACCCATCGCGGAAGTTCTGGATCTCGTAAGCAAGCTGACGAGTGCCCCAGATATCCGTCTTAAGGATCTCGCCGCCGTTATCGGTGATCATGCTTTTAACACGATCAATAACGCCATGCGTGGTTTCCTCATCCAGATCGGGCTGGACGATGATAATTAATTCATACTGTCGCATTTGGAATCTCCTTTCCTTGGGTTTGTTACCCTTGACCATCGTGGATGGGTGGGTAGCGGAAAGAAACCTGGATTAAATTGTGGCTTCTTCGCTGTGCCGGTCTATCGTAGCGCCCGCACAGCGAAAAAGTATACTCTAATTTACAGCAATTGGCAAGTTTGCCTTGACAGTTTGCCTTGACAGTTGTCGGGTGTTAGGGGCCCGGGGTTCACCCTCGGTCTATATCTTATCCTCATCAATCAGGATGGAAGAAAGCACGACCGAGACAATGCTCACGATGATGGACCCGAACAGCGCAGCGGCAAAATTATCGACCTTAAAACCCACATTCAACCAGTTTTGCGCAATCCAGGAGGCAAGCATAAAGGTCGCGGCATTGATGACGAAAACAAACAAGCCGAGAGTAAGAATAATCAGCCCGCAGGACATCAGCTTGAGGATGGGCCGGACGACAGCGTTTACCAAACCCAAAACCAGGGCCATGATCGTGAAGG
>JAXHUD010000101.1:0-9221 GCA_034189815.1 Chloroflexota bacterium
TTTTGTCCTGCCTTAATCGTTTACATAGAAATAGGCCAGCAATTAATTAAGAAGATATAAAATGAATGCGACAACAACAAATACCAAGCAACACACCGGCGCCATCGTCCGCCTGATCGGCCCAGTCATTGATGTCCGGTTCAACGACCGCAAACTTCCCAAACTTCAAACCGCCCTCACCATCCAGGTTGAAGACCGCGTGATCACCGTCGAAGTGCTGGAGCACATCGACGAGAAGACCGTGCGCGGCGTCGCCATGGAATCGGCCGAGGGGCTGCGCCGGGATATGATCGTCATCGACACCGGCGACCAAATTGAAGTACCTGTCGGCAAGCAAACCATGGGCCGCGCCTTCAATGTCCTGGGCGAGATCATTGACGGCGGCGAACCGCTTCCCCCTGACGTGCCGAAGATGGGGATCCATCAATCGCCCCCACCCTATGTGGACCAGCGCCCCTCCAGCGACCTGTTCATCACCGGCCTGAAGGTCATTGACCTGCTGGCGCCCTTTGTGCGCGGCGGCAAGGTCGGTCTGCTGGGCGGCGCAGGCGTGGGCAAGACCCTGCTAATCATGGAAATGATCCACCACACCTCGTCAGTCCACCAGGGCGTGTCTGTCTTTGCCGGCGTGGGTGAACGCACCCGCGAGGGCAACGACCTCTACTTGCAAATGCAGCGCAGCGATGTACTTAAAGACGCGATCCTGGTCTTCGGCGAAATGAACGAACCCCCGGGGGCCCGCTTCCGGGTTGCCTTCACGGCGCTGACCATGGCGGAATATTTCCGCGACAATAAACATCAGGACGTGCTGCTCTTCATTGATAACGTCTTCCGCTACATCCAGGCCGGCGGTGAGGTTTCCGCTCTGCTCGGCCGGATGACCAGCGCCGTCGGTTACCAGCCGACCCTGGCGACGGAAGTCGGCGAGCTGGAAGAGCGGATCGTTTCCACCCAGAATGGCGCCATCACATCCATCCAGGCTATTTACGTCCCTGCGGACGATCTGACCGACCCCGCCCCGGCTGCGACCTTCTCGCACCTGGACGCCACGGTCGTGCTCTCACGTCAGTTGGCCAGTCAGGGCCTCTATCCGGCGGTGGATCCGCTGGAATCCGGCTCCCGGCTGCTCTCTCCCCGAGTGGTGGGCGACAAACATTATCACATCGCCACCCAGGTCCGTGAGACGCTGGCCCGTTACAAAGAGCTGCGGGATGTTATCGCGATCCTCGGGATGGAAGAACTGGCCGAAGAAGACCGGCTCCTGGTCCAGCGCGCCCGCAAGATCCAGCGTTTCCTGACCCAGCCCTTCTTCGTCGCCGAGCAGTTCACCGGACGCGAAGGCGTCTTCGTCCCGCTGAAAGAAACCCTACGCGGATTCGAAATGATCCTCAACGGCGATTTGGACGAAATCCCTGAGCGCTTCTTCTACATGACTGGCACAATAGATTCCGTAATCGCAAATTTTAAGAATCGCAAGCAAAAAAACAGGGATGCGAATCCCACCCCGGCAGGCCAGAGTAACACTGATGCACCAGATCAGGCGCCTGTGGCCATAGCGGAAGGGACCAGGGCGGATTAGTCATCATGACCGATCAGATGCAGTTGGAAGTCCTCACTCCGGATGTAAAGGTGCTGAATACCACGGCTGACGCCCTGCGGATCCTCCTCCCGGATGGCTGGTGGGGGGTTCTGCCCGGGCACTCGCCCATGATCTCTTACATTCACTCCGGCATGGTCTACTACCAACATGACGAAAAGATCCGCTATATCGCCATTTACCAGGGCACAATCGAAGTCCAAAAAACACCGCATCAGCCGACCAAAGTTCGAATCCTGACGGCGGCTGCAGAAGAAGGCGACAATGCTGAAGCCGTGCAAGCGGCGCTCGCGCAACAAGCTGACAAATTAGCTAAATTGGCCGAGGAAGCCAATCTGGAATTTGACCGGATCAGGATTTCACTTGAGAAATCCCTGCAAGGCTCGAATATTACGGAAATGAATTACTAATGGCTTACAGTGATGAGGATTATTCGGAAGAAGAGATCCCGGAGATGTTGGAGAACCCTCAATCTCCGAAGCTCTGGCGTAAGGGAGACAGCCAGGATGGGATTCACCTGCTCGCACAGGTCTCCACCATCGCCTGGAACCTGGCCGTCCCGATTGTTGGTGGTGTAATCCTGGGAGACTTCATCGATAACCGCATCCAATCCGGCAGTACCTGGACGATCAGCCTGTTGGCATTGGGAGTGATGGTCGCCTTCACCAACCTTTACAGTCTTTATATTGAACATGGCGGCCGGAAGGATTCGGCCAAAGCAAATTCCGGGGACGTTTCTGGTAAGGAGAACCATGAAACAAAAGAATAACAAAATGAAGAAACGAATAAGTACAATCCTAATTTTCGCCCTGATCCTGGTTATGGCGTTCGTCTCCTATGAACTGCGCAGCCGGACGAATTATGAGCCGCCGCAAATCATGGAAGAAATCTCACCAAGGGTCGTCTTCTCCGTCGGCCCGGTGCAGGTCACGTCCACCATCGTCAACACCTGGATCATGATCGCCGTGCTCGGCATCGGCGCGTTCTTCATTGGGCGCTCATTCAAAGTGCGGCCCGGTTTCCTCCAAAACGGAATCGAATGGCTGGTTGAGTTCATCAAAGGTCTGATCTCAAAAAACATCGACGAAGAAAAGACGGATCAATTCTTCCCCCTGGTGATCACCATCGCCATCTTTATCGGCTTTGCCAACTTGTTGGGGCTGATCCCCGGCCTGCAATCACCAACCCCGGACATCAACACCCCCATTGCCATGGCGTTGATCGTCTTCGTCAGCGTGCCATATTTCGGCATCCGCAACCGGGGCCTGGGCAAATATCTGAAACACTATGTCTCTCCCATTTTCATCATGCTGCCGATTGAGCTTGCCTCAGAGGTCGCCCGGACGCTCTCGCTGACCTTCCGTCTTTTCGGCAATATTATGGGCGAAGAAATTATCGTAGCGATTCTGTTCCTGATTGCGCCTTTCATCCTGCCTGTGCCCATGATGCTCTTCAGCATCTTCACAGGCATCCTGCAGGCTTATATCTTTACGTTATTATCTACCGTTTATATTGGTGGGGCAGTTAATGCCCATGATGCATAGAAAAATTTAAGTAACAAAGGAGTTTTTAAAATGGATTGGTCAACTTTACCTTGGGATCAAATTTACGTCATCGTGACCGTGTTGGTCGCGGGGCTGGGTATTGTCCTCGGCATCATCGCCCCGGCAGTCGGCCAGGCGATCGTCGCATCCAGCGGTCTGAAAGCCATCAGCCGCCAACCGGAAGCCGGCGACCGGATTAACAGCCTGGTCCTGCTTTCCCTGGCGATGCTCGAATCACTCGCTATCTACGTTCTGGCTGTGATCCTGATCCTGGTGTTCGCGAATCCGATGCGATCCTTCATCCTCGGCGGGTAATCCCCGGCAAACCGGCAAGCCCAGTTATCACCTCACCCGACAAATTGCGAGACGATTATGCTGAATATAAATTTGAGTACGATCTTGTTACAGATGGCCAACTTCTTCATCCTGGTCTTCATCCTCTATCGGCTCCTCTTCCGCCCGCTGCAAAATGCAATGAAAAAGCGCGCGGATGAGATCACCAGCGCCATGGATGACGCAGAAAAAGCTAAGAAAGAAGCCCTGGCTGCAAAACAGGAATATGACGAAAAAACCAACAATATCGACGCAGAAATCGCCGCCCGCAAAAACGAAGCCCGGATTGTGATCGAGCAGACACGCCAGCAAATGCTTAGTGAAGTGCAGGAGCAGGCCGATCGTATCAAACATCAGACGGAAGAAACCCTGGCGTCATTGCGGGCAGAAGCTATCCAGCAGCACAAGGAAGACATTGCTAACCTGATAGGCCAATTTGCCAGTGAGATGCTGACGGATCTGATGGATCCCAAGCTGTTAAATCTCTATCAGGAAAAATTCCTCGACAAGATTGAAAGCATCGATCTATCCAAGTTCGTCGAAAACGCACAGCCCAATGAAGAGCTCTCCATCAAAACCATCATGGCAGAAGAACCGGACCAATCGTTCCAGGATCGTCTGCTGGCCTATCTCAAAGACCAGATTGACAATCGTTTCAACCTGAGCTTTGAAGTCGACGAGAAACTGATTGCCGGTGGCGTTCTTCGTTTTGAGAATGAATTGATTGATGGCAGTCTTTCCGGCCAGATCAATAAACTCAAGAAACAATATCAGGAAGCTGCATGAATAATTTAAATAATCAGAACACGCCCCAGGACCAACCCGTTGACGGGGAGGACGCCAATTTGCATACCTCAGATGTCCGAGGTCATATCGCTCAGATCATCAAGGATCAACGTAAAGACCTGGACGATCTGAGGAAGAGTTTTGACCTTAAAACGGATAAGTCCCTGGGGGCTTTGCAAGAGGCAGTCAAAAAATATGGGTACGAACTGCTCACCGAGAACGTTGGCACCGTCAAACAGATCGGCGACGGCGTCGCGCGCGTTTCTGGTCTGCAGGGCGTGATGGAAAACGAATTGCTGGTCTTCCCGGACGGCACGTTTGGTCTGGCGATGGACTTGCACGAATTCTACGTGGGCTGCGTGATCCTTGGCGCAGGCGACGAGATCCAGGCCGGCGACGTGGTCTACGAGACCGGCCGTGTGGTTGATGTGCCGGTTGGCAAGGAATTGCTGGGCCGCGTGGTCAACTCCCTGGGTCAGCCGATTGACGGCAAAGGCGACATCGATGTCGACCAATACCGCCCGGTAGAATACCCCGCCACAGGCTTCATCCACCGCGCCCCGGTGGACACCCCGTTGCAAACCGGCGTCAAAGCGATCGACTCGATTATCCCCCTGGGCAAAGGCCAGCGTGAGCTGATCATTGGCGACCGCCAAACGGGCAAGAGCGCCATCGCAGTGGATACCGTCCTCAACCAAAAAGGCAAAGGCGTCTATTGCATCTATGTTTGCATCGGTCAAAAAATGTCCACCGTTGCCCAGGTTGTGGAAACCTTCCGCGAATACGGCGCACTGGATTACACCACTGTGGTGGTTGCCAGCGCCGAAGATTCACCTTCCATGATCTACCTGGCGCCCTACACCGGCTGTGCGATGGCCGAGGAATTCATGTATTCCGGCCAGCACGCCCTGGTGATTTACGATGACCTCTCCAAGCATGCCATCGCCTACCGACAGCTATCTCTGCTCCTTCAGCGCCCCGCCGGTCGTGAGGCGTATCCCGGCGACATCTTCTATCTGCACTCCCGCTTGCTGGAGCGCTCGGCCAACCTGGCACAGGATTTCGGCGGCGGCAGCATGACAGCCCTGCCGATCGTGGAAACTCAGGCTGGGAACATCTCCGCCTATATCCCTACCAACCTAATCTCGATCACCGACGGTCAGATCTATCTCGCCACCAAACTTTTCGATGAGGGTATCCAGCCCGCCATCGACATCGGCCTGTCCGTATCCCGCGTGGGTGGGACCGCCCAGAACGACGCCATGCGCGCCGTCTCTAAAGACCTCTCGCTGGATGTCGCCCAATATCTTGAGCTGCGAGTGTTTGCCCGCTTCGGTACCGAACTGGATATGGAAACCCGCCAGCAGCTTGACAGGGGCGAAAAGATCCGCACCGTGCTGACCCAGCCGCAATACAATCCTTTGCCTGTGGCACATCAGGTCGCCATCATCTATGCGGCCACCAACGGCTATCTCGACGAAGTCCCATTGGACCAGATCAGGGAATTTGAACACCTCTTCATCCGCAACCTGCGCCAGCAGCATGCGGGCCTGCTCTCAGAGTTCGCCGCCGGCCATTGGGACGAGCATTTGGAAAAAGAACTAAACGACATTCTGGAAAATTTCATCGCCAAGCTCTACGAGACAGGGTTCCTGGAAGAGCCTGAGGAGCTGGACTTCTAATGGAATCGATCAAGGATATCCAGGACCGCCTCCAGGGCATGGAGGATATCAAACACCTCCTGCGCTCCGTCAGGGCCATGTCAGCCATCCGCTGGCGCCGCGCCAAAAAACACCTGGAAGCCGCCCAATCCTACGCAAAAGACATCGATTCCCAGTTGGGAAAAGTCCTGGCGAAGGTTGGGGCGAGCCTGCCGGCGGCCCTCTCCCCGCACCCCCTGCCACAATCCGGGCGGGTGAATGTGGGGCTGATCACCCTCACCTCCGACCGGGGCCTTTGCGGTAACTTCAACACCGGTCTGGTGGCAAAAGCCATCCACGTAACCGAAATTCTGGATCGCAAGAACAAAGATGTCAAAATCATCTCCCTGGGCGGCTACGGCGAGCCGCTGTTTCGCAGCGCGGGCTATGAAATTTTCCATTCCGAAAAGATCACCAGTTCCCAGGGCGTTTCCTTTGTCAATATCCGCAAAGCCATCTCTCATGTCCGGGCCTACTATGAATCCGGCGCGATCGACGAATTGAACATCCTTTACAACCAATTCAATTACTTTGGTTCCTACACGCCGCAATCCATCCAAATCCTTCCGCCCCAGATCTCCGAACTTCAGGAGCGTGGAGAGGGCGCCAATGAAGATCTCCTGATCAACAGCGACCCACAGCAGCTCAAGGCCTTCCTGCTCTGGGAACATCTGGCAGCCCGGCTCTATATGGCCTATATCGAATCGACCATCTCGGAACACAGTGCCCGTCTGCAGACGATGGACTCCGCCATCAGCAACCTTGATGATCGTGTAGCCGATCTGGAAATCCAATTCCACACCATCCGCCAGGAAATCATCACCCAGGGCGTCCTGGAAGTACAGAGTAATATGCGCCGTCGCCAACAGAAGAACCAATAAACATCTCTGCTTCGTACACCCCACTTCCCACATCCCCCCAATTTTTCCTATGCGATGGTTTGTCTGTACCGGCAGATTAAGGGATAATAAAGGTGCTCGTATTATTTAATGGAAAGGTATTTTAATGTCTGAAATCAATCTTCATAATTCCGAACGGGATGAACATTGGATGTCCTACATCCTCCCGGTGGCGCTGATCGCCGGGCTCGTCGCCCTGCTGACCATTATCTCCGATCAACCCGGTGAGGAACTCCAACCGATCATTCCCCAGGAAGCCTGGCTGACCCAGATCGTCGGCTACCTCATCATCGGAATCGAGGCGGCGGCGGCTTACGTCATCGGCGCCGCTGTGGTCCGGGCAATCATCAGCTATACTCGCCACCTGTTTGATAAGCTGGCCAAACAGGTCAACTCTACCGAACAGATCAGACTGCGCCTGGGACATATGCTAAACCTGGGGCTTGAATTCGCCATGGCCAGTGATATCCTCCGGCTGGCTGTCTCCCCGACCACGGCTGACATCATCATCCTCTTTGCCATTGTCCTGCTGCGGATCCTGCTCAACTACTTCCTTGAGCGTGAGATCCGTTCTTCCGCAGAATTTTGCGGGCCGGGCGACTATGTCCCGCCCAAAGTTGGATAAGGTAAGCCTTGATGAGAGAGGATGAAAATACGCTTTCCCAGGCGACTGATTTCATCGCCTATGTTGACCAACTCAAAGGCGTGATCCGTCAGAACGGTCTTTTTGACGATTCGCGGTCAGAAAACACAGCCGAACACTCCTGGCACGCCGCCCTCAGTGCGATTGTACTCTCGCCCTATGCCAACGAACCTGTCGATATTGACCGAGTCACCCGCATGCTGCTGATCCATGACCTGATCGAAATCGAGGCCGGGGACACCTTCGTCTACGATGGCGAGGGCTTGGCGGCGCAGGAAACCGCCGAGCTGAAGGCCGCAGAGATCGTCTTCGGCCGCCTCCCCCAGCCGCTCGGCCGGGAGTTGCGCACGCTCTGGGATGAGTTTGAAGCGCGCCAGACAGCAGATGCGAAATTCGCCAAAGCCGTGGATCGTTTCATGCCGCTTTTCAGCAATATCCGCAACGGCGGATCATCCTGGCTGCCGCACGGAATCACCAAGGCGCAGGTCATCGAGATCTGCCACATCATCCAGGACGGTTCCGAGACCCTTTGGGCCTTGAGCGAAGACATGCTGGACGATGCCGAGGCCAGGGGATGGCTGAGAACCGACCAGTAAAACAATCTACTTCACCGTGTTTGATCCGCCGGTCTTCATCTCCACCTACGAATAATATGATAAAAATCCCCCGAGTGCGGGGGATTTCATTTATCAACTTTTATTTATCTCTACAAATTCAACCAACGCGCTGCCACCCTCGGCAAATCCCCCAAAGCCCCTTGCTTGAAGGTGCAATTCGGCAGCGACTCCAGAAAAAATTTGCCATACCGCTTGGTGAGCACGCGCTTATCCAATACCGTCACCACCCCCCGGTCGGTCTGGGTGCGGATCAGACGGCCGAATCCCTGGCGGAACCGCAGGATCGCTTCCGGCAAGGCATATTGATAGAATGGATCCTCAAATGTCTCCGACCGAGCCGAGATGATCGGGTCCGAAGGCACATCAAAAGGCAGTTTGACGATCATCAATACTGATAGCGCGTCTCCTGGCACGTCCACGCCTTCCCAGAAGGCCCGTGTGCCCAGCAGCACCGCGCGCTCGGTCTCTCTGAAAGTCTCCAGGAGCATATTGGCGGAGGCGCCTTCGCCCTGTTCGTAAACCTGGATATCCTCCTGGGCCAGGATCGGTGAGATCCGATCGGAGGTGCGCTGGAGCTGCGAATACGATGTGAAAAGCGCCAGCATCCGCCCACCGGAGGCCTTCGCCACATTTACAATCGCGGTTTCAACCGCCCGTTGATGTCCGTTGGTATTGGAGGGCTCTGGCACGTCTGTCGGGACGTAAACCAGGGCCGCCGTTTCATAATCAAAAGGTGAGCCAACTACCAGATCATCAGCGTCTTCCGCGTTTAAGCGGTGGCGCAGGTATTCAAATTCGCCGTTCGTCGTCAATGTGGCTGAGGTCAGGATCACGCTCTGCTTCTGGAACCAGAGATGCTTCTCCATCAGCTGACCAATATGCAGCGGTGCAGCGTTCAGGCTGATCTCGCGATATTTCGGGTGAATCTCCACCCAATAGATCTTATCAAGGTCCGGGTCCAGCGTCAGCCCATTGAGGTTGAACTGGATCTCCTCCAGCCGGGTGAACATATTCCCCAGGCTCCCCCACATATCTTCGGCTTCCTCATTCTCCTGGTCGGCCAGCTCACGCATCGGCGTGCGCAGATCCCGTACAATCGCCT
>JAXHUD010000102.1:0-9179 GCA_034189815.1 Chloroflexota bacterium
CGAAATAGTAATACAACGCAGCATTGTTCACCCGGGTTGTTGCGCCAATCAACCGCGTGGTCAGATGGCTGAGGCCGTAACATTCGATCGTATCAATCGTCGAACACAGGATGCACTGTTCGGTATTATTGTTGCTCATCAGCATCAGCCTCTTCTACGCTTTTTCAGCGGTCGTACCGGGGATTGTCAGGACAATCTGATCAGATAACCTGTATTGGTCCGCCAGCGCTCGGGTTTTCTCCCAATGCTACGAAATGCCCACGCCACCCAATCGGCAGTTAAAAAGGCACTAACCGAGCGCATACACGGTTGGCCCAACCCGGGATAAACACCGAGCGCCCAGCAAGAACATGATTGATCGTTTGAGCGACCATCGTCCCCATCTGCAAGGTGGTCACCTGCCCCATCCATCGTTATCCCTATGCGAAATCCCTGAAACTTAAACTAAGCATAACTCCCGCCCGTCTCCTATTTATAGCCGCCTTGTCAGGCTTTTTCAGGCTTGTCATCATTTGCGGAGTAGGCTATAATCCCTTTGGTATTTTTCAAGTGAAACCAGAGGAATAATCAACAGATGATTGATGTAAACGAATTACGCAAAGGCGTCACCTTTGAGCAAAACAACAACCTTTACAAGGTGTTGGAATACGCGCACAACAAACCCGGCCGAGGCTCGGCAACGATCCGCATCAAGGCCCACGACCTCCGCAAGGGTACCACGCTCGAAATGACGTTCATCTCGGGCAACCGTGTTCAGGACGTGCGCCTGGATTATCACAACGCCCAATTCCTTTATGCTGACGACCGCTTCTTCTATTTCATGGATAACCAGACGTACGAACAATATCCAATTAATAAGGGGATCGTTGGCGAGATGGCCGGCTTCCTCAAGCCGAATATGGACGTCAAACTGATGTTCTATGACACCGAAGCGCTGGATATGGAAATGCCAAGCTCTGTGGATCTGCTGGTGAGTCGTGCGGATCCCTCTATCCGGGGCGATACGGCAACCGGTGTAACCAAGAAAGTCGAAACCGAAACAGGTCTTGAAGTCCAGGTGCCATCATTCATCGAACAAGGTGATACCATCCGGGTGGATACTCGGACTGGGGATTACATCACCCGAGCCTGATCCCAACATAAGGGATCAATTTTGTTTTTAGAAAAACGGATCCCCACCAGGGGATATCGTTTTAAATGGTGAGGTTCAAATGAAAGTCCCAACAACCGGAAAAGAATGCCCATATTTTTATGGCGATTACCATCGTGGGCGGAACCACGAGGAATGCCGCCTGCTGGAGAATTCCGACCCGCCCTGGGAACTGAAATATTGCGAGACTTGCCCCGTCCCGGACATCGTGATGGCGAATGGCTGCCCCAACATGATCCTATCGGGTGAGATCAAAGCCGGTTTCCTCGGCGTCGGTCGCAAGGTCAAAATTACTGCCTACTGCACCAAATCACTGCAAGAGGTGGAAGACCCATACGTCGGCTGCGACCAATGTCACCCCATCCTGAACCTCTTCAAGGAAGTTTAATGACCCTGACCATCCTTTTTGACCTCGATGACACTCTGCTCCGTACCAACATGGAGGTATTCCTCCCCAGCTATTTTGATGGAATTGAAACCACTTACGCCGATTTTGGCGCAGAGGATATCATCCGAGAACACAACCACACGGCCGTCCGTGCGATGATCGACAATCGCGACCCGGGGCGGCGTCTGAAGGATGTCTTCAATCAGAACTTCTACCCAGCCATCGGCACAACCGCAGCGGCTGCCAAAGAGCGAAACGAATCTTTCTATCGTGAGATCCACCCGTCCTATGAAAGACTGACCGACCAAAAGCCCGAAGCAGTGGAATTGATCGCCTGGTGCCGCGCACAGGGATTCACTCTCGCCGTCGCTACCAACCCGCTCTTCCCCAGGGAAGCCACCCTCCAGCGGATACACTGGGCAGGCCTTAAACCCGCAGACTTCCAATTCTTTACAACCTATGAAGATTTCCACTTCACCAAACCCAGCATCTTATATTACGCGGAATGCCTGGGCCGCCTGGGTTGGCCGAAAGGACCGATCGTGATGGTGGGCGACAATATCACCCATGACCTACTCCCGATGGAAGCAATGGGCTTCGCTACTTTCTGGATCACCGATGAACCACTTCCTGCAGACAGAACCGGCGGGAGCCTGGCCGAGGTCAAAACCTGGCTGGAAGAGCAGCGTAACAGCGCCGTTCACCTCGTCGAAAGTTATGAGGTACTGAATGCCATCCTGAGATCTACACCAGCGGTATTGGACGGTTGGTTGCAAAACCTAGCAAAAGAGGATTTCCAAAAAAGCCCAGCCCCGGATGAGTGGAGCCTGACGGAGATCTTCTGGCATCTGGCTGATATGGAGAAAGACGTCTACCTGCCGCAATGGCAGCAGCTGAAGAACGACCCGAAACAACCGGTGACTCCACCCAACACAAGCGGTTGGGCCGAGTCACGGGAGTATCGGTCAAGGTCACCAATGGAAGCACTCAGGCAGTTCTATGAAGCCAGAATGGAATCCCTGGCACTGATCCAGGCTTTTGCCGATAGCGACCGCATGGGGGAGATTATCCGACACACAGTTTTCAGTGAATTGTCGATTGAAGAAATGGTGCAATTCTCAGCAAGACACGACCGGATCCATTTATGCCAGTGTTATGACTTGATAAAGGACAATATATAAAATTTATTAATACCAGTACAGACAATTGGATTACCCTATCAAGGTTGGTATAATACGAAGGAAATTATTATAATTTCAAAGATCCAAATAATCATCTGGAGGATGATGTGAAATCTCGTAACCAATCATTTATCATCTACATATTGCTGTTCTCAGCAATTATTGCGATGGTATTTTTTACTGCTAATCAACAATCGGTCGATTCAACCGAAATCCCTTTCAACGAAGTCGCAACAGCCATCAAGAACGGCCAGGTCAATACTATTCGCGAAGATGACAGCCGTCTTGAGATCACCTACAAGGACGGATCAATTAAAACCTCAACCAAAGATCCGACAACACCCCTGATCGCTCAGTTGATTGAGCTTGGTGTGACACCCGAGGAACTCTCGGCTGAGAACCTGACGGTTGACATTCTCTTGCCCAGTCCCCTGCTGGCAATCGTCTCCATCGCCAGCTATGTGCTGCCTTTCCTGATCTTCATCGCTTTGTTCTTCTTCATCTTTCGCCAGGCACAGGGCAACAACAGCGCTGCCATGTCCTTCGGAAAATCCAAGGCGAGAATGTTCTCTGGTGACCATCCAACGGTCACTTTCGAGGACGTCGCCGGTGTGACTGAAGCCAAAGAAGAGCTCCAAGAAGTGGTCGAATTCCTGCGGGAGCCTCAAAAGTTCATCTCTCTGGGTGCACGCATTCCTAAAGGTGTATTATTGGTCGGCGCACCCGGCACAGGCAAAACCCTGATGGCCAAAGCCGTTTCCGGCGAGGCCGGGGTACCTTTTTTCTCAATCTCCGGTTCGGAGTTTGTTGAGATGTTCGTCGGCGTTGGCGCCAGCCGTGTGCGAGACCTGTTCGAGCAAGCCAAACGCCACTCCCCTGCGATCGTCTTTGTGGATGAGATTGATGCTGTAGGCCGTCACCGCGGGGCGGGCCTCGGCGGCAGCCACGACGAGCGCGAACAGACCCTCAACCAGCTATTGGTCGAGATGGATGGCTTCGATACGGACACCAACGTGATCATCATCGCCGCCACCAACAGGCCTGACATTCTGGACCCTGCTCTGCTCCGCCCCGGCCGTTTCGACCGCCGTGTGGTGCTGGACCGACCCGACATCAAAGGCCGTGAGGAAATTCTCCAAGTCCATGTCAAAGGGAAACCCGTCTCACCGGACGTTGATCTCTATGACATCGCTCGGTCTACCCCCGGGTTCGTGGGCGCCGATATTGAAAACCTGGTCAACGAAGCCGCTATTCTGGCAGCCCGTCGAGACAAAAAAGTCATCGAGCAACCTGAATTTATGGAAGCCATTGAACGGGTAATCGCCGGCCCCCAACGCAAGAGCCGTTTAATCAATGACAATGAAAAGAAGATCATTGCCTATCATGAGGCCGGCCACGCCGTTGTGATCAACGCCCTGCCGGAGGCGGATACCGTCCAAAAAGTCTCGATTATCTCCCGCGGCGAAGCTGGAGGTTACACAATGGCTTTCCCCGAGGAAGACCGTGTGTTAAAATCCCGCCGACAAATGTTTAGCGATATGATCGGCATGCTCGGCGGCCGCGCGGCGGAAGAACTTGTCTTCAATGACATCACTTCCGGCGCTTCCAACGACCTCGAACGGGTGACCAAACTCGCACGCATGATGGTGACCCGCCTTGGCATGAGCAGCCAGCTGGGCCCGATGGTCTATGGCAAGAAAGAAGAGTTGGTCTTCCTGGGCCGCGAAATCTCCGAGCAGCGCGATTATTCGGAGCACATTGCCCAACAGATCGATACGGCGATCCAGAACTTGATCCACGATGCCTATGACCAGGCGAAAGCGATCCTGACCCAATACAGCGAGGAACTGGACAAGGTCGCCGAGAAGCTGCTTGATGTGGAAACGCTTGATGCGGACGACTTCAACGAGATCTTCCCGACCCCGGTTGAGAAAACCGGCGGCATCCCCGTCAAAAAGTAATATCCTTAAAACAAAAAAACAGGGCTGCGAAATTCGCAGCCCTGTTTTTTTATCCATTCACCTCAATCTGATGTGAGGCTGATAACACCCGCCTTAGCACCTTGCCCACCGGGGTTCGGGGAAGCTTTTCGCGAAATTCGATATACTTTGGGATTTTATACCGGGTGAGATAATCATCGCAAAAATTAACGATCTCTTCGGCCGTGGCCTCTGCGCCATTTTGAAGCACAATCCAGGCCTTTGCCACCTCAACACCTTTCTCATCCAAAACACCCGCCACCGCCGCCTCTCTGACGCTCGGGTGCCGCAGCAAGACCGCTTCTATCTCATTAGGCCAAACCTGGAAACCCCCAACCTTGATCACATCCTTCTTGCGGTCCACCAGATAGAAATAGCCATCCGCATCCATCCTGGCTACATCTCCGGTGAAAAGCCAGCCATTCCGAAGCGTGTGCGCGGTTTCCTCAATATTGAGATGGTAACCTGCCATCACCTGTGGGCCTCGGATCGCCAGTTCGCCTGGTTCTCCAATGGCCAGTTCCTTCTCCCCGGTCTCCAGATCCACGATTTTACAATCCACATTAGGAAGCGGCAGGCCAATCGAATTTTCTCGATTCTCGCCATTGATTGGGTTGCAGTGTGTGGCGGTTGGCGCTTCCGACAGGCCGTAACCTTCCACAAGGTGCCCATTCGTGAGGGCTTCAAATTCCTCTTTCACCTTGCGTGGCAAGGTTGTCGAACCTGAAATACAGGCTTTGATCGAAGAGAGATCATATTTACCTTCCAGGACCGGCGGATAGTGATTGATCCCCGCATAAATATTGGGAACGCCAGGGAAAACCGTTGCCTTATAGGTTTCAATCGCTTCAAGTAAACCAACCATATCACGTGGATTGGGAATCAGCACCATTCTTGCGCCCATCTTGACCGCCAGGTTCATTCCCAAAACCATGCCATAGACGTGGTACATCGGGATGGCAACCAAAACAGTTTCCTTGCCCGGTTCGGTATTCACCAGCCAATGGCTGAATTGATAAACGTTCGCTACCAGGTTGCGATGCAGCCCGATGGCGCATTTCGGTGTGCCGGTTGTCCCACCCGAATATTGGAATACCGCAGGATCCTCCGGGCTGACCACTACATCAACAGGCTGGTCTGCTGCAAATTCACCCATGACCCGGGTCCAGCTGATATCGTCTGGTGCAACGCTGATCGGCTCCTCACCAACCACAATCATTCTTCGAATGGAAGTTTCTTTTTGAATCGGTTTGACAGTCTCATAGGAAAATCCCGGCAGGATCAGGAATTGAATATCGGCGTCCAGTGCCTGGCCCTTTACCTCCGGTGCCCGATATGAGGGGTTCAGCGCCATCACGACGCCACCGGCTTTGAGAATGCCATAATAACAAATGACGAATTCCGGGGTGTTGGGTAAAAATATACCTACCCGTTCGCCCTTCCTGAGACCCTCTTCCAGAAGAAAAGCCGCAAAGCGAATGACCCCATCATATACCTCTCGATAAGTCATCGAGGTTTGAGCGTAAATCAGGCAGGTTTCACTGCCATAAGCCTCCACTGCATCTGCTAACAAGTCTACCAGGGAGACATCAGGAATATCGATTTCAGCGGGAACGCCTCGATCGTAATGCTTCAACCAGGGTTTATTTTTTCTTCCCATCCAATTGTCTCCTTATTTCTGCTTCCATTTGGTCCACCAGGGAATTCCCGGCAGAATACCAGGTAATCCGATCATCACTGGGTTTAAACCAGTTAGCCTGCCGGCGAACAAAAATCCGCGTATTTCGTTTAATCACCGCAACCGCTTCTTCAAGTGATGTTCTTCCCTGTAGATATTCTACAATTTCAGCGTACCCAATCGCAGACATTGTCGGTAGGTCCGGCGGAAATCCGTCCGCCAGTAAGCCCTGAACCTCTGATACCAAACCTGCGTCCAGCATCAGGTCAACTCTGCGATCCACTCGATCATAAAGCTTTTCCCGATCCATCTCAATACCCAGGATGATCGGTCGATAGCGGCAAGCCTGCTTCCGGCGCAGATCGGAAAACCGTTCCCCCGTTTTAAGGATTACTTCCAGGGCGCGCACAACCCGCCGGGTGTTGCGATAATCAATTTTATCTGCCGCCTCAGCGTCAAGGCCCCGCAGACGCTCGTGAAAGGCCGCTGGGCCAATCTCCTCCGCCCATTGGTTCAATGCCTCCCGAAGCGCCGGATCGGGCTTCTGGGGCGGTATGTGCCATCCTTCGATAATAGACCGTACATACTGGCCCGTGCCGCCGACAAGGATGGGCAGTTTTTCCCGTGAAAGTATCTCGTCAATCGCCGCATAGGCTTCGCGTTGGTAAACCGCCAGGCTCCAATTTTCATCCGGGTCAGCCACATCCATCAGATAGTGCGGGATGCCGTCCCGCTCGTCCATTGTCGGCTTTGCGGTACCGATATCCATGCCGCGATAAAGCAGTCTGGAATCAGCGGAAACGATCTCGGCATTGAGCCGTTTGGCCAGCGCAATAGAAGCGGATGTCTTGCCAACGGCCGTCGGTCCAACGATCACAATCAGGGGTGGTTTCATTTCAGGACTCATAACAGGATGTTCTCAAAATGGTGGATATCCCTGATGTGATGGTTCTGATCCAATTGGATTGCGATCACATCCACCCGCCAATCATCTGGCTCCTCCGGATGATCCTGCAGCCAAAACAAACCGGTATTACATATCCTCTCAAATTTGTCCGCCGTCACACTGGCCTCCGGCATACCAAAGGCGTTCGAGGTCCTTGTTTTCACCTCGACAAACACCAGATAACTCCCCTTCTTTGCCACCAGATCCAATTCACCATACCGGGAAGAATAATTGCGGTCCAGGATTTGGTAGCCCTTCTTTTCAAGATGAGTCGCGGCAATATTCTCGCCCAGGTTACCGATCTTACGTTGATGTGTGGTTGTCTTAGCCATGAATAAATTAATCCTACGCTAAAGGAGAATCCCCGTCAAGAAAACTTCTCAGAACTGGTATTTAAGGGACATTATCGGTTAAAATGTCTATGGAGGTTCTATGCCAACTTTAGAGATCATCACCATCGGAACCGAGCTGTTGCTCGGTGAAATTCAAGACACAAACTCAACCTATATTGCCCGCACGCTGAGGGATCACGGAATCGATATCTACCGGATCACGACCATCGGTGATAACGCCAACCGGATTGCCTCGGCAATCAAAGAAGCGCTGAGCCGGGCGGAAATCATCATTACCACGGGTGGACTTGGTCCCACTATTGATGACCCAACCCGCCAGGCGGTCGCCCTAGCAGCCGATCGGGAACTGGAATTCCTGCCCACACTGTGGGAGCAGATCCTGGAACGTTTCAAGGCCTACGGTCACGAGCCAACGGAGAACAACCGCCGCCAGGCGTACATCCCGAAAGATGCGATCCCGATCCACAACCCCGTGGGCACAGCGCCATGCTTTATCGTCGAGCTCGGCGAATCCTGCGTGGTCTCACTGCCAGGCGTCCCAAGCGAGATGAAGTTGGTGCTGCACCAATCCATCATCCCCTTTCTAAGTCGAAAGTTTGAACTGAAAACCCAAATTATCCAGGCTACGGTTCTGCACGCGGCATCCATTGGCGAATCAGCCATTGATGAAAAAATCGGTGACCTAGAGAAATATGCCAATCCGACCGTCGGGCTCCTGGCCCACCCCGGGCAAGTGGATATCCGGGTGACGGCCAAAGCACCCTCCGCTGAGGAAGCCCGCGCGCTGAGTCAACCAGTCATTGATGAGCTGCTGGACCGCTTGGGCAATAATATCTATGGCCGGGATGCCGAAACGCTCCAAAGTGTGATTGTTGATAAAATTAACCAACAGGAGCTCAGCCTGGGGATTGTGGAATATGGTCTGGACGGCACGTTGGTGGAACGGGTAGAATCTGCTCAACCGAAACACTTCAAAAGTTTCATCCACGACAACCTGCCGGAAGACCTGACCGCATTCCAACAACAGGTTGCGGAATACGCGGCCCAATTGAACAGTGATGTTTGTCTCGGTGTGGCGCTGCTCGTGGAGGAAGGTGTGACGGTCTATTACGTCATCACCGACCAGGAAACTCAATCCAGTCGGATGTGGACTTACGGCGGCCCGAAAGACCATGCCCCACTCTGGGCACAAAATGTCGGACTCGATTTGCTCCGGCGTCATCTTGAGAAAGCCTCTTTGTAAAAATGCCCTCAATTTCTAATGAAATGGGAGAATTATGAAACAAGCTGATATTATCTTAAAAAACGCGACCGTCCTGACAATGGACGATGAATATCGTATTTTCCGAAATGGTGCTGTGGCCGTCCAAGGCGACAGCATTCTGGCTGTTGGCCCGGAGGAAGAGGTCTTGGAAGAGGTGCAGTCCGACAAGGTCATGGACTGCGACGGCAAGATCCTCATGCCCGGCTTGATCAATGCCCATACGCATGTCCCGATGACGCT
>JAXHUD010000103.1:0-8946 GCA_034189815.1 Chloroflexota bacterium
TCAGGCGGAGAGGGAGGGATTCGAACCCTCGGTAGCCCCAAGGGCTACAACGGTTTTCGAGACCGCCCCAATCGTCCACTCTGGCACCTCTCCGATTGACAGGCATCCATTATACTCGAAATGGATCGAGGGGGAAAAGGTGGAAGTAATTTTTACAGCTCGAATGTCGTCAATCGCTCGGGGAAGTGGATTTCAGGAATGCCAGCAACGCCGCGCAGCTTTTCCTGCAGTGCGTCGGCTGCGTCAAGTTCGCCGTGGATCAGGATGATGCGTTCGGCCTGGCCCGCGACGGCGCTGGCATATTCCACCAGCTGGCGCTGCCCGGCGTGGGCGGAGAGGCCATTGATGGTCTCGATCTGCGCCTTACGGACATAGGTCTCACCGAAGATGCGCACTTCAGGCTCGCGGTCTGCCAGTCGGCGGCCGAGGGTATGTGGCGCTTGCCAGGAGACGATCAAGATCGTGTTGCGTTCGTCGCCAATGTTGTTCTTCACATGGTGCAAAATCCGCCCGGCTTCCACCATGCCGGACGCGCTGATGATGATAATGGGGTCGTTGCGATAGTTGAGGGCTTTCGACTCTTCCACCGAATGCGTATAGGTCAGTTGATCGAAATCCAGGGCTGGATGGCGGTGCTCGGAGATGAAGGCCCAGGTTTCGGCATCGTAACACTCCGGGTGTCGCCGGTAGATCTCGGAGGCAGAGACGGCCAGGGGGCTGTCCACAAATACCGGCACCCTGGGCACAGAACCCTTGGACATCATCTGGTTGAGGAAGTAGACCAGGGTCTGCGTGCGGCCGACGGAAAACGCGGGGATGATGAGCTTGCCACCGCGCTGCACGGTCCGGCGCACGACGTTCTCCAGTTCGGCATAGGCATCCACGGTGTTATCGTGGGGGCGGTCGCCGTAGGTACATTCCATCAGCAGGGTATCCACATTCTTGCCCGTGGGCAAGACGGGATCCCGCAGGATAGGTTTATCCAGCCGACCAATATCGCCTGAAAACCACAAGCGGTGCTGCTTGCCGTCCTCCTCCAGGTCCAGAATCACCGCGGCTGACCCCAGGATGTGACCCGCGTCCACGAACTGAGCCCGGACGCCCGGGATCGGGCTGAAAGGCTGTTCGTAGGGGATTTGCTCGAAAAGGGGGATTGTTCGCGCGGCGTCCTGCTGGGTATAGAGCGGCTCGACAGGGGGTTGGCCTTTGCGGGCGCGCCTCTTGTTCACAAATTTAACATCATATTCGTGGATGTGCCCGGAGTCCTTCAACATGATATCGGCCAGGTCCCGGGTGGCGTCAGTGGCATAGATCGGACCGTTGTAGCCCTTTTTGACCAGGTTGGGTAGGTTGCCGCTGTGGTCAATATGGGCGTGGGAGAGAATCACCGCGTCCAACGCCGAGGGTTCAAAGTCAAAATTAAGATTGTATTCATATGTCTTGGAACGCTTGCCCTGGAACAGGCCGCATTCCAACAGCAGCCGTTTACCGCCTACTTCCAGCAGGTATTTTGACCCGGTGACGGTCTGCGCTGCGCCGTAAATGGTTAATTTCATCAGGAGGAATCTCCAATACCAATGGTCTGACTGATCTGATCGCCAAACCGGTCGAAACGATAGGGGACATCGTGCATGGCTTTTTGCAGGTCTTGCTTGTTGGCCGGGTCCGCCCAGGCGATCCGGTTGAGGACATCCCGCGGCAGCACGACATCCGAGGGGACGCCCAATTCCCGGCCGGTGACTTTACGCCATTCCCGCAGTTTGTCAATGCGCTGGAGGACGGCGTTCTTAGGCCGTTTGTGATGGGGCGGGCGTTCGGGTTTAGCCTGCTTCCCGATGCGCACGGCCTGCATCAGTTTTTTACCGTAGCGGCTCGCCAGTCGGTCACTCAATGAGGGCAGGAGGAAAAGCTCCTCCTTGTGGTTGGGGCAGGTCTGGGCGATTTCCACCAGGGCCTGGTTACTGAGGATTTTGAAGGGCGGCCGACCCTGCGCTTTAGCCTGATCCTCACGGAAAAAGTAAAGCGACTTGAGCACGGCGGCCTTTTCAGGGCTGAGGTCCCTTGCGCCGCGCAGCTTCCAGAAGTCGTCTTCAGAGGATCCGGTTGTGTTTTCGATATTCCGGGTCGCACGGCGGAAATCTTCCAGCGCCAGGGGCCAGCGGCCCGATTCCTCCAGTTCCGCGCGCAGATGTTCCTGCAGCGGAATCAGGTAGTGGCTGTCCAGCCGGGCATATTCCATCATTTCCGGCTTAAGGGGGCGTTTGCCCCAATTAGCCCGCTGATATTTCTTGTTCATTTTGACGTCGAAGAATTTCTCCAGGAGGGAGCCATAACCGACTTTTTGGTAGCCCAGCGTCCGGGCTGCAATCATGGTGTCAAAGAGGAAATTGAAGCGGAAACCGTAATCGCGGAAAAGGCAGATCAGGTCATATTCGGCCGCATGGAACACCTTGAGGATCTCCTCGGAGCTGAAGAGCGGACCGAGCGAGGAGAGATCAGGTAGGACCAGAGCGTCGATCAGGTAGTCCTTTTCACGCGTGGAAAACTGGATCAGACAGACCTGTTCCTGATAGGCGTAGAGGCTGTTGGATTCGGTATCCACAGCCAGGATGTCGGTTTGCGAGAGTTCTTTCGCGACGGCAGCTAGTTTTTGAGGCTGGTCTACCCAGACCAGTTCCGTGTTCTTGAGCGATGATAACATATGTAGATTATAGCGTATCTGGACGGGGAATAAGACGACAGGCGTGACAGTCTCAGGTGGCTGGAATGCTATAATTTGGGAGAGTGATATATCGATAAACTAGAAAAGACAGGAATTGATATGCGAGCGGTAATCCAGCGGGTGAGTGAAGGGTCCGTCACGGTTGATGGTGAAAAGGTGGCTGAGATTGGCAAAGGCTTGGTAATTCTGTTGGGGATCGCCCCGGAAGACACCATGGACCTGGCCGAGCAGATGGCGGATAAGATCGCAACGCTGCGGATCTTTGAAGATGAGAATGAGAAGATGAACCTCTCCGCGCTGGATGTGTCCGCAGAGGCGATTGTGGTCTCGCAGTTCACGCTCTATGCCGACACCCGCAAAGGCCGGCGGCCATCGTTCATCGGCGCTGCCCGGCCGGAACTGGCCGAACCGCTGGTTGACGCCTTCGCGAGTTTTTTGGCGGACCGCGGCCTGCCGACCCGGATGGGCGTCTTCGGCGCACATATGGAGGTGGACCTGGTCAATGATGGGCCGGTGACGATTGTGATGGAATACTAGGGAGACAGAACGATTACGAGTCTTGATATATCGAAATTTAAAACTCCCGGGATTTTCATAATCCCGGGAGTGTATGTTTTTAGAATCAAATTTCCTCAGTTGATTATTCCTTATCCGCCAGGCGGGCGGCGCGCAGGGTGTTGCGCAGCAGCATGGCGATCGTCATCGGGCCGACGCCGCCGGGAGAGGGTGTGATCGCGCCCGCGACCTCAACGGCTTCATCAAAGGCGACATCGCCGACCAGGCGGTAGCCGCGCTTGGTGGAGGGGTCTTCCACGCGGTTGGTGCCCACGTCAATCACCGTCGCGCCGGGTTTGATCCACTCGCCGCGCA
The DNA here is from genome assembly GCA_034189815.1 of Chloroflexota bacterium. Taxonomy (GTDB): domain Bacteria; phylum Chloroflexota; class Anaerolineae; order Anaerolineales; family Anaerolineaceae; genus Brevifilum. The sequence continues at coordinate 3,593 of JAXHUD010000103.1, forward strand.
CGTACTCGGGCTTGCCGATGGCAGCGATCACCACGTCCGCTTCCTTCACACGCTTGGGGATATCCTGTGTATGCGAATGGCAGATCGTGACGGTGGCGTTGGCCCGCAGCAGCAGGAGGCTGACGGGCATCCCTACGATATTGGAGCGACCCAGGACCACGGCTCGAGCGCCATCGAGGTTGGTACCGTTTTTCTCAAGTAAAACCATCACACCGGCCGGTGTGGCAGGGATAAAGAGCGGTTCGCGGCCCTTTTGGGCCAGGCGGCCGATGTTGATCGGGTGGAACCCGTCCACGTCCTTATTCAGGCTGATAGTGTTGAGCACCCGTTCCTCATCCAGCCCCGCGGGCAGGGGAAGCTGGACCAGAATGCCGTGGACCTTGGGGTCGTCGTTGAGCTTACGGACGAGATCTTCCGCTTCTTCCTGCGAGGCTGTCGCCGGCAATTCGTGTCCGATGGACAGAATGCCCGCTTCCTGGCAGGCCCGGTGCTTCATCCGCACGTAGACCTTCGAGGCGGGGTTATCGCCGATGATCACCGTTGCCAGGCCGGGGACGGGCAATCCCTGATCGATCCGTTCCTGAACACTCTTTTTAACGTCCTCGCGAATGGACTCTGCAATGGCTTTGCCATCAATAACTTTAGCTGGCGACATAGGTTCCTCCGGTGAATTTGTAATTTTAAGGATTATACCTGAATCAACAGTTATAATTCCCCCATGACTAATCCAAACACCCTGTCAAAAACAATGGTGGTCGGTATCGCAGGCGGCACTGGTTCGGGCAAGACGACGCTGGCCGAGTTGATCCTTGACAGCGTGGGCCGGGACCGGATCGCCTACCTGCCGCACGACGCGTATTACCGCGATCAGCAATACTTACCGTTGGAAGAACGGGCACGCCAGAACTACGATCATCCCCGCTCGCTTGAGACCGAATTATTGGTTGAACATTTGAAGCAATTGGAAGCAGGGGGGGAAATTGAAATGCCGGTCTATGACTTCACCACGCACAGCCGAAAGGCGGAAACGGTGCATGTTGAAGTCCGACCTGTGATCATGGTGGAAGGTATCCTGATCTTCGCCGAAAAAGAGCTGCGCGAGATGTTCGATGTTAAGATTTATGTGGACACCGATCCGGATCTGCGTTTCATCCGGCGTTTGAAACGAGATATCGAAGAACGCGGCCGCACGGTACAGTCCGTGATTGACCAATATCTGGATACGGTCCGGCCGATGCACCTGGAATTCGTTGAATCCTCCAAACGCTATGCCGATATCATCGTACCGGAAGGCGGCTTGAACGCGGTTGCGTTGGATATGGTCATCGCCCGACTTCAAGCCTTATTAAATGGAGAATTACCCCTTGATAATCGAGGAAACACCCCCGCTGTCTGATGAAATTGAATCCGGTGAGATCGACCCATCCGAAAAAGAACCGTCAAAAAAGACATCCAATATCCTTCGCATTCTGATCCTGTTGGCCGTGATTGCGTTGACCATCGTGTTGGTCATCAATCGCGACCGAGTCCAGGCTCTGCAGGCTTATGGCTATCCGGGGATCTTTTTGTTTTCCATCCTGGCCAACGCCACGATCCTGGTCCCCGTGCCGGGGGTGGTCTTCACCTCGGCAATGGGCGCGGTGTTTAATCCGTTTTGGGTTTCAATCCTAGCAGGGGCCGGAGCTGCCATCGGTGAACTTTCCGGCTATCTGGCGGGGTTCAGTGGCCAGGCTGTAGTGGAAAACAGCGCCCGTTACCAGCGGGTGACCCGTTGGATGGAGAAGTATGGTGATATCACGATCCTGGTGTTGGCTTTCATTCCCAACCCGCTGTTTGACCTGGCCGGTATGGTCGCGGGGATCCTGAAAATGCCGGTATGGAAATTCCTGGTCTATTGCGTAATCGGTAAGATCCTCAAGATGATGATGTTTGCCTTTGCGGGGGATTGGATCATGGGGTGGGCCGAAAGGTTGTTCTGAGGCTCGTCTGAAATTTTTAATACACTGACCCAAACGCTGATGGAAGTTGGATTAAATAGAAAATTATGGTTAAATAGAACCCGGGAATCAAACAGCCTTCATTTTTGTGCCGATGGCATTTTGAGTTGGATAACAAAGTCCAAAAGACAGCCGATGAGGGTTAAAATTATAAAAGGATTTGAGAGAAATATGGCAACTGGAGAAAATAAAAAACAAATGAGTCCGGTTTTGGATTGGATCATGCGCGTGGTCAAAGGCGTGTTGGTGGGGATTGGCTTCATCACCCCCGGCCTTTCCGGCGGCGTGCTGGCTGTGGTTTTTGGCATCTATGAACCCCTGATGCGCTTCCTGGCGCATTTGCGGGAGAAATTCGTCAGGAATTTCCTGTTCTTCCTGCCGGTTGGGATCGGCGGCGTGGTCGGTGTGATCGCCTTCTCAGCCGTGGTGGATTATGCCTTCGAGCACTTCCCAGCCCAATTCACCTGGCTGTTCATCGGTTTCATCGCAGGGACCTTTCCCTCGCTGTTCAAGACCGCTGGCAAGCAGGGCCGTAAATGGTGGCACTGGGTGGTTCTTGTCCTGCTGTCCGTGGGGACGGTCTTCTTTATGCGCGGCATGGAAAATATCAACGATATGCAACTGCAGCCCAGCTTTTTCAACTGGGTGTTGAGCGGCGCGCTGATCGGCCTGGGCGTCGTGGTCCCCGGGATGAGCCCGTCCAACTTCCTGATTTACCTGGGACTTTACCAACCGATGGCCTCCGGGATCAGCAGCCTGGACCTTGGTGTGATCATCCCGCTGGCGCTGGGTGGTTTGTTATGTGTTTTGCTGCTGGCGAAAATGGTCTCCTGGCTGTTCAAGAAGTTCTATGCGGTCATGTATCATATCATCCTGGGCATCGTGGTTGGTTCGACCATCGCCATCATCCCCGCTGGCGTCAGCGGCTGGACGATTGCGGTTTGTGCCGGGCTGTTCCTCGTCGGCGGCGCGGTATCTTATGCGCTTGCGAAGCTGGATGAGAAATTCGAACGCGAGGAATTGATCGGATAAAGCATTTCAGTCGAATTACAAAAGTAATCAGACCGACGTTAAAGACTCCCGGGGTTTTTAAAAATCCCGGGAGTCTATGGTTTTATTTTGTTTCTGTAACACCATCGTATAAGCGATTTCTAATTGACAAGACTTTTTCAAGAGGTGGATAGGTCGCCTTCATCTTTGAAAGAAGATCTGGCACGTGCGCTTGCCGCGGCACGTGGCCTACATTTGTTGCATAACAGAGATGATAACGGCTGTCCTAATATAACCGCAGGACATCCCCCGGATAGATGAAGTAGGGATAGTGCAGGTCATTGAGCGCCGCGAGCGTTTCCCAGGGCAGGCCGGCTTCCGCTGCGATGCCCAAAAGGGTATCGCCCTGCTGGACCGTGATTTGTCCCATCGGTGTGGGCGACGGGGTTGGGGTTGGTGTGGCAGTGGGAGTGGGGGTCGGCTCTGGATCGCCGGCCAGGACGGCGCGGTTGCCAAGCACGGCCCAGGAATCCAGGAAGGACTCCAGATAGAAATACTTGGTGGCGCCATCCAGCGGGTCCGTTACCTGAATGCTGGTTGGATTGTAGCCAGTCAGGATCATCGCGTGTTCGAAGTGGGCAACGGTCGTGGTTCCGCCGTCTTCCGTCTCATATTCGACCGGTGTCCCGGGCCACATCTGCGCGATTACCCAGACAATGGCTGGCCGACCGGCGGCGATTTCCCGGCGGAGGTCGTCCCAATCAAGGTTCATATAGGCTTTGGCAGGGACGCCGAAACCCCGCAGAGTTTGCGCAACCGGTGGGGGATGGATGCCGTAGGAAAAAGGCGGGATATTCCCCCAGGTCCCGTTCCAGTAGCCGACAAACCCCGCTTCGGGATTATCCGAAGCGGGAAAGCTGGACATCAGCTCATATTCCGTTACATTGTATCCGAAAAAGGCGGCCCAATCGGCCGCGGCGCGAGCCTCACAGGAGAGGGTATACGTTTGAGGATAACCGTAGACGCAGCAAACGTAGGCTTCGTCAGGAATGTCCTGTGCCAAAACCCGCGCAGGCAGCTGCGCTGCCACGAGCAGCACTGCCAGGACCAGGGGGAACCAACGTCGCAGGGTGAGAGACATGTGACTATTATAGTGGGAGGAGGTGCAAGAATAAAAGGCCATTAATAAGGGGGATCAGGTATTAGGTATGAGTGTGTCGTCCTGAATTAGGTTGACAGGGTTTATTATTAATTGGGAGGACGGCATTGTCTCGGGAAAAGTTCCATTAGGCTCCAATCGTGTTATTTTGATCAGGGAAAGGGATGCAGGTTATGTGCCGGGGCGTTATAATGGAAGAAAATGTGACCCAAGGAGCAACCTAATGCCTTTATATGACCAATTCGCGGCCATTTATCAGCGGGGCCCCTATCTCCGGTTTTCCCAGGGTCTGGTGGAAACGGTCTTGCCGGATTATTTTGAGGAAATGGGTATCCGGCCGGGTGATCATCTGGATGTCGCTTGCGGGGAGGGATCGCTGGCGGTGGCGATGGCAGGGCAGGGGTTCAATGTGACGGGTATTGATCAATCCGAGCAAATGATCGAGCTGGCCCGGGCACGCGCCGAGGCGGGCGCGACGGATGTGCGGTTCATGGTGGACGATATGCGCTCATTGCCTTTCGCAGGCGAGTTTGATCTCGTCACCTGTTTCTTTGACAGCCTTAACTATATGCTAACGGTACAGGACTTGCGTAATGCCTTTGATGGGGCTTTCCATGCGCTGCGTCCCGGCGGTTATTACCTTTTTGACATGAATACGGTTTACGGCCTGGCGGTGGACTGGATGCGCCAGGAGACCTATATCCAGAATGAAACGGATGACTTCCTGGAGCTGCACCGGCAGGAATTCGATTACGAGAACCTGGTGGCCAGCATGATCGTGACGGTCTTCCAGAAAAAGGGGGAGTTGTGGGAGCGCTTTGAAGAAGTCCACCAGGAACGCGGGTACCCGATTGCGGATATTCAATTCCTGCTTAATGCGGTAGGGTTTGAGATCGTGGGGATGTATGGCAGCCTGAGTAAGCGCACCAGCGTCCAACATACGTCGTCTCGGGCCTATTTTACGGCACGCAAGCCCGGCTAGGCTTGCTGGGATTCCCGCATTAATTTTAAGGCCTCGCGCATGATGATCTGAAAATCCTCTGGCTCGAGGTCCGCCAGCGGTAAACAGCAGGGCACTTCGGATTCTTCATCGAAGACATCCGCATCGCTCACTAGGGACGTGGAAAGCGCCTCGCACCAATAAAAGAACAAACAGGTGTGGTCGGCCTCGTCGCCCGGGTTATAGTAGAAGAAGTCCTCTTCAACCC
>JAXHUD010000104.1:0-8912 GCA_034189815.1 Chloroflexota bacterium
GGAGGACGTCCACTGCGTCCAGACGGGTCTCAATCTGGCCGACATTCAGCAGAGGCTTGCTGACCCATTGGTGGATCATCCGTCCACCCATCGGCGTAAGGGTCAGATCCAAAATACCCAGCAGCGAGCCCTGGACCTTGCCCGTCCGCATTGTCTCAGTAAGTTCCAGGTTGCGCCGGGTCTCAGCATCCAGCACCATGAACTCATCCAGGCTATAGCTGCTTAGGTCGGTTAATAATTTTAGGGATTGGCGCTGGGTGTCTTCCAGGTAGGCCAGGATCGCCCCGGCCGCCCGGATCGCAGCAGATTTGCCCCGCAGGCCGAAGCCGTCGAGGGTGGCGACGCCGAAATGCGACTTGAGGTTCTCGGTGCAGCGGCCCAGTTCGAAGTGCCAGCTTTCATAGGCGGAAAGGAAACCCGGCAGGCCATCCGGCTCCGGCAGTGAATCCGGCCAGAGGACTTCGGAAGGCTGCAGGCGAAAGAGTTCCGAGCGCACCTGGTTGGGCAGGTCCTTACCGCTCAGCTCGGTGACGGCGAACTCGCCGGTGGAGATATCCACATAGGCCACGCCCGCCCGATTCTCCTGGATGAAAGCCGCTGCAAGGTAGTTGTTTTGGTGCTGCTGAAGCAGACCCGGCTCGACCACCGTGCCCGGCGTAACCACGCGCACGACCTCACGCGGCACCAGGCCGTTCTCGGGTTCATCGCCCACCTGCTCGCAGATCGCCACATGGTAGCCCTTTTCAATCAGGCGGGAGAGATAATTCTCCGCGGCGTGGTGGGGGATCCCGGCCATCGGGACTCGGACCCCTTTGGAGACGGGGCGCGAGGTCAGGACGATGTCCAGTTCCCGGGAAGCGATTTTGGCATCTTCATCAAAGGTCTCGTAGAAGTCACCCAGGCGGAAGAAGACGATCGCATCCGGGTGCTGCTTTTTGATGTCGAGATATTGCTGGCGAAGCGGTGTGACTTTGCTCATGGCTACTTTGCAGTTTTGAGTTGATGAAAGTTAAAGGTGAGCGTTTGTTATGGCTCACCTTTATTTTAGTCGCGATTGGAAACTACTTTAGATTTTCCCGGATATAGGCGGCCACCTGGTCCAGAGCTTCGGAGAGCTTTGTGGTGTCCTTGCCGCCGGCCTGGGCGAGGGTGGGGCGTCCGCCGCCGCCGCCGCCGACGACCTTGGCGATCTGCCCGACCAGTTTGCCGGCGTGCAGTCCCCGGCCGACCAGGTCTTCGGTGACGGCTGCGATCAGCAGTGGTTTGCCGCCCAGGTCCGAGGCCAGCACGGCAACACCGCTCTGGTATTTCTGACGGAATTTGTCGGCCATTTCCCGCAGTGCATCCATATCCGCATCAGGCAGGATGGCTTTGAGCACGGGAACGCCGTTGATCTCTTCCGTGTCATTGAGCTGCTCGTCGAAAGCACTCGCGACCAATTGCGTGCGGAGTTTTTCCACTTCCTTTTCCGCCGCCGAAAGGGCTTCGGAAAGGGATTTGACTTTCTGCAGGGTTTCATTGGGGGCAGTGCCCAGGAATTGGTCCGTCTCATCCAGGATGTTCATCCGTTCGCGAGCGAGCTGGTAGGCGCGCCAGCCGGTGACGGCTTCTATCCGGCGGACGCCGGCCGCGATGCTGCCCTCATAGGTGATCAGGAAAAGCCCGATATCGCCGGTTTCATCCACATGCGTGCCGCCGCAGAGTTCGTAGGAGACTTTATCTTCATCCGCATCGCCGATCGTGATCGTGCGAACGACCGCGCCGTATTTCTCGCCAAAGAGCGCCATTGCGCCTTCATCAATCGCTTCCTGGAGGGATTTCTCTTTGATGTTGAGGTGATGATTGGCCAGGATCTCCCGGTTGACGATGGCCTCAACTTCAAGGATCTCCTCGCGGGTCATCGGCTGGGGGTGGTTGAAGTCAAAGCGCAGCCGGTCCGGCGCGACCAGCGAGCCGGCCTGCTGGGCATGCGAGCCCAGCACTTGGTGCAGGGCGGCATGGAGCAGGTGGGTGGCCGTATGGTTGCGCATGACCTGACGGCGGCGGGTTTCGTCAACCTCGACCAGCGCCAGGTCACCGACCCGGGGCTGGCCTTGCGTGACCTTCCCCTGGTGGACGATAATGCCGGCGGCGGGCTTGCGCATGCCGGTCACTTCGATGGTCCAATCTTTGCCGTTGGCGCTCACGATTTGCCCGGTGTCGGAGACCTGACCGCCCGCTTCCACGTAGAACCAGGTTCTGGGCAGCAAGACGTCCAATTCGTCGCCTTCAGATGCTTCATCAACAGGTTGTCCATCGCGGATCAGGGCTAACAGTTCCGCAGGGTCCTCGATTGCGTCATAGGGATTGTAGGTCACCCCATCGGCGGTGAGCTTGCCGCTTTTTTGCAGGCGGTTCATCAGTTCGGTGAAGACCTCAACATCCCCACCGCCCAGTTCGCCGAAGTCCTTGCCGGCGCCGGATGCCAGGCGATGGGCCTCCATCGCTTCATAGAAACCTTCGGTGCTGACGGTGAAGCCATTTTCCGCTGCGATGTCTTTGGTAATCTCCAAAGGGCTGCCGGATGTCGCGTAGAGATCAAAGGCGACCTCGCCGCTGATCTCTGATTGGCCGTTTTCTTTAAGGTTCTGCATGATTTCTTCAAGCCGTTTTTCGCTTTGTTCCAGCGTCTTGTGAAATTGAATTTCTTCGCGGGTGAGGTTGTCGAGGATGGCGGAGGCGTTGCGCTTGAGTTCGGGATAAAAATCGCCGTATTCGTCGATCACCACCTGGGCGACCTGGGCCATGAACGGCTTGTTCAGGTCCAGTTTCATGCCGAAGCGGGCCGCGCGGCGCACGAGCATCCGGCAGACATAGTTGCGCCCGATATTGCCCGGCACGACGCCGTCGGCGATCAGGAAGGTGGTGGCGCGGGCGTGGTCGGCGATCACGCGGTAGGGGGTCAGGTTGGCTTCGCGTTCCGCATCGCTTTGGCCGGTCAGTTCCTGCACGCGTTCGATCAGGGGCATGAAAAGGTCGGTCTTGTAGTTGGATGGCGTATCCTGCAGGATCGAGACGATCCGCTCAAAGCCCATCCCCGTGTCGACGTGTTTCTTTTCAAGGGTCACCAGCTCGGTGGGGGAAAGGCGGTTGTACTGGATGAAAACGTTGTTCCAGATCTCCAGGAAGCGTTCACAGTCGCCGTTCACCTGGCAAACATGCCCGGGGACATCGGCTTTATTGCAATAGGCGGGGCCGCGGTCGTAATGGATCTCGGAGTCAGGACCGCAGGGGCCGGTGTCGGCCATTTCCCAGAAGTTCTCTTTGCGGCCGAAGGGCAGCAGATGGTCCGGGTCGAACCCGGGCTGGCGGCGCCAGATTTCGGCGGCTTCGGTGTCTTCTGGGATTTCATTGAGCTCATCTTTGAAATAGGTGGCCCAGAGCCGGTCTTTCGGCAGTTGCCAGACCTCGGTCAGCAGCTGCCAGGCCCAGGAGATAGCTTCCTTTTTATAGTAATCGCCGAAGGACCAGTTTCCCAGCATCTCAAAGAAGGTGTGGTGGGTGTTGTCGCGTCCCACCTCATCCAGGTCGTTGTGCTTGCCGGACACGCGCAGGCATTTCTGCGAGTTGACCGCGCGCGTGTAGGGCCGCTGGTCGGTGCCGAGGAAGACGTCCTTGAACTGGACCATGCCGGCATTGGTGAATAGCAGCGTTGAATCGCCGCCGGGGACAAGGGAGGATGAGGGGACGAAGGTGTGGCCGTGTTCGACGAAGAAATCAATAAAATCCTGCCGGATATCCGCGCCTTTGGGTTTTTCTTGCATAAAGACTCCTGATGCGGTTGAAGTTTGACGTAACGTAACTTATGAATTATACAATATTTGAGAAGGGATGGTTACGGCGCAGGATTAGGCTATAATTTGGAGTGTGCTTAAATTGTTTGACACCCTGCACCAATTAAGGTAACCTTGGTTTTGCTTTTTTACTACTAATGACCTCTGAGGGTTGAAAACAGGAAAAATGATTTACGATAGTCAAAAACGAAAACATCCTGCTATCGAAGAGCTTCTGGCGCTTTTTAAATATCGTGATCTGATATTTCAATTGGTCAGGCGGGATATCGTTGCACGGTATAAACGGTCCGTCCTGGGCGTCGCCTGGACGATGCTTAATCCCTTGGGGACAATGTTGATCATGGTTGTTGTATTTTCTAAGGTATTTAACCGGCCTGAGTCGTATGCAGCCTATGTGTTATCGGGATTGATCTGTTGGACCACTTTTTCCCAATCCACTAGTTCTGCGATGAACTCCATGGTGTGGGGCAGTAGTTTATTTAAACAAATCTACCTCCCGCGAACGGCTTTTATTGTTTCAACCGTTCTTGCAAGCATGGTTAATTTTATACTTTCATTAGTTCCCCTTGGTGTCATCCTCATCATTTCAAAGGTTCCGCTGCGCCCATCTGCATTGCTTTTGCCAGTTGCGATGCTTTTTTTGTTGGCATTTTCGCTAGGCGTTGCCTTGTTTATATCTTCATTGGCAGCATATTTTCCGGATGTCGCTGATTTATATCCTGTGCTTCTTACGGCCTGGATGTATCTTACACCGATCATCATGCCTCTCGATTTTTACAGAGAGGTATTGAATGGGGTTCTTCTTTATGTGAATCCCTTCTATTATATTGTCAACCTTTTCCGCATTCTCATTGTGGATGGCTTTGTGCCGCACTTCCAAACATGGGGCGCGACAGCCTTGGTTTCCTTTGGTATGTTGATTATTGGCTGGTTATTCTTTTGCAGAAGGGCTGACTCATTTGCTTACCATGTCTGACACAATGATTTACGAGCCTCAACAGGATAGTGCGATCGTTCTAAACGATGTATCGGTACAGTATCGCATTCCGAGTGAATCCATAACCACTTTTAAAGAATATGTGATTCGGCTTGTTCAAGGTAAGATAAAGCACAGAGCCTTTTGGGCGCTGAAAGACATCAATTTGGATGTAAAGCAAGGTGAGATCTTTGGGATTCTGGGACGCAACGGCGCAGGTAAATCAACCTTACTCAAAGTGGTATCCAGGGTGCTTATCCCCGTAGAGGGCCGAGTTTGGATTAAAGGGAATATCAGTCCGCTCTTACAGCTCGGCGCGGGTTTCCATCCTGAGTTAACCGGTCGAGAAAACATTTATCTCAATGCGACACTTTTAGGGCACTCCCGCAGTGAGGTGGATGACAAATTGGATGAAATTATCTCGTTTGCAGGGATAGGAGACTTCATTGAAGCGCCGCTTAGGACATATTCTTCTGGAATGCAAGCGCGCTTAGGGTTTGCAGTTGCGACCGCCTGGCAACCGGATATTCTCATCTTAGATGAAGTATTATCCGTTGGCGATGTCGCTTTTAGACAAAAGTCTTTTGAGCGCATGACCAATTTTCGCGATAGTGGTGCGACGGTCTTAATGGTCTCTCACTCGATCGATCAGGTCCGCGATATGTGTAAGAGGGCATTGTGGCTGGATCATGGTGAGATCCAGGAGATTGGTCCGGCTGAAGTGGTTTGTGATGCCTACGCCGAAGCAATGGCCGGTTAGGACTATTTTGTTGACATATACAGGAACAAGCGGGAAATAGCCAGCCGAAATTAATCGTATTTTGCTCTGTTATAATAACCGTTGACCAGACTATTAGCGGACTGCTGATGATTATTACAAAAATGACCATCCCCGATGTTCTTCTGATTGAACCCAAAGTCTTTACAGACCAGCGGGGTTTCTTTTTGGAAACGTACCAAAAGGAGAAATTCTTTCAAGCCGGAATTACGTGTGAGTTCGTGCAGGATAACCACTCAAGTTCCGTCAGGTCAGCACTGCGAGGATTGCATTACCAACTATCCCATACACAGGGTAAACTGGTTAGAGCGGTGATTGGTGAGATCTTTGATGTTGCCGTCGATTTACGCAGAAGTTCTCCCTTTTTCGGCGGATGGGTTAGCGCCTTGCTTTCTGAGGAGAACAAACGGGAATTTTGGGTCCCACCGGGGTTTGGGCATGGTTTTTTTGTCCTTTCTGAGCGGGCCGATGTCCTTTATAAGGCGACCGATTATTATGACCCGACAAGCGAACGCTGCATCCGCTGGAATGATCCCACACTAGCGATCGTTTGGCCTATTCCGGAAGGCGAAGCACCCATCGTGTCCGAAAAGGACAGGGCTGGCTTATCCATTGAAGAAGCAGAGGTTTTTGAATGACACATACCGTTTTAGTCACAGGGGGCGCGGGTTTCATTGGCTCTAATTTCGTTCGATATTTACAAAAAGTTTCACCGGAGACTCAAATCGTCAATCTGGATTTGCTGACTTATGCCGGGAGCCTGAACAATCTTAATAACCTGCCTATCCCGAAAAACCATCATTTTGTACAGGGTGATATCCGTGACCAGGCCCTCGTCGAAGGACTATTGCGGGATTATCGAATAGACACGATTGTCAATCTTGCTGCGGAATCTCATGTGGACCGTTCGCTCCTTGGCCCATCCGCGTTTATCCAGACGAACATTGTCGGCACGTTCTCATTGCTGGAAGCTGCCCGGACGGTCTGGCTGCAGGAGGGCTTGATTGATGGGAATAAGGTGCTCTTCCATCACGTTTCGACCGATGAAGTCTTCGGTACCCTGGCGCTGGATGATCCAGCTTTCCATGAGCTTACGCCCTACGCGCCAAACTCGCCCTATGCCGCGTCAAAAGCGAGCAGCGATCATCTCGTGCGCACCTATTTCAATTCTTTCGATCTGCCGATCACGATCTCGAATTGTTCAAATAACTACGGTCCATATCAGTTCCCCGAGAAGCTTATCCCGGTTGTCATCTTGAACGCCCTCACGGGTAAACCCTTGCCCATCTATGGGGACGGGATGCAGATCCGGGATTGGCTCTATGTGGAAGACCATTGTGAGGCGATTTGGACCATTATCAACAAAGGCGTCGTGGGTGAGAGTTATAATATCGGGGGAGGGAACCAACCGCCCAATATCGAAATTGTGAAAACGATTTGCCGCACGTTGGATGAAGAGATAGAATCCGGCCCGAATGTCCCCCACGAGCAATTGATCACTTATGCAAAAGATCGGCCCGGCCACGACCGCCGGTATGCCATGAATATTGAAAAGATCAACGCTGAATTAGGCTGGAGCCCCAAGCATAATTTGGGAAAGGGGCTGCAGGACACGGTAAAATGGTATCTGGAAAACACCGACTGGCTGGAGGCCATCATCAAGGAAAAAGACTTTAATAACTGGATGGAACTCAATTATCAACGGAGATAAAGTATGAAAGGTATTATTCTGGCAGGTGGAAAGGGTACGCGGCTTTACCCCCTGACTTTGGGCGTGAGCAAGCAGCTCCTGCCTGTATATGACAAACCCATGATCTATTACCCGCTCTCTATGCTGATGCTGGCAAGGATTCGTGAGGTCTTGATCATTACCACCCCTGAAGACAACCAACAGTATCGACGTTTATTACTAGATGGCTCCCAATGGGGGATGACCTTCTCTTATGCCATCCAGGAGAAACCGCGCGGGTTAGCCGACGCTTTTATTGTGGGAGAGTCGTTTGTCGATGAATCACCCGTGGCATTAATCCTTGGCGATAATATCTTTTATGGTCACGGCTTACCAAGCACGCTGCAAAACGCGGCCAAGGTGGAGCATGGGGCGGTAATCTTTGCCTACCGTGTGCAGTACCCGGAACGGTATGGTGTGGTTGAATTCGATGAGACCGGAAAAGTCCTCAGCATTGAGGAAAAGCCTGAAAAACCGAAGACAAGTTATGCTGTCCCTGGAATATATTTTTATGATAGCCGTGTTGTAGAGTTTGCCAAGAGCCTGAAACCTTCGGACCGGGGCGAAATCGAGATCACCGACCTCAATAAGGTCTATATGCAGAATGGCGAACTTCGTGTGGAAGCGTTGGGCCGGGGAGTCGCCTGGTTGGATGCCGGCATGCACGAGTCATTGCTGCAGGCCTCAAATTTCGTGCAGGCGGTGGAAGATCGGCAAGGGATGATGATTTCCTGCCCTGAAGAGATCGCCTATCGGATGAGTTTCATCGATCAAACTCAATTGAAACAGTTAGCTGCAACTTTTAATGGTAATCGATACGGGCAATATTTGTCGCACTTATCAGAAGAAGGCGGAATTTGAAACGATGGCGCAAGGATTTAATAAACCACAAAGGGTACGAAGGTTTAATGGTTTACCCTTGTGTTTCTTAGTGTCCTTTGTGGTTTATAATCTTTCTGGATTGATGGTAGAACTAAAACTATGAACAAAATTCTCTTATTGGGCAATACCGGGCAGGTCGGTTGGGAGCTTCACCGCTCGTTGTTGACCCTGGGTGAACTGGTCGCACTGGATTATCCGGAGATTGACATGGCCGACCCGGATAATATTCGGAAGACTGTGCGAGCGGTCAAGCCAGGCCTGATCATCAACGCCACCGCCTATACGGACGTCGATAAGGCGGAGAGCGAACCCGAACTGGCTATGGCCATCAACGGCACCGGACCTGGCATTCTGGCAGAAGAGGCGAAGCGCCTGGACGCGGCGCTGATCCATTATTCCACGGATTACGTCTTTGACGGCGCCAAGGGGGCGCCTTATACTGAAGAAGATGAACCGAACCCCATCAACGTCTATGGCGAGACCAAGCTCGCCGGCGAACGGACGGTGCAGGCGGTAGATGGCGCTTACCTGATCTTCCGCACCAGCTGGGTCTATTCCCTCAGGCGGCCGTGTTTTGTCACGAAGGTGTTGAAATGGGCGCGGGAGCAGGAGACCCTGCGGATCGTGGATGACCAGATCAGCAGCCCCACCTGGGCGCGCACCCTCGCCGAGGCCACCGCACAGGTGATCGCGAAGGGGCGGGGCGAGCCGGTT
>JAXHUD010000105.1:0-8729 GCA_034189815.1 Chloroflexota bacterium
GATGGAGAGGTAGCATAGTCCGGCCTAATGCGCGCGCTTGGAGTGCGTGTGTACCGCAAGGTACCGTGGGTTCGAATCCCACCCTCTCCGCCTAAAGAAATCACCTCGCGAGAGCGGGGTGATTTTAGGTTAAGCCTGGAGGCGAGGCGTGGTCCTTGGGTATTATCAGGTACGAATAGCATCCTATCCGCTCGAATTAATAACCGCTCAACTATTTAGTTGGGCGGTTGTCGGAATTAAGCGATACAAATGTTTAATCCTGCTTGTTCGAATAGGATAGCCATACAAATGTTGTAGGTGATTCAGATTATAATAATTAAGGAAGGTTTCTACGGCCGTCTTCCCCCGCCGCGGGCGCCCTGGCCCATCCCGGCGCCGCCCTGCGCGCTGGCGCTGATGATGTCGTCGTAGGCGTCGGGGCTCATATATTGCGGGGCGTAGGTCTCACCGGTTTGGCGGGCCAGTGTCTGGGTGAAAGCCCGCAGGTGATTCTCTGAGCCTTTGAGCAGGTTCTGATAGACTTGCTCGATAGCAGCGTTGTCCAATTTCATCAGGTTATCCTGCAGGTCGAGGATGTCGATCTCTTCGATCGCCCCGCCCACCTTGAGGGCGTCGGCCAGGGAGTCGCGGCCCCAGGCGACCAGGTCATCATAGAGCGCTTGCAGATCGGGGTTGGCGAATTCACCCAGGGCATTGCCCTCAGCGGGATCGTCAATGCCGTAGACCTCCAGCAGGTGTAGTACAGCTTCTCCGTGCGATTGTTCGCTGCCGGCGATGTTCTGGAACAGGGGGAGCCCCCAGGCTTCGTAGAGCGTCAGGTAAACGTCGTGGGCCAGTTTTTCCTCTTCACGCATGAACAAGAGACCGTTGACTTCAGCTTCGGTCAATTCATCCGAATAAGCGGCGAAAGGGGCCGTTGGTGCTTCCACGACCTCTTCCATTTCCGGTTCGCTTTCAACCTCAGTAGACATTTCTTCTGCCTCTGCTGCTGCAGGGGCGGCGGCAATAAGGGCATCGTCGGCGGTTGTCTCAACGCTGTTCGCCTCGGGGGCGGCCGTGGCTGTTGCACAAGACGCGAGGGTGAAAGTGGCAAGCACGAGCAGGCCGAGGAAAATGGCGAATTGATTTCGTTTGTTTTTCATTATGACTCCTTTTTGTCAGCTAAATCCGCGTTGGCGGATCTGTTTATTGTTGTTATTACGGTCTAAGTATAGGAGTCGGCTGTGAAGTAAATATGGAGGAGTTGTGAAGGCTTGATGGAGGATAGCGGATGTCCCATGCGCCGTCAGGTTGAGTGAAATCCGCTGTGGCGCTTATACAGCCAGCAAGGTAACCGGTTCAAACGGGTATCATTAATCCAGAATGGATGGGCCGAAGCGGGGATTTGAAGATTAATAAAAAAGTGTATATTGTCACCGGTGGCGGCAATGGGATTGGGCGCGAACTTGTGCTCAACCTGCTCGGTAAAGGGGGATTGTGTCCGCCGTTGACTTTTTAATCTGGAATTCTTCAGCGCATATCGGGAGAAAATCGGAGGGTTTTATCCGCCTGGTCGTTGACGATCATCCGGCCCAGGCGTGATCCAAAGGCGAGGAGCTGGTCCATTTTGCCCACGTCATCCATCGCTATGTTCTCACTCAGGTCGATTTGGAAACGGCGGAAATCCAGCCTGGGGAAGTGTGTGCGCACCAGTTGGACCTGTTGGTCGTAAGCCGATTGCTGGAAAGCGTTCAGGGTCAGTCCGATCCAATCCCAGGCCCAAAGGCGGGGGACCTTTTCGGTATGGAAGGTGTGTGGTACCCGCCCGGTGCCGATGCTGATCAGGGTGGTCTCGGCGGGGTCCCAATTGAGACACTCCCGGGCTTCATAAGCAGCGACGTAACAGGGGTTGCCGTAGGAGCCGACGCCGCCATCGATGAAGCGGTTTTCAACCGCGGGGAAATAGGTCGGCACGGTGCAGGAGGCGCGCACGACTTTGGTGACGGTCCAATCCCGATAGCCGGGTTTCCAGGGCTTGACGAAGCGGGTGCGGTTCTCCGCCAGGTCGTAGGTTGTGATTACCACATCGGTGGGGGTGGGGACGTTCCAGAATTCGGCCATTCTCATGCTGCCGAAATGCTTCTCAAGTGCTGCGGCGAGCGGCTCCGCAGAGTAGCGGTAGCGGGAGAGGGGGAAGGCCCATTTCCGCAGCGAGGCGGGGAAGATGGATGCGCCCAATTCCTGGTAGAGACGGGTCATCTGCCGAGCGGTCAGCCCTGCGCCGATCCCGGCCGAGATGATCGACCCGGTGGAAGTGCCGACGGCCAGGCGGAAAATGTCGTGCGCCGGCCGGCCGAGTGCGTCTTCCAGGACGGTTAGGGCCTGCGTGACGATCAGTCCGCGAATCCCGCCGCCATCAACCGCGAGGGCTACATTCTTGCGAAATGGGTGCATACCTTGCTCTCCAATATGCTGGTGTGGTTTAGCCTATCATTGCAAGAATAATTCCACCTATGATTGGGTTTTCAACAAGAAGATAAATTTCGTATATAGACACCGATAGTGGATACTTTATTTTGCTTTTTGCGGTGACTCATTTATAATCAGGAAGATTTGTTCTGTGAGGATATTCGACAATATAAAGGATTTCTATGCCTTTCACACCATATCACGTCGGACCCGGAATTGCCGTCAAGGCAGTAATGCCGAAAAAGTTCAGTTTGTTCGTTTTCGCCGGGGCGCAGGTCGTAATGGACCTTCAGCCGCTGATCGTGATCCTGACCGGCCATGGGCGGAGGCACGGAATCACGCATACGCTGATCGGAGCGGCCTCACTGGGCGCTGTTGCAGCCGTAAGCGGGAAATACCTTGTAGATTGGGTCCGCTCCTTGCGAACGAAACACCCGCCGGTGAAACTGAGCTGGGGGATGGTCCTGTTCAGTGCCTGGTTAGGGACTTTTAGCCACGTCCTGATTGACGGGCTAATCTACCCTGATATGGACCTGTTTTGGCCGTTTGCGGCGGGGAATCCGCTGCGGATCGGAATGACGCCGCGCGGGATGATTCGGTTTTGTGTGGTCAGCGGCTTGGCTGGCATGCTGGCTTGGGGTGTAGCGGCGTTGGTGCGAAAACGGCGCGAATATGAGGGCGATTGAACTAACCGGGTTTAGTGAACTGTTTATTTTCAAAAGAACGCGTTGTTATCTTTCGGGCCAACGAAGGCAGGGGGTGTTAAGTGATGAATCGCTCTCGAGCACGTACGAGTTTCTCGCGTTGGGCGTCCAGGTCAACATTCAGCAATTTGCTCTGTAAGGTCACGAAGGCGTTCACCTCCATGCGTTCCGCTGCATCAAAGGCTGCATCCAGGGTTTTGCCAAATGAAAACAAACCATGCCAGGGGACGATGGTCAGGGCGGCTTGCTTGGTGATGATGGCTTCTCGGCCCCGCATGGATGCCATGACCCATTCCGCTAATTCATTGGAGTGGGCCGGGGCATAGTCAACAATGGGGGTCCGGCCGAATTTCAGCGTCGCTTCAATCACCGGATCCAGAGGCAGCCCGGCGGCAGCAAAAACCAGGACGTTCCGAGCGTGACAATGCACAACCGCCGTACCTTCCGAGAATTCATTCAGCAGCGCGTAGTGGGCTTTTGCCTCGCGAGAGATCTTGCCTTCTCCTTTCACCAGGTTGCCCTCCAGGTCCGTTACCAGCACCTGTTCAGGGGTGATATGCCAGCGATGTTTGCTGCCGCAACCCGCGCTCGTAATGCAGATCAGGTTCCCAACACGGGCGCTGATATTGCCGCCGGCCGTGTCTGTCAGAAAGCGATCAAACATCATCCCACCGAATTCGGCGATCTTTTGACGGGTTTCTTCAATCAGAGCTGTTTCAGACATAAAATCCTTAGTTGTGTTCATTGATGATATATAATGTTAATTGCTTATCATTATAGAGATTGAGAAACTTGATGTCAAGATGAATTTGTTATAAAATTAACAAAATATCACAAAAAATCATCACCATCAAACGTCATCAGGAAAACAAATGATCGTCACTGTCACCTTGAATACTGGTATTGACCATACCTTACTCGTTCCTGACTTCAAATGGGGGAAAACAATTCGCAGCACGGAAAGCGCCGTTGGCATGGGCGGGAAAGCGATCGATGCTTCCTGGGTGTTGGGGGAACTCGGGATTGCGAACCTGGCATTGGGGTTGGCCGCAGGGCATAATGGGAAAGAAATGGAAAGGCTTTTGCACCAAAAGGGTGTGCAAACTCGGTTTACCTGGGTGGAAGGAGAGACTCGCCTGAATACGGTCGTGGTCAGCGGTCGTGGTGAGGGACAAACGACTCTCATTGGCCGGGGGCTGGCAGTCACCGGCGATCATTTGGCAGCATTTCTGCGTACTTATTATGAGGCGCTGGACCAGTGCACCTGCTTGATTATTGGCGGCAGCTTGCCGGCCAATGTGCCCGCATCCATTTATACAAAGATGGTGAGGCAGGCGCGTGAACGGGATATCCCTGTGATTTTTGATGCGAGTGGACCGGGTTTGCAAGCCGGGCTCGCAGGCCGGCCGACGCTCATCAAGCCTAACCTGGCGGAGCTTATGAGCCTGGCCGGGAAGCCGCTCAAAACCCTGCGAGATGTCTCTGAGGCAGCCTGCCAGATCAGAGATCGATATCAGTGCATTGTCCTGGCGACATTGGGAGAAAAAGGCGCCCTGATTGTCACGAATCGCGAACCATTATTCATAGCTCCGCTGAAAGTGGAACTGCGAAGTGCCGCAGGAGCGGGCGACGCGATATTGGCAGGGGTGGCCCAATCCTTTGCGGCAGGGCTTCCCTTGGAGGAAGGCCTGCGGCTGGGTTTCGCCGCTGCCACAGCGGTGCTGCTCACCCTGGGTACCGCGGACTGCAGGCAAGGGGATGTCATTAAATTAAAATCAGAAATCCAACTGCAGAAATACGACGATCAATCTGCCGGTGACATGACTTTATAACTGGAGGACTCGATGCGATCAACCGCCACAAGCAGGATGACACAGAAGAAAACAAAAAAAGATCTGCTGCCGATCCAGCGCCAGAATTTGATCAAGGATTTCCTGGTTGAAACCGGCTTCGTCAGCATCGCCGATCTCAGCGAGGAATTCAGCGT
The DNA here is from genome assembly GCA_034189815.1 of Chloroflexota bacterium. Taxonomy (GTDB): domain Bacteria; phylum Chloroflexota; class Anaerolineae; order Anaerolineales; family Anaerolineaceae; genus Brevifilum. The sequence goes on from JAXHUD010000105.1 coordinate 5,140, forward strand.
TTCGGAAATGACCATCCGCCGCGACCTGGACGAACTGGAAAGCCAGGGTTTCATCCAGCGCACTTATGGCGGGGCTGTCTCGTCGGAGCCGACCTTCTTTGAAATGTCATTCCAGGCCAAATCGCCTCAATATGGGGAAGAAAAGCGGCGGATTGGCAGGGCGGCCGCCGAGATCATCAAGAGCGAAGATACGATTATCCTGGATTCGGGCACGACCACCGACCAGATCATCCGCAATTTGAAGACCTTGCCCACGGCGATCATATCCAATGCCTTGAATGTGGTTTCGGAGGCCATGAAGTATCCTGAGATTGAAGTGTTTGTCGCAGGGGGCATGCTTCGCAGCGGTCTGAATTACACCATTGGGCCGCAGACCAGTGCCTTTATGGAAACGGTTCGGGCGGACATCCTGTTCCTGGCGGTGGAAGGCGTTGATACCAGGGCCGGCTTTACTGTGCCGGACCTGTATAACGCGGATAATAAGCGCGCCATGGCCAGGGCAGCCCAGAAGGTCATCGCCGTCACGGACCACAGCAAGCTGGGCCGGGTATCCACCAGTTCAATCTTTGCCTTGGAACAGGCGGACCTGTTGATCACTGGTAAGGAAGCCTCAGACGAATGCGTCGCTGAGTTGCGTGAGCATATCGATGTGCTGCTTGTTTGAAGCGTTGACAGCCATGGTGGAAGCGCCATATCAAAGATGATATGATCCTGTGCCCCATCTTTGTTATAATGAAGATGTCATTGGAATGTTGAGGCGGTGGGTTGTGGAGGATCAATCAGGACCTAAAAAGGAACGAAGGGTTAAAATCGGGGACGTCGTTTTTATTGTTATTCTGCTGCTGGGGCCAGGGATTCGCGGCTATGACAATTGGGAATTGTATCAGTATGCTTTCATTGCTGCCATTATTGGCTCGATTGTCTACGCCTGGATCACCGGAGACCGGTTCTGGAAGAGGTGGGATGAGAAATTGAAGCGTACAAATGAGGAAGCCTAACCGGTAAGCTGAATCTCTTGCATTGATTATTTAATCGCGGTTGTACTTACTTTCCATTTTGCGTTTGCGATTCATCGAAAGATCTCAATGCTTCTGATTTTATCTATTGGAACACTTTTTGTTTAAAAGACGTCTAAACCTTAATCACCCAGGACTTTTTTGTGGTCGAGACGGGAGGCTCTCGTGAAACCAAGGATTGTAATCTCATTGCTCGTTATCATCATTTTATGCAGCGGATGTGGCATGACCGGGAACCTACAAACGCAGAATCCAGCTGCGACTGCTGTTGAGGAAACCTCAACAAGCCAACCGCCAACGCTCGGGGCGAATGCTGAGGAGACTCTGAAGAAATTCTATGGTCTGCTCAATGAGGGAGATTATGAAGATGCAATCTCACTTTACGGCGGATCGTACGAGATACTCCAAGGCTGGAACCCGGATATGGATCCCGGAGATTTCGCTGGACTCTTTCAAATGGCCTGTGAGTTTAATGGCTTGATGTGCTTGAAAGTTCGGGATATCGTATCGATCACGACGACGGACGAGCGTGACTTTCTCTTCGAGGTTGAGTTTGCCAACCCGGATGGGAGCTTGTTCGTTCGCGGGCCTTGCTGCGGTGCAACGGAAGAAGAGATGCCTTCCGAATCGGTGTTTTTAGTCGAGGTCGATTGTGCGGACGATGGTACTTGCCTGGTGATGACCCTGCCGCCCTATGTGCCGTAGGATAAAAACGAATAAGAATGCTTCTGTATGAGCGCGGGGCGGTTCGAATTTGCCTAAAATGGCGGAAGAGATGGTTGTAAAAATAACAGCGATTAAAAATGCCGCCATAATCAACACACAAGGTAATCAACCTTCCGCTTCATTCAGATTTCTCCCAAATCCCTAATAAATCATAACTTGCCTCTATCCAAAATCGATCCAATCGGATAGGATTATATCCTTGCAGGATAACGTCGGCCTGATTGGCCGATGTTTTTTATGGAACCAACCTATCTTCTCATGAATCGGGACTTATGGATTTATGCTTACAGAACGAACGGATCTACGAAATATCGCCATCATCGCGCATGTTGACCACGGCAAAACCACGCTGGTGGATGGCTTGCTCAGACAGGCCCATGTATTCCGTGCGAATCAAAACGTGGCCGAACGCGTGATGGACTCAAATGATTTGGAACGCGAACGCGGCATCACCATTTTGGCCAAGAACACCGCTATCGAAATTTGGGATCAGGATACGGAGCAAAAAGTTAAAATCAACATCGTCGATACCCCCGGACATGCAGATTTTGGCGGCGAAGTGGAACGGGTCATGAACATGGTGGATGGCGTGCTGCTCCTGGTGGATGCCGCTGAAGGCCCCATGCCGCAGACCCGTTTCGTGCTCAAGAAAGCCCTTGAAATGAATCATCGCGCCATCGTCGTTATCAATAAAGTGGATCGCAAAGGGGCCGATCCGGAGCGAGTGCTCAACCAAACCTTTGATTTATTCATCGAATTGGGCGCCAGCGAGGAGCAGGCTTATTTTCCGGTGATTTACACCAATGCCGTCAGCGCGCAGGCAGGTCAAAGCCCGGATTTGGGACCTGACCTGCAGCCGCTCTTTGATGCCATCCTAACGCAAATCCCCTGTCCAAAAGTGGATCTCGATGCGCCTCTGAAGATGTTGGTCACCAACCTGGGTTACGATCAATACCGCGGCGTGACGGCGATTGGCCGCATCCACGCCGGTCAGATGCGAGTCGGCATGCCGTTGGCCCGCATCCGCGTGGATGGTGAGATATTGCCTGAACGTGTTCCTTATTTGAACATCCACGAAGGGCTGGCCCAAGTCGAGGTTGACTCCGCTCAGGCGGGGGATATCGTCGTCCTGGCCGGGTTGGAAGGGATTGCCATTGGTGAAACGCTGACCGATCCGGAGCACCCTCAACCTTTGCCGCCGATCCAGGTTGAGGAACCCACCGTGCATATGACTTTTGGAGTCAACACGTCGCCTTTTTCCGGGCGTGAGGGCAAATGGGGCACCTCTCGGAAATTACGCCAGCGTCTCCTCGATGAACTGCGGACTAACGTCGCCCTGAAAGTAGCCGAAGGCGATAGCCCGGACACCTTCCGGGTCTCAGGCAGGGGAGAGCTGCATCTGGCTATTCTGATTGAAACCTTACGCAGGGAAGGGTATGAATTTCAGGTGTCGAGGCCGGATGTGATCCTAAAGCAGGATGACGAGGGCAAAACCTTGGAGCCTTTCGAAGATGTGTATATCGAGACCAGCCCCGATACGGTGGGCGTGGTTGTTGAAATGTTGGGGACACGGCGTGGCGTCATGAAGAATATGGTTAACACCACTGCAGGGACTGTACGGTTGGAATTCCTGGTGCCAACCCGCGGTTTGCTGGGCTTTCGATCTCACTTCCTGTCTGCCACGCGCGGCGATGGCGTCATCCATACGCTCTTTCATGGCTACCTGGCGCATGCAGGAGAGATCGGCGAGCGTTCATCTGGGTCTCTGGTAGCCTACGAGACCGGGCTGACAACCACCTTTGGCCTGAAGAACGCTGAAGAACGGGGGATTTTATTCTGCGGGCCAGG
>JAXHUD010000106.1:0-8527 GCA_034189815.1 Chloroflexota bacterium
CCCTCATCACCACCGCGTTCAAAATCGTTAATTTTCGAGTGGCTCTGCGCCAGATTTCCAGGGCAGCTTGCGCGGTTACTCGTGATAAAAAAGACGTTCCGTATCAGAATCGGCAAATGATTTAATCATCTTCCATAATCATAGCGCATCGCACTAATAGTGTCTAACACAATGATTGTCCTGCCTCTCATGCAATTGTTATTTTATCGTCGGCTCACCCTTCAGCCCGGTCCCCGTCAGCGGCAGCACGACAGTCACCGCCTCATCAATCTCCTCCCGCAGCGCCAGGAACCCCGCCAACGCCAGCGCGCTGGTTGGTTCCACGTAATACCCGGCCCGGGCCAGCTGGTCCTGCGCCGCAGCGATGGCTCCTTCCGAGACAGTCAGGGCGCGGCCCTCCGTCTCACGCAGCGCCTCCAGAATCCGTTTATCCCGTACCGGGCGCGGGACCGCCACGCCCTCAGCCAGGGTCGGCCCCGTCTGCTCAACGGCCGGGATCCGGTCCAGCCCGGTTTCCCAAGCCGCGGCGATAGGCGCGATCCGCTCCGGCTGCACGGCCACCAGCCGCGGGCGCTTCGCCACCAGACCGGATTCCCGTAACAGCCGAAACCCAAACGCCAGCCCCAAAAACAACCCGCCCTGCGCCACCGGCAGGATGATCCAATCCGGCGCGCGCCGGCCCAACTGCTCCCAAATCTCATAGGCTGCGCTGACCTGCCCTGCCAGATACGCGGGATTATACGCATGCGAGGCATACGCCCGCCCGGGACCTACAGCCGCCTGTGCTGCCCGGGCGGCGGCCTCGCGCGGCCCCGTAATCGACTTCAGCTGCGCGCCGTAAACCGCGATCTGCGCCTGCTTGGCGGGCGAGGCATACGCCGGGACGTAGATCTCCGCTTCGAGGCCAAACCGCGCCGCGTGCGCAGCCAGGGACGCGCCCGCGTTCCCCGACGAATCCTCCACCACCGTCGTCACCCCCATCGTACTCAGCTGGTTAACCATCGCATTCACGCCCCGATCTTTGAAGGACCCCGAAGGCGAGAGGAAGGCCAACTTCAGCTGCATATCCCGCTCTCCCAACCGGACGGGGACCAGCGGCGTCCAACCCACGCCCATCCGCCGCGCTGGCCTCTCCAGGTCCAGTCCCAGCATGGGGCCGTAGCGCCAGAGGCTGTGGTCCGCCGTGCGGATCAGGGCCGGGTCAAACCGCGCCGGCAGGACCGGCTCCCAGGCGCCGCCGCACTCGCAGCACCAGGCTTCCGGCCTGAAGTCCGTTACCGTTCCGCAGTCAAAACAGCATACGCGCATCGCCCGCCTCAGGACTGCCCCAGCTCGTTCAGGAAGCTGGTCCCGATCATCGGCGGTGCTACGTCAAAATTCGCCGCGATCGTCGCGCCCACGTCGGCGAAGGTCGAGCGGGTTCCCAAATCCACCCCAGGGACAGCGGGCCCAAAGGCTAGCAGTGGGACGAACTCCCGGCTGTGGTCCGTGCTCGCGGTGGTCGGGTCCACACCGTGATCCGCCGACACGATCACCAGGTCCTCCACATCCATCCGCTCGCGCATGGCCGGGATCGAATCATCAAAGCGCTTCAACGCACCGTAATAACCCTGCGGGTCGTTGCGGTGTCCGTAGATCATGTCAAATTCGATCAGGTTCACAAACAGCAAGCCGTGGAAAGGCTCACCGAGCAAATCCAGGGTGACCTTGAGACTCTCGGCGTTGCTAAGCGTGTGGTTCTTGCGGTTGATCCCCCGGTGCACGAAGATATCGTCGATCTTCCCCACCGACCAGACGTCCAGGCCGGCTTTGTAGAGCTTGTCCAACACCGTGTCGGATTCGGGTGTGCGGGCAAAGTCCCGCCGGTGGTCCGTCCGGGTGAAGGTCGCCGCCGAGTCGCCGACGAACGGCCGGGCAATCACCCGCCCCACCCCGTGCTTGCCGGTCAGAATCTCCCGCGCGGTTTCACTGATCTCATAAAGCTCCGGCACGGGGATCACATCCTCATGCGCCGCGATCTGAAAAACGCTGTCAGCCGAAGTGTAAACGATCGGTTTGCCCGTCCGCACGTGTTCTTCGCCCAATTCTTTGATAATCTCGGTGCCGGATGCGGGCCGGTTCGCCAGGGTACCCCGACCGATCCGCGCCTCAAAAGGGTCCATCACCTCCGGCGGGAAGCCGTCCGGATAGGTCGGGAAGGGGTCCGGCAGGTAAATGCCCATCATCTCCCAATGGCCTGAGATGGTATCCTTGCCCGCGGACATCGGCTGCATCTTGCCATAGCCACCCTGCGGTGTCGCCGTGGGCGGCACACCTTCGATCGGCGTGATGTTTCCCAGGCCGATCGCGCCCATGTTGGGCAGGCTGATCCCGCCTAAAACCCGGGCGGTATTGGCAATCGAGTTACTGCCCTCATCGCCATACACCGCCGCGTCCGGTGCGGCCCCAATCCCGACCCCATCCAGAACGATTACGGTAATCCGTTTGAACATGTGCGCTCCTTCTGTAAATTACTGATAGAAAGGGTGATAATCATTGTACTAAATTTTGCATTCCAAACCTAATGGCCTATTAATAGTAATCAAAACATGTACAATTACGTTCAACCTCTGTTTCATTAATCCATCCATTACCAATAATTTATCCTTCGGGATACTGCCAGAGAGCCCGTATCAGGTATAACCAATTACATTTGTTTCACGAGAAATAGCACAAAACAACACATAGCTACTGTAATCTATCTTGGTTCTTAAGGTCAAGGCATATATAATTAACAAGAGAAAATTAATTTATCGTCCTTGCGGTCGATTAGCATGGCCGCAAATATCAAAGCGAGGGATACCATGCTAAAAGTAACCGTGATCGGGGGCGGCTCAACCTACACCCCCGAACTGCTGAATGGATTTATCGAACGCCAAAACGAATTTCCCCTGGATGAACTCTGGTTGATGGACATCGACGCCGAGCGGCTCGAGGTCGTGGGCGGCTTCGCCGAACGCATGGCGGAGGCCGTCGGTGCGAGCTTCAAGGTCGTTCTCACCACCGATCAGCGCGCGGCCGTCGAAGGCGCGTCCTACGTCATCACCCAACTGCGGGTCGGCCAGATGCAGGCCCGCCGCGAGGATGAATACCTGGGTCGCCGCCACGGCCTGATCGGCCAGGAGACCACAGGCGTGGGCGGGATGGCTAAAGCCCTCCGCACGATCCCGGTCATGCTGGATATCGCCCGCGATATCGAAGCTCTAACTCCAAACGCCCTGCTGGTTAACTTCGCCAACCCAGCCGGCCTGGTCACAGAAGCGCTCTTCCGCTATGCGCCCAATATATCGGCGGTCGGCGTCTGTAATGTCCCCCTCACGACCAAGATGCACTTCCTGGAAGCCCTCGAGAAACAAACCGGTTCACCGCTGGACCCCACTGCGGCCCGGCTGAAAGGTCTGGGCCTCAACCACCTCAGTTGGTTCTACGGCTTCGAGGTGGATAGGCGCGACTACTGGCCCGAGATCATGGCCGGGATCATCGCCGAAGCCGAGACTTCTGACGAGATCCAGTTCGACCCAACCACCCTGCGCACCCTGGGCATGCTCCCCAACTACTATCTCCGCTACTATTATTACACCGCCGAGGTCCTGGCCGAACAGCAGGCCTGGCCCCCCTCCCGCGCGGAAGAAGTCTTAGAGATCGAAGCGGACCTGCTGGCGCAATACGCCGAAAAGGACCGAACCGAACCGCCCGAGGACCTGATGAAACGCGGCGGGGCCTACTACTCCACCGTCGCCACCCAACTGCTTAACGCCCACTACAACGATCTGGGCGAAGAGCATATCGTCAACATCCGGCACCAGGGCGCGGTCCCCGGCTGGGATCCCGATTGGGTGCTGGAGATGCCCTGTCGGGTGGATGCGAACGGCCTCACACCCCTCCCAACCAAGCCGCTGCCACCCGTCTGCAGCGGGCTGCTGGCGCAGGTCAAGGCCTATGAGATCCTCACCGCCCAGGCCGCCATCACCGGAGACCGAGACTCCGCCTACCAGGCCCTGCTCGCGCATCCCTTGGGTCCCCCGGCCGATCAAATCACGGCCGTGCTGGAGGACCTGCTCGAGACCCACAAGGCCTACCTGCCCGCCTTTTTCAAATAAACCCGCCCGGAGGCACATATGACCCCGCACCCAAAAGACCGCGCCTACCTGCTCGGCATTGACGTCGGCAACAGCAAGACCCACGCCTTGCTCGCCAGTCTGTCGGGCAAGGCGGCCGGGTTCGCCGAGATCGGCTGCGGCAGCTATGAAGTGCTGGGCCTAGGAGGATACACGGAGGCCTTGCAGAAAGTAACCGACCTCGCGCTGGCGGATACCGGTCTCGAACAAAATCAATTGATGGGCCTGGGCTTCGGCATCGCCGGGTACGATTGGCCCTCGGAAGAGCCGGTCATGGAAGCCGGGATTGAATCCCTGGGTGTGGATGCGCCCTATGCCTATGTCAACGATGTCACCATCGGCCTGCTGGCCGGCGCATCGGCGGGCTGGGGTGTGGCGGTGGACGCCGGAACGGGCAATAACGTCCGGGGCCGCGCACCCGACGGCCGCATCGGGCGGATCACGGGCAACAGCGTCCGCTTCGGCGAATACGGCGGCGCGGGCGAACTGGTCTGGCGGGCGATGATCGCCGTCAGCTACGCCTGGAGCCAGCGCGGCCCCAAAACCCGCCTGACCCGGATGTTCATGGACTATGCCGAAGTTGATACGGAAGCGAACCTGATCGAGACCTGGGCCATGCACCAACTGCTTCCACCGCCAATTCTCGCCAAAGAGATCTTCCGGCTGGCCACCGAAGGCGACCCGGTTGCCCGGGATGTGATCGTCTGGAACGCGCGAGAGCTGGGCGAAAGCACCAACGCCGTCATCCGCCAGTTGAGCATCCAAAACGAGACCTTCGACGTGGTCCTGATCGGCAGCCTCTTCAAGGCCGGCGAGGCTTATATCGCGCCCCTGCGCGAGACCGTCCAATCCTTCGCCCCCGGCGCGACCCTCACCCGCCTGACCGTCCCGCCTGTGGTGGGCGCGGTCCTGCTGGCGGCCGAAGCGGCCGGGTTTGACCCAGGACAAATCCGCCCAACCCTGATAAAATCAACCGCAGAAACCCTCACCTCGCAAACCGGCGATTCCCTCACCTGAACCCCGGTTTGCCCCGTCCAAGGAGACCGCATGTCACAACTTGCCGCTCTGGGGGGCGCCCCCATCCGCACGGAACCCTACCCCGCCTGGCCCGTCTGGGACGACCGGGACATCGAAGCCATCACCGCCACCATCCGCTCAGGACGCTGGGGCGGGGCGCCCTTCCCCGGCCCGAATACGACCGCCTTCGCCGAACGCTTCGCCGAGCTGCAAGGCGGCGGGACTGCCGTGCCCATGATGAACGGCAGCATCACCATGGAGGTCGCACTGCGCGCCGCCGGGATCGGTTGGGGCGACGAGGTCATCGTCCCCGCCTACACCTTCCAGGCCACCGCCGCGGCCCCAATGGCTGCAGGCGCCATCCCCGTGATCGTCGATATCCACCCCGATAACTACTGCATCGACCCGGCCGCCGTGGAAGCCGCAATCACCGACAAGACTCGAGCAATTTTTGTCGTCCATATCGCCGCGCAGGTGGCGGATATGGACGCGATCATGGCCATCGCACAAGAGCACGACCTGCTGGTGATCGAAGACTGCGCCCACGCGCACGGCGCGGCCTGGCGCGGTCAAGGCGTCGGCGGGATCGGCGATTTCGGTTCCTTCAGCCTGCAATCCTTCAAATCACTCACCACCGGTGAGGGCGGCGTCCTGCTCTGCAAGGATCCGCACATGGCCGAACGGGCCGCCAGCATTATCGACTGCGGCCGCCCCAAAGACGCCGCAGGACAGGAATTCACCATGGGTGTGAATTACCGTTGGTCAGAGCTGCACGCTGCGCTGGGCCTGGTCGCCCTCGAACGCTTCTCCGAGCAGTTCGCCGAGCGCGCTGCCATGGCCGATTATCTCGAGGAATGCCTCAGCGAGGTCCCCGGCACCAATCTCCTCAAGCGCGACTTGCGCCATACCCGCCGCAACCTCTACCGCTATGTGATCAAAATAGACCCCGAATTCTTCGGCGCCGGCCATGACGTCTTTTGCGAAGCGCTCTCGGCCGAGGGCATCCCGGTCGACACCGGCTACCCCGTGATGAGCGAATACGAGCTCTTCCAGCCCTACCTCTCCCGCCTCCCCGTCCCCACCGCCTTCCCCGAATATTTCCAGTTCGACCAGATGACCTTCCCCGTGGCCGAACACGCCGCCCACACCGTCGCCGTCTGGATGGGCGAATCCATCTTCCGCGCCGGCCGGGAAGGCATTGACGACCTTGTCGCCGGAATTAATAAATTAGTTGAGAACAGAGAGGAATTAGCAAAGCTGGTGGAAGGGAGTTAACCCAAAAATCCTCACCCCACTACCGCCTCCCCGCGAGCAATGAGATGAATTTATTCACAACACTCATTGTCAAATACAAAAAATATCTTAATCCTAAGAGTTTTAAATATCTCATTCCAAGAGAAATGTCACATTATTGAGGATTTGATCTTATAAGAAAAATTAAATCTTGAATTGTAACTTCTTCTCGATGCCTAAAAGAAAAATAATTAAATTTCCAATTTCAAGGATCTGGCTCGTTTTTGAATTTAACATGTCGATAAAGATTGCTCTAACAGCTTGTTCAGGTAATGCTGAAAAAATACTAGAAAGTTCCTCCCTTTTTGATGTGTCAAGGTGATAATTACTGCTGTTTAACCAGTTGAATAACATTGCGTTAGATGTGATTTCTTGTCCGTCAACAATAAATCTCATTCCATTCAAATAATCAACATTATATTTTTTCTTTATGTTAATAATTTTGGCTCTACTGAAAAAAGGGGTCCAAAAGTAGCGAGGTTTCAAAAATTAAACTATACTAACGATAATGAGGCAAGGATACAGCGCGCAAACCGGGAGAGACTATGTTTCTTGAGAATGAGGGACACAGACAGCAAAGCTTTTTCAGTGTGAACAACTTGCTCTCCCCAAAGTTATGGGAACATTTATCAAATTCATGGGCGGGGACATTTTATCAAGAGGTATTCTGTCGGATAGATGAAACGATATATAGTTGTTTATCCAGCGAGAAAGACTCCAGATCCAATGTAGCCGTGAATGTTCTGGTTGCCTTGGAAATATTGAAGAGCGGGTTTGGATGCAGGGCAATCGCAAACTCATGAATTGAGCACCTCCAGCAAGAAATCGGGGTCAACGGCACAAAGCATTCTTTTGGTTTTAGCACCACATTTCTTAGATTTGTTTTGTCTCAATAAATTGAGAGCCACCTTCCGAAGCAGAGCAAGGTTCTCTGGCGCGTGGCCCTTTCTCACACGACTATCGTCTTCTCTGAAAGTAACATCCAGGCTCCAGTGGAGTTTGTTTTCGACCTCCCAATGTTGACGAACAAACCTCAACATTTTCTTGGCATCACCCTCAAGGCTGGAAATAAAATATCTGATTTGTGATGAAGACTTATCTTCAATCCTTCTTGTCGCTTTGATAATGACAAGGCTCCGTAACTGCTGCCAATGTTTATCAGGATCAACATAGCTAATATATTCAGGGTCTGAGGTTGCCCAACACTCTCTTGTCTCTATCCGTTCGTGATCCTTGTTGATCGTTTTATCATAATCATAAGGTGCATCTTTGAATTCATTCTCAAGATCAATGATATAAGTGCTCTAGATTTGATCATACAATTTTCCTTGATTCTGCTTTACTGCCAATAAATAGTCCCCTTTTTGCTCTAAAATGCTCGAAACAATCTCTTTTTGGGTTCCCATAGCATCAATACTGACAATACAGCCATTAATATCAAGCATTTTTAATAATTCCGGGATGGCTGTAATCTCATTGCTCTTATCATTTACTTTGACTTGACCTAATACCACGCCGTTTTGACTGGCCCAGGCACTTACTAAATGAATTGCCTCTTTCCCTTTTGCCCGATTATGAGATCCTCTGACTGTCTTTCCATCAATAGCCACGATCTGTCCACTCGTCAATGCGGCAATTTCGTTTATCCAGTCAATAAAACATTTCTGAAATTCCTTGGGGTCAATCAGCGCAAAAACAGTGCCAAATGTGTCATGAGATGGGATGCCATGTGGCAACTCAAGAAAGCTTCTAAACCATTCCTCTTTTGCATTGCCAAAGTATTCAATCATAACCCAATCGTCAGCACCACAAATCACTCCACAAATAGCGATAACGACAATATCTACAAGTTTATGGCGCTTCCCCAGTGGGCTTCGACCGTCCGTTAGTTTAGAAAAGTGAGTGATTAAGTCTGCCATGTTTCTCCTTTTTGACTTAATCCTATTGACCTTCCTCATTTTGACGAGAATCATTCGTCACTAAATACCTCATACTATTGACTCATCTTTTAGCAAGAATATTCAATTTTTTCTTAAATATCGACTTTGCGATTGCCCTGG
>JAXHUD010000107.1:0-8427 GCA_034189815.1 Chloroflexota bacterium
AAGCACGGGAGTTGGCTCAATATGGCTGAATTTGAGTTGTGTTCCTTGAACCGTCAATGTTTGAACCGTCGTATTCCTGACAAAGAAACTTTGGAAAGAGAAGCAGACGCCTGGCAAAGGGATCGCAAAGTAAAAGGGACCAAAGTCGACTGGCGCTTTACAACCGCTGATGCACGCATCAAATTAAATCATCTCTATCCCGTGGTTGAGATTTGACAGACTACCAGTACTTTTGACTCGTTTTTGAATTAAAATTCAGTAAAAATAATCCCCATTTTGGACTTTGCGATTGCCCTGGGAATTAACGCGCTTTTCCTTGACATTTCGGACAATTTCATATATATTGTTTACATATCAACTAATTTACAACCCCATTACAAATGAAAATTTCTGACGCCCGGGAGCTCTACTTTTCATTAAAGACGATCTTTTTACATATTGATGATTATGAAAAGGCGTTTCTGTCACAGTATGACCTCACCATCCCTCGTTTCTTCATCCTTGAGCATATCCATGAAAACCCAGGGATCAGTTATAAAGAGTTGAGTGTGCGGTTGTTGTGCACAAAAGGTAATACGACGCGGGTGGTAGGGTCAATGCTTGAAGATGGTTTCGTTGTTCGAAAAACCAATTCCGGCGACCGGCGGAGTTTCCATCTTTACCTGACCAAAAAGGGAGACAGTCTATTCAAGGAGGTGTCCAGGGACTACGACCAATACATCCATCGCCTAATGTCAAAGTTCGATGAAGATCAATTGTTGAACTACATTGACGTCAGTAACCTCATTGAGAATACGTTGAAACCCAAATAATCGCTGCTCAGTCCTTCAATTAATCTTCAAAGCAGAACGAATTTCGGACGCGCTAAAAATTTCTGAACCAATCAAAAGGAGTTTCGAATGAAGAAAAAGTTGATCCTGATCGCAATCTTTGTGATTGCAAGTATGATTTTAGGCGCCTGTGGTCCTGCTGCGACCACGGAGCCGCCAGTTGTTGATGAACCCCCCGTTGTTGAAGAGCCCACCGACGTGGTGGAAACCGAAGAGCCCGCGCCAGAGGAACCTGTCGCCTCCCTCCGCATTTGGGCGGATGAACAACGGGCGCCTGTCCTGAGCGATCTGGCTGCCGACTTCAAAGCGGAGTACGATGTTGACCTAGTGGTTGAAAATATCTCCGGCATTCGCGACCAGTTCTCGGTTGCCGCGCCCGCCGGTGAAGGTCCGGACATTATCATCCTGGCGCATGATCAGGCTGCGGCGCTGGTCGCCAGTGGTCTGGTTACCCCGATCGATCTGGGCGCTAAGGCGGATGATTTTTCGCAGGAAGCGCTGGACGCATTCACCTACGATGGCATGCTTTATGGGATGCCCTATGCCACTGAAAATCTTGGCTTCTTCTATAACACAGAACTGGTGGAAACGCCCCCCACAACCTGGCAAGGCGTTTATGATATTAGTAAACAATTGATTGATGAGGATAAGGTCCAATTCGGGATTGTCCTTGCGGGCACAACGTATGATGCCTATCCCTGGATGACGTCTCAGGGCGGCTACATCTTTGGTGTGGATGAAAACGGCGACTACAACCCCCAGGATGTGGGCGTGGGCAGTGAAGGGATGATCCGGTTTGGCGAGATGGCAAAACAATGGGCGGACGATGGCATTCTATCGGACAGCACAGATGTCGATACCGCCAAAGCCCTATTCCTTAATGGAGAAGTTGCTTTTCTAATGAATGGCCCCTGGGAGTTGACCAACCTACGTGAGGCTGGAACGCCCTATGCCATCACCACCTTCCCTGATGGGGGCGAGCCTTTCATGGGCGTTCAGGGCTTCATGATCAACGCCTTTAGTGAGAATATCCTGCTGGCAGAGGCCTTTCTGACAGAATTTGTCGCCACCGAAGAAACAATGCTTGCCTTCTATGAGAAAGACCCCCGAGTTCCTGCCTACTTGCCAGCGCTCGAACAAGTCGAAGACCCTGATCTGCTTGCTATTGCAGCGGCGGGGGAAAATGCCCAACCCATGCCCGCCATTCCTGAAATGGGCAAAGTATGGCTTGACTGGGGAAATGCCCTTACTTTCATTCTGAATGGTGAGAAAACTCCAGAAGAGGCGTATACCTTTGCGGAGGAAGCCATTCTGGCAAGTATTGCCTCCGATACCGCTGGCATGGTCAACTTGCCCGGCTCCTGGCAATCCACGGTTTCCGATTGTGACTGGGACCCAGCCTGTGCGGATACAGCAATGACCCAGGGTGATGATGGCTTATACACAGCCACCTTCACCATTCCAGCCGGCGACTATGAAGTTAAAGTTGCCCATGATGGTGGCTGGGACACCAACTACGGTCTGGACGGCGTCTCTGGCGGTGATAATATTCCATTCAGCGTCACCGAAGAGTCGGAAGTGACCTTCATCTATGACCCGGAGACACATTTGCTCGAAATTGTAATGGAGTAACGTTAACAACTCACCAAGAGGAGACCAGGAACATCTGGTCTCCTCTTTTGGGTAAGTAGAAATGAGGCCCGAGAATGAAAAATCAAACCCGTTCTTTGGGTATTGTTGCCAAGCAGACGGTTAGCAATCTCTCAACCATCCTCACGACTATCATTATCATCGTCGCTGATCTCTTATTGGGATATTTCGCTTTCCGGTTGGCACGCTTGGGCTATATCCCACTGATGATCGTTATCATCCTGATCATGTTGCTAATTTCCTATGCGTTTCTGGCTCCCAAAGCCAGGCACCTGCGCTGGATGGCGGTGGGGCTTTCGGCCTGGTTGCTGTTTTCCATTTTCCCCATCCTGTTTACGATCTACAATGGTTTTACGAACTATGGCGATGGGCATCTTATCTCCAAAGCACAAGCCCTTGACCAACTGGAGAAGCAGACCTACTTGCCCGAAACAGGCGCCTCATATGAATGGGTGGCTTATCGCTCAGCGGATAATGATTATCTCCTGTGGATCAAAGATCAGCAGGGGGAGTCACAAATCGTGCGCAGAGTGGATGCCGAGGTGGAGGAATATACCTGGGAGGTCGTTCCTGGTGAGCGTGGGATCGGCGCTTTGGATGCGGAGGGCGCGCCTGAGACCATTGAGGGATACGAGCGGCTGAATAAAATCAAGGCGTCAACGGATGAAAACCTGACCCAGATTCGGTTTGGCAATCCGGACAATCCCGTTCAAATCCGCTCCTCCTCAGAAGCCGGTGAGGTCGTGCCTCGTTACGACTATGACCCGGAAACCGGCGTGGTAACCGATTTGCAAACAGGCACAGCCTATTATGAACAGGAGGGTACCTGGGTATCGAGAGATGGGTCTGTTCTGATCCCTGGGTTTAATGCAGTGGTCGGGTTTGATAACTTTGTTGAATTTGCCACCAGCCCCGGCTTGCGAGGACCGCTGGTCACTATCGCTGTGTGGAACTTCATCTTTGCCACGATGAGCCTGTTGCTGACCTTTGCAGTGGGCTTGCTGATCTCCATCATTTATGGCGATCCAAATTTCAAAGGGAAGAAGCTTTTGCGGTCCCTTTTGTTGATTCCATATACCATCCCTAGCCTGATTACGATCCTAATTTGGCGGGGGATGTTAAACCCCCAGTTAGGGATCATCAATCGCATGTTAGAGAGCGCCCTGGGCATTTCGCCGGATTGGTTCAACGTGCCGGGGTTGGCGCGCATGGCGATCCTGATCGTGAACATGTGGCTGGGGTACCCCTATTGGATGCTGGTCACCAGCGGCGCATTGCAATCCATCCCCTCCGATCTTTATGAGGCGGCAGAGGTGGATGGCGCCAACGGCTGGCAGCGTTTCTGGCGGATCACACTACCGCTGCTGCTCGTTTCCGTGGGGCCTTTGATGATCGCATCGTTTATTTTCAATTTTAATAACTTCAATCTGATTTATGTCTTCATCAACGGCGGCCCGCCCATCCCTACGGCCACCACCACCGCCGGTTACACGGATATCATCATCAGTTACGTCTACAATCTGGCGTTTGCCTCCGGTCGGGGCGTGCAATATGGCTACGCATCAGCGATCTCCGTGGTGCTCTTTATCCTGATCGCTGTTATGTCCCTGGCACAATTCCGTTTCACCAATATGTGGGAGGAGGTCAGTGAAAATGTCTAAATCAAGAGTTGAAACAAAAAAACCCATGTCCCTAACCAAAAAGCGCCGGATCGGGTTGGTGCTGCGCTGGATTCTAGCTGCCTTCCTGATCATTTTCAGTATCTTCCCCATCATCTGGATTTTCTCCGCATCAATTGATCCGGTGAACAATCTGGCGACCCAAAAACTGATCCCGGATAATGCTGGTATTGGAAATTTTACCGAGCTTGTTTCAAACCCGATCTTTCCGTTTTTTACCTGGATGTGGAATTCGATCAAGATTTCTACCATCACAACCCTTCTCACGCTCACGCTGACCACGATGGCGGCTTTTGCCTTTTCCCGCTTCCGTTTTGCAGGGCGCCAGACCCTGCTCAAAGCGATCCTGTTGATCCAGAGCTTCCCCAATCTGCTGGCAATCGTCGCGCTTTTCACCATCAGCAAGCAAATCGGTGATGTATTCGCTGCCGTGGGGTTGAACACCCACGCCGGTTTGATTTTGGTCTACCTGGGCGGCGCGATGGGTATGAATATCTGGCTGATGAAGGGCTATATGGACACCATCCCGCGCGATATTGACGAATCAGCCCATGTGGATGGCGCCAACGACTGGCAGGTCTTTACCCGCCTGATTTTGCCCCTCCTGCGCCCCATTCTGACCGTGATCGGCATTCTGAGTTTCATCGGCACCTATGGGGAGTTCATCATTGCCCGCACCTTATTGACCAAGCGTGAATTGCAGACTGTGATGGTCGGTTTGCAGATTTTTACATCCGGTCAATATACCCAGAATTGGGGCGTGTTTGCTGCTGGCGCGCTGATCGCTTCCCTACCGATTATGATCATCTATTTGGTGGTGCAGGATCTGATTGTCGGCGGTTTGACACAGGGCGCTGTCAAGGGTTGATGACATTTAGATAATGGCGCCATCCTCATCTAACAAAGGTTCAAGCGGAAGCGGGGAGACTATTCTTTGTTGGGTTGAGGATGGTTGCCATTATTATTGGAGCGGCATATGGCAACGATTGAAGGACAACACCCGCCCGATCGTATCTTTGGAGAGCTCGGGCAGCCCGAGTATACCGCTCACTGGACGATTTCTCGGTTGCGGGGAGTTCACCATCAAGGGCAGAAAACCCCCGTCATACCCAGACCCAATGACCGGGTTCAACTCACGGCAACGACCACCCTTGACCAGTCGGTCGAGGTGGTCGTCGCATGGGTGACGACGGATGAGTGGGCGACCCAAAAAGAAGTCGCCTTTGAAAAAAACGGCTTATCCTGGAATAGCGTGATGTGGACGTATCTGCAGGAATGGCGTCTCACGCTCCCCCCTCAGCCTGAGGGTGCCATGTTGCGTTACAAAATCGGCGCCCGGCTGCCGGGTTCAGATGCTTTGATTTTTGCGGAGACTCAATCCGGTTCTTTTGAAAAAGCCACCCATTATTCACTCTTTTATGGCGCAGACACCTTGCCTGAGTGGGCAAAGGAAGCCATCGTCTATCAAATTTTCCTGGATCGCTTTGATCCGGGCGAAGGAAAGCTCTGGCCTCAGAACCAGGACATCAATCAGATATTTGGGGGAACCTTGCGGGGGGTCACTGAAAAACTCCCCTACCTCCAAGCGATGGGCTTCAATGCGCTCTGGCTGACTCCCATTTTCGAGAGCCCTTCACAACACGGCTACGACACCACGGATTACGCCAAAATCAATCCTCGCATGGGCACATTGGAAGATTTTCGAGTACTCGTGGATGCCGCCCATCGGTTGGACATCCGGATCATTTTGGATTTTGTCGCCAATCATTGTTCAAACAAACACCCCTTCTTCCTGGACGCTCGCCAAAACTCTGATAGCGAATTTCATGACTGGTTTGTTTGGAAAGATTGGCCTGAGTATGAGAGTTTCTATGATGTCCGTAATCTGCCAAAGATTAATCTGGCGTACGGCTCTCCCGCGCGGGAATATATGCTGAAGATGGCGCGACACTGGTTGGAATTGGGCGTGGACGGGTACCGGTTGGATCACGCGCACGGCCCGGAGATGGATTTTTGGGTAGACTTTCGTCGTGCCTGTGCCAGTGTCAAACCGGATGTGTGGACCTTTGGTGAAATCACGCAACCGGCGGACGTGCAAAGGAATTATGGCGGCGGTCTGGGGGGGACGTTGGATTTTTTGCTCAGTCAAAGGCTTCGCTGGACCTTCGGCGCCCAAACCCAACGGCTATCTGAATTGGGAGCATTCATCGAAAGCCACTTCGAGTATTTTCCGGAATCATTCAGCCTGCCTTCCTTTATTGACAATCATGATATGGATCGCTTTATGCTTCTGGCAAAGGGGGATCAGCGGCTGTTGAAACTGGCGCTGTTGATGCTGGCGGTTTTGCCCGGGCCGCCGATCATTTATTATGGGACCGAGATCGCCCTATCTCAGGAACGTTCGATCCATAGCCCCGGCGCGCTTGGCTTTGATGAGAGCCGTCGGGCGATGGCGTGGGAGGAGGTGGATTCAGCCGACCTGCCTGACTACCTCCAGCGATTATGGGAGGTGCGGGGACAGTATCCCGACCTCTACTGCAAGCCCTGGCACGTGGTTAAAGCGGATGATCACCGGGATATTTTGGTATTGGGGAAAGATGAAGATGCGGCTTTCTTCCTTACCAATCGCTCTGAGCGCGATGTGCAGCTGTCAATCCCGGTGAAACAAAACAAGCCCTACCATTATTTGATCCGGGGTGGCGCTTGTCCGGTCGAGAATCGTATATTAAAGCTCACACTGCCCCCAGTGTCGGGGATGTTACTATCCAGCGAGGGATCATTTGGAGGTGTGCCATGAAGACCTACAGAAAATCAGCGTTGATACTGTTACTGTTTGCTATCTTCCTGGCAGCCTGCGCCCCTCGCCTGCCAGCTACAGTTGCACCTACCTTCACGGTGGTGCCCGCCACACCAACCAGCACGCCCACCTCGGAACCAGACCCTGTCTCATGGTGGCAGGACCGGGTCTTTTATGAGATATTTGTGCGAAGCTTCAAAGACAGCGATGGCGATGGGATCGGGGATTTTCAGGGGATCATTCAGCAGCTGGACTATCTCAATGACGGCGATCCAACCACCCACGATGATCTGGGTGTGGGCGCGCTCTGGCTGATGCCGATCAACCCATCCCCCTCCTATCACGGCTATGATGTGACGGATTACACCGCGGTCAACCCGGATTATGGCACCATGGATGATTTCAAACAACTCCTGGCAGAGGCAGAAAAACGGGACATCAAAGTCATTATTGACCTGGTGCTCAACCACACCTCCACCGAGCACCCTTGGTTTCAAGCGTCCCAGGATCCGGAATCACCGTTCCATGACTGGTATGTCTGGTCAGACACCAAGCCGCAGACCCCGGGTCCTTGGTCTCAGACTGTCTGGCATCGAAATGCTGCCAATAACCTGTACTATTATGGGGTCTTTTGGGACGGCATGCCCGACCTGAATTATGATAATCCGGATGTGCGCGCAGAGATGCTGGACGTCACCAAATTCTGGCTGGAAGAAGTCGGCGTGGACGGCTTTCGGGTGGATGCCGCCCGCTATTTGTTTGCCGAAGGCTCGGTGCAGCAAGACACGGAATCTACAATCGCCTGGTTTGAGGATTGGCGTGATTTTTATAAAGCGATCGATCCGGAGACCTTTTCGGTCGGGGAGGTCTGGACCAACTTGCAGGTGACCGCGAAATATAGCGAGGGGATGGATTCGCTGTTCATGTTTGATTTGGCGGAGGACATCAAGAATGGGGTCTATGCCGCGGACTCCGCCCGGATTGTCGCCTCCTATCAGGACGTGTTGACCTATTTTCCGGATGGAAATTTTAGCGCCTTTCTCTCCAACCATGATCAACAACGGGTCATGTCCCTCTACGGCAGAAATGTTGAAAAAGCCAAATTGGCTGCGCTGGTTTATCTGACGGGACCCGGCACACCCTTTATCTATTATGGGGAAGAAATTGGGATGACCGGTAACAAACCAGATGAAAACCTGCGGCGACCGATGCAGTGGACGGACGATGCCCGAGGCGGTTTCACGACGGGTACCCCTTGGCAACCCCTCGAACCTGACTTTGAAGAGGTAAACCTTGCCCTGCAGAACGAGAATCCCAACACCCTTTTGAACCATTACCGTCGGTTGATTCACCTGCGAAATGCGCACCCCGCGTTGCGAGGAGGCGAATACCTGCCGCTTAGCTCTTCCTGCCGCCAGGTTTATGCAGTTTTACGGTTATTGGAGGAGGATGCCTTGCTGATTATTGCCAA
>JAXHUD010000108.1:0-8359 GCA_034189815.1 Chloroflexota bacterium
CGGGGCCTGCTCTATATCGACGAGGTCAACCTGCTGGATGACCATGTGGTGGACATCCTGCTGGACTCCGCTGCGATGGGGATGAATATCGTGGAGCGTGAGGGCATTTCCTTTGCGCACCCCGCCCGCTTCATCCTGGTGGGCACGATGAACCCCGAAGAAGGGGACCTGCGCCCGCAGCTTTTGGACCGCTTCGCCCTTTCCGTGGAAATCCACGGGATCCTGGAACCGCGCCAACGGGTCCAGATCATGGAGCGTAACATCGCCTTTGAATCTGATCCTGAGGCTTTCCGCAAGCAATGGCTGCCGAAAGAGCAGGAACTCTCCGCACAGATTGAAAAAGCCCGCCAACTGGTGGACCATGTCCGTTACACCAGCCGGGACTTGCTGGTGATCGCCGACCTGACCGCCAGGATGCAGGTGGATGGCCATCGCGCCGACCTGGTAATCCTCAAGGCAGCGCGAGCGCATGCTGCTTTCGAGGGGCGTAAGGCGATCAACCCCCGCGATATTGCCCTGGCAGCCGAATTGGCGCTGCCGCACCGGGTCAAAGCCGGTCCCTTCCGCCAATCGGAGATGGGCGTGACCCAGTTGGAAGAACACATCGAGCAGCTCAAAGGCGCTGCCTCGGAAGGCGACTCGAAGGAAGACTCCCAGCAGCAGGCGGACGCTGAATCCGATCAAAAAAAAAGTCCGTCTCCCCCCACTTCGAGCTTAGCATCGAACCCACTGGACCCGAGTCCGTAGAACCGACCCGGCAGGACGTCTTCCAGGACGCCACTGCCCATTGGTGGGACGGTGGAAAAAAAGTGGACCCCGGCGATACCTTTGAACCGCGCCGGCTGGATACCCCCCTTGATGATATGATGCGTAAACACGGCGGCCGTCGGTCGCAGACGCAGACCGACCGCAAACGCGGTCGGTATGTCCAGTCGCGTCCCGCCAACGGCAAGGCGGACGATCTGGCCTTCGATGCCACCCTGCGCGCGGCCGCGCCTTTCCAGAAGGCCCGCGAGGACCTGCGGGAGAACGTGGCTTTCGCCGTCCGCAAGGAGGATTACCAGCGCAAGGTGCGGGTGCGGCGGGCGTCCAACCTGATCCTGTTCCTGGTAGATGCCTCCTGGTCGATGGCCGTCGCCGAACGGATGGCAGCCACAAAGGGCGCGATCCTGTCCCTGTTGACGGATGCCTACCAGCGCCGGGACCGGGTAGGTCTGATCGTGTTCCAGAAGGACCGGGCCACCCTGGTTTTGCCGCCGACCAACTCCGTGTTGCTGGCCCAGCGCGCCCTGGCTGATATCCCCGTGGGTGGAAAGACGCCTCTCAGCGCCGGGCTGAACTTGGCCTATGAGGTGCTCAAACGCGAGAAGACGCTGCATCCGGATGTGTTGCCGTTATTGATCGTGCTGACCGATGGCGCGGGGAATGTGGCGTTGGGCACAGGATCACCCCAGAAAGAAGCGCACCTGATCGCTGAGCAGATCGCGGGCGAAGAGGTGCGGTCGGTGGTGATCAATATGGAGCATGAAGCCTTTGACCAGGGGCTGGCGGAAGGGCTCGCCAACCACATGGACGCGCCCTGCTACACGCTGGCGGACCTGCGCAGTGAGACGTTATACCGGGCGGTACAGAGCGAGATTTACTTTGGCCCCGGTGGCGGGGCGAAGCAAAGCCAGTAACATTGCCCCACATTCCTGGAATTATTGGGCATCAATGATCGTCTCTATTTCCTTTTTGTTTCGATACATGCCAATACCAAGCAATCCGGCCGCATAAAAAAGAATCGCAACGAGGAGGATAAAAGCGAAATCCCGTTCCATGGAATAAGTTACAGTCACAAAACCTTTCGTGATGATGTGGCTGAGAATATACGCCGCGGGCAACAAGCCTATGCGCTCTATCCACATTTTCGCCTTTGAATTTTTACGGAAAATCAGTAGCATTATCATACAGAAGATAACGGCAAGACCGGCGATTGCCAGATAATATACCAGTGCCCCTCTTGGCAATTCAACAATCGAATATCCGGGGTCTTCCCCATAGATCAGGATGGCCTTCTCACGGTTGTTTGGCGAATAATAGATTTGGCCAATGGGAATATCATCCATACCCCCCACGCCAATTGCCTGAACAGCACCGCGCCGCAAAATAACGTCCTGAAGCGTGCGTTCTGAAAACAGAGCATCCCAGGGTATTTCCCAGGCATGGATGTAAAGATGGGCCTCTGTCCCATCTTCGCTAGGAACGAAATTGCTGAGTTTATAGCCGGTGATTTTGTTTTCATCAAAAGAAATAATGATCGTCCCATCCGAATCTTCTGTAACGGTCAGCAGATCCTCCGAATACGGCACGTACTGCGGCGCCGTCAGCCAGGCGAACCCGGTGATCAGAATAGTCATCACAAGTACCACCGCAAGCAATACACTCTTTAGCTTCTGCTGCCTCAAATGTTTCTTGATGCTTTTCAGTGGGACGGCGCCGGCCTCAGCGGGTATCTCTGGGGACGTTTGGTTCTCCTCGAGTACCTTGCGGCAGTCTTCACAGCCGGCAAGATGTTCGTCCACAAAGGCCCGGGTCTCGTCGCTGACGAGGTTTTCGATATACAACGGAAATAAATCTCTGACGATCATGCACTCATTGTTCATGGTTGTCTTCCTCCAATTGCGTCAAAATTTTGTTCTTCGCTCTGTAAAAAGTGACACAAGCCCAGTTTTCCGTTTTGGAGAACAGATTTCCGATCTGCCGGTAACTCAGTTCTCCGAACACCCGCAGCATAAACACTTCCTTATAGGGTTCCGGTAAATTGTGCAGATGGGAATGGATGCTCATTGCCTTTTTTTGATTAACTAGGTTTTGCTCAAGATCCAGCGAGGTGGGGGTGCCCAGCGCCTCAATATCCTCGATTGTTTCCACTCGGTTATGTTTTTTAAGGTATGAAAAATAAGTGTTTTTTGCAATCTGGCATAACCATACACGAATGTCACTATCGCCGCGAAATTTGTCAATGGCGCGCATGGCCTTGAAAAAGGTCTCGCTGGTGATCTCTTCGGCAAGGTCATCATCACCGGAAAGTTTCAGGATATATAAGAATACATCGCTGAAATAGGTCTGATATACCTTGTCAAATTCGGTCACTTTTTAGTCCTCCTTATTTATATGACCCTTATACGGCGAAAATCTTACAAAAATGGGATTCCCAAATCAGTCCCCATTGGGGAAATTGTAGCCTTGATGGTTTGGACTCGTCAAGCTGCTGCAATTGCATTGGATCTGGTTGATCGGCGGTGCTTCCCCTCTTATTGCTCCCCCAACTGCTCGCCAAGCTCCGTCCATTCCGCCGTCAGAGCTTCCACTTTTTCCTGCAGGGCGACATAATCCTGCCCCAGGCGCAGCACTTCGTCCTGGTCGGCGGGCGGGGCGGCCAGCGTTTTGGAGATTGTTTCCTGTTGGTTCTTCAGGCTTTGAAGCTCACTTTCGATCTCCGCCAGGCGGGCTTGGATCCGTTTACGTTGATAATTGGAAAGCGTTTTGCGCGGTGCGCTGGGTGTGGCGCTGGTCGTTGGTTGCTCGGCTGCCTGCTGGCGGTCTTCCTCGGCAGCGGCCTCGGCAGCTGCCTGCTCCTGCAATTTCATCTGCCAGGCTTTGAACGCCGTATAGGATCCTTTGAAGACCTGCATTTTTTGCCCCTGCGGTTCCACTTCCCACACCTGGCTCGCCAGCGAGTCGATCAGATAGCGGTCATGCGAGACCAGCAAGATCGTCCCGGGGAAGTTTGAGAGCACCGATTCAAGCACCTCCTGCGTGGGTAGGTCCAGATGATTGGTCGGCTCATCCAGGAGCAGTAAATTGGCGTCGCTCAGTGAGAGTTTGGCCAGCGCCAGCCTGCCCCGCTCGCCGCCCGAGAGCGTGCTCACCTTGCGGAAAACGTCGTCCCCTGTGAAGAGGAACTTGGCCAGATAGTGCCGTACCTCCGCTGGCAGTAAATTGGGCGCCACACTGCCAATTTCCTGCATCAGCGAACGCTCGGGGTTCAGCCCCTCATGGGCCTGGGCGAAATAGCCGACTTCCAGACTGGCGCCGAGCTGCACCGTGCCCGAATAAGGCGGGATCTGTTCGAGAATGGTTTTGAGGAATGTGGTCTTACCTGCGCCATTGGGGCCGATGATGGCCGCGCATTCCTGGCGCAACAGCACCAGGTCCGGGCAATCAAACAGCGGACGGCCTTCGTCGTGATAGCCAACCTGGAGGTCATGCGTCCGCAGCACCAGGTCGCCGGAGCGGCCCTTGGTGTTCAGGTTGATATGCATTCGGCGGGGTTCATTCGGCGGCGGGGCCAGGCGAGCATCCTTCAACAGGCGCGCCAGCCGACGTTGACGGCCCTTGGCCTGGTTGGTGTTCTGCCCGGCGATATTGCGCCGGATAAATTCCTGTTCTTTTTCGATGAAAGCGGTCTGGGACTCATATTCCGCAAGCCGGCGAGCATAGCGCTCTTCCCGCTGGGTCAGGTAGGCGGAGTAGTTCCCGCGGTAGACTTCCAGCGAGGGGGTCATTTCCCAGATGGTGCTGGCGACCTGGTCGAGGAAGTAGCGGTCGTGTGAGACCACGACCAGCGCCCCGGCCCAATCCTTCAGGAAGGCTTCCAGCCATTCCACCGCCTGGATATCCAGATGGTTGGTCGGCTCGTCCAGCATCAGAAGGTCTGGGCTTTCCAGCAGCAGCTTGGCCAGCAGGGCGCGGGTGCGCTGCCCACCGGAGAGCTGCTCTATGGGGCGATGGTAGTCCTGCTCGTCGAAGCCCAGGCCCGAAAGCGTTTGTTTAATCCGCACCTCGTAGGTGTAGCCGCCGAGCCGTTCAAAGGTCTGCTCAAGCGCGCCATAACGCGTGACGGCTTCTTCCGCCTGGTCGGGGTCGGACATGGTCGCCATCAGTTGTTCTAATTTCGCTTGCATTGCAATCAGGTCTTCAAAGGCGGGCAGGCAGGTCTCCCAGAGCGTCCCGTCATCGGAGAGCGTCGCTTCCTGGGGCAGGTAACCAATGGTCAGGTCCTTGGCCTGCTGCAGGGCGCCGCTGTTGGCGTAATCCTCGCCAATCAGGATCCGCAGCAGCGTGGTCTTGCCCACGCCGTTCGGACCGACGATGGCGATGCGCGCCCCGCGCGGGATCGAGAGGGAAATCCCTTCGAAGATGTCGTCGGGACCAAAGGATTTGGCGAGGTTTTGTGCGTTCAATAATGACATGGATGATAGTATACCATTGCGGGTTTCGTGAGGGGGAAACAGGCGGATTCGTAAGTGGATTTCGTTTCAAATATCAATGCCGACCGAAAATATGGGGTGAAGCTTAGTGACTAGATCATTTTGTTGAAATTTAATTTCAAGCGAACTAAAGTCCGCGCTCCGGAAGAGAGAATAATAACCTACCTCTAAATATCATTCTTATCCAATAATTTAATGCTCGAAAAGAGATGAAAAGATCTTTTCATCCATCCGGTACAATACACTCGCATAATAAAGCCCACACCTCGAGAATATCTGTTTCCTAATCGCCTGAGACCTAATACCTGATACCTGAGCTAATACCTGATGGCCATCCCCCATTCACTACTCCCCAACATCCATTCCATGATAAACTAACTGTCGCATGAATGAAAAAGCGCTCGTCACCCTTGAATATCCGAAGATCATCGACCGGTTGGTGGACTATGCTGATTTTTCCGCCTCGGCAGAGCTGGCGCGGAAGCTGCGCCCAACCGCCGACCTCGAGGAGGCGCGCCTCCGCCAGGCGGCCACGCGGGAGGCCCGGTACATCCTCAGCCTGGATGCCGATGTCTCCTTCCAGAATGCACGGGATATCCGCCCGATGGTGGGGCTGGCGCGCCGGGATGGCGTGCTGGAGCCCCAGGACCTGCTGGCGATCAAGAATACGCTGATTGTTTCGCGGGGCATCCGCCGGATCCTCGAGAACGTAGCCGAGGACGCACCGGAACTTGCCAGCCTGGCCGACGGCCTGCCGGTGGGGCTGGGGTTGGTGGACCAGATCAGCAAAACGATCTCCGACCGTGGGGATGTATTGGATTCCGCTTCGGACAAACTGGGTGACATTCGCCGGGAAATGAAGATCACCTACGAGCGGATGATGTCCCGGCTCCAGCGCTATATTTCCGATTCCAGCACGGCGCGCATGCTGCAGGAACCGATTATCACCCAGCGCAACGGCCGCAACGTGCTGCCGCTGCGGGCGGAGTTCAAAGGCCGGATCAAAGCCGTGGTCCATGACCAATCCGCTTCGGGCGCCACCTTGTTCATCGAGCCGATTGCCGTGGTGGAGTGGAACAACCGTTACCGTGAGCTGGAACTGGCCGAGCGCGACGAGATCCGCCGGATCCTGGCTGAACTGAGCCATCAGGTGGCGACCTTTGCTGACACCCTCAACATGATGGTCACAGTGATGGCCGTGTTGGACCTGGCCTTCATGCGCGCCCGCTACGCCCTGGACCTGGACGCCAGCGAACCGCAGCTGCGCGCTTTCAAGCCCGGAGATAAGGAAGGTAAACACCCCGGCAGTAAAATCCGTCTGTTCAAGGCGCGTCATCCCCTGCTGGACCCCAAGACCGTCGTCCCGGTTGATTTGGACCTCGATGAGGAGACTTATGCCCTGGTGATCACCGGGCCGAACACGGGCGGCAAGACCGTCACACTCAAGACCCTGGGTCTGCTGGTGCTGATGGCGCAATCCGGTCTGCAGGTCCCGGCCGAATTCGGCTCGGAGCTGACCGTATTCGAAGATGTCTTCGCCGATATTGGCGACGAGCAGTCCATCGAACAATCCCTGTCGACTTTTTCAGGTCATGTGACCAATATTGTTGAGATCCTCAAAGAGGCTGATGCTCATTCGTTGGTCCTGTTGGATGAGCTGGGCGCGGGCACGGATCCGCAGGAAGGCTCGGCGCTGGCCCGGGCGGTGATGACTCACCTGCTCGACCGGAGCATCACCAGCCTGATCGCCACGCACTACCCGGAATTGAAGGCTTATGCCCATACGACCCCCGGCGTGCTGAACGCCAGCGTGGAGTTTAATCTTAAGACTCTTCGCCCGACCTATCACCTCACCATCGGTCTGCCCGGGCGCTCCAATGCACTGGCGATCGCCGAGCGGTTGGGGCTGTCGCAGGCTGTCATCGAAGCGGCCCGCGCCGAAATTGACCCAACCGATCTGCGCTCGGAAGACCTACTGGATGAGATCCACCGCCAGCGTGACCTGGCGCGGGAGGCCCGGGCGGCAGTCGACGCCGCCCGGCGAGAGGCTGAGGCCGCTCGGGATGAGCTCGCCGATCGGTTGGATAAGATCGAGGATGAGCGTTATGAGGTGATGGAGGTAGCCCGCCAGGAAGCGGAAGCGAACCTGGCCTCGCTCCGTGAGGAGATTGCAACTCTGCGCGGAAAGCTGGCCCGGGCTCGTCAGCCGCTTGAGGTCCTTGACGAGATGGAAGAGACAGTGACAAACCTGGAAGAAGAGGTCGCAGAACCAGTCGTCCGAGAAACGCCCAAGCAGCCGGTGCGCAAGTTGAGCGGTCCCCTGCGGCTGGGTGAGAAGGTGCATCTGCGGTCCATTGACCAGGACGGTGTCGTGACGACCATCGGGAAAGCGGAGGTGGAAGTCCAGATCGGGATGCTGCGCATCCGAGCGCGGCTATCTGACGTGGTGCGCAAGGGTGAACCGGCGCCGGAACCCAAGACTGACCCGGCTAAATCAAAATCCGGCAACATTACCCTGCCCACAACGACTGATTCCCCGGGCGTGGCGTTTGATATGCGCGGCCTGCGCGTGGATGAGGGCCTGGACGCCCTGGACCATTACCTGGAGCGCGCCTATTTGGCGGGGCTGCCCTACGTACGAATCATCCACGGCAAGGGCACCGGCCGCCTGCGGGAATCAGTACGACGGGAATTGGGTCGTAACCCGCACGTCAGCCGCTTTGAGGGCGGCGGGCGGACCGAAGGGGGCGAAGGCGTGACGGTAGCCCATCTCAAAACCGGTTAGTTAAACATGAAAAGCCCACCCTGTTGGGTGGACTTTGGGCAGGAAGCTTTGATGCCGAAGGTGGGAATCGAACCCACATGCCCGAAGGCACACGAGTTTGAGTCGTGCGCGTCTGCCAGTTCCGCCACTTCGGCAAGTGTGTCCTATTTTAACCCTTACATGGGGGAAGGTCAAGGCGGAGATAGAACCTGATTGGATCCATTCATTCCCGGTTAAAATCTCCGGTAAAATTGAGCCTATGGCACCCAAAAAGCTCTTACTCTTCGATATTGACGGCACATTACTGGACCCCGCCGGCGAAGGCCGGGGGTATTTCAAG
>JAXHUD010000109.1:0-8330 GCA_034189815.1 Chloroflexota bacterium
GCTATGGACGGCATAAAGATAATTGCGAGGAATAGAAAAGCCAGGTTTGAGTATGATCTGGGTGAAACCTTCGAAGCCGGGATCGAACTGCTCGGCACGGAGATCAAATCCATCCGGGCCGGGCAGGTGTCGCTCTCCGAGGCTTATGTCCGCACAAACGGACGCCAGGCCTGGCTGGTGAGCGCGCATATTGCGCCGTATGACCAGGCGAGTGTCTTCAATCATGACCCGGAACGCGAGCGGCGCTTACTCCTTCACAAGAAGGAAATCAAGACCCTCTGGGACGGCGTTAGGATTAAGGGAATGACGATTGTTCCCACAATCCTGTATTTGCGTGATGGGTTGGCGAAGGTTGAGATCGCCCTGGCGAAGGGGAAGCGTCGCTACGATAAACGACAGGCCATTAAGGAACGCGACATGGCCCGGGACGTGGATCGGGCGATGAACGATCGTCGCCGCTGATGCCGGTTTCACAAAGAGTGGAATAAAATGACCTTAATGCTGGTTTGGATGACAAGAACCGGTTAAATTTGTTGCATACTTCAAATCTGATTTAAAGGAGAGTCTCTTTGGACACCATCCGTATTGACGGTGGTCATCTCACCATCGAAGAGATCGTTGCTGTGGCCCGGCATCATGCCAAAGTACAGTTGGCGCCGGGTGCGAAAGACGCGATCCGGCGGGCTCATGAATGGGTGCGGGATATCGTGGCGAAGGGCGACCCGGTCTACGGGATCAACACCGGCTTTGGCATTTTTGCCGATTACCGGATTCCCTCGTCCGATTCCGCCCAGTTGAGCCGCAATCTGATTCTCAGCCACGCGGTCGGGACGGGTGAGCCTCTGGCGGAAGAGGTGGTCCGGGCGGCGATCCTGGTCAGGGCGAATACTTTGGCAAAAGGCTTTTCGGGCGTGCGACTCGTTGTTGTAGAGACGCTGCTTGCGCTGCTCAATAAGCACGTGACCCCGGTTATTCCCTCCCAGGGTTCTCTGGGTTCCTCCGGCGACCTGGGACCGCTCTCTCATCTGGCGCTGGTCTTTACCACGGATGAAGCTGATCTGGAAACAGAATCTGGATTTGCAATTTTTGAAGGGGAGCACCTTTCCGGGAAGGAAGCAATGCAGCGGGCTGGGATTGAGCGGCTGATCCTGGGCGCCAAAGAGGGCCTGGCGATCAACAACGGCGCCACCTTCTCGGCTGCAATCGCCGCGTTGTCGGTTTATGACGCGGAGACGCTCCTGCGGGCGGCACAGATCTCGCTGGCGATGACACTGGAGGCGGTGATGGGTTGCTCGGCGGCTTTTGACCCCCGATTGCATGCTGCAAGAGGCCATGCCGGGCAGATGCAGGTGGCGGAGGCCGTCAGGACCCTGACGGCCGGCAGCAGTCTGATCGATGCCTATGGCCGGATCCAGGATGCTTATTCCTTACGCTGCGCACCCCAGGTGCAGGGTATCGGTTGGGACACGTTGGTTTTTGTCCGCGGCGTGGTAGAGACGGAAATCAACGCGGCGACGGATAACCCCTTGCTCTTTGACGGCCAGGCTGTTTCCGGTGGTAATTTTCACGGCGAACCGATCGGGGTGGTAATGGATACCCTCGGGATTGTTTTGGCCGAGATAGCTTCCATCTCCGAGCGGCGGACGTTTCGGCTGACGGACGGGCACCTCAATGCGGATTTACCCCCAATGCTGGTGGACCGGCTTTCTGCGGCGGGGTTGAATTCCGGCCTGATGATGCCGCAATATACCGCTGCGTCGCTGGTGCTGGAAAATCAGACCCTGGCAACGCCCGATTCGGTCCATTCGCTGCCAACCTCGGCCGAGCAGGAAGATCACAACGCAAATTCAATGACGGCGGCCCGCCATGCCCGTGAAATCGTCACCAATGCGGCGCATGTGCTGGCGATTGAGGTTTATACGGCTTCCCGAGCGTTGCATTTACGTAAACGTCAGAATCCGGAAGTCGTTTTTGGAGCGGGTACGACCAACGCCTATAATATTGTCCGGGGGCAGGTCCGTTATCAGGCGGGTGATGCCTGGTGGGGCCCGGAAATTGATAAAATTCGGGGTTTGATTCTAAATAGGGTGTTAGATCGAGCCTACGAAATTTGACATTTATGATAATTTGGATTATCTTAATCAACATATGAAACATAAAGAGAAGATTTCCCGACGTGACTTTCTGAAACTTTCTGCCCTGGCAGTGGGTGGCCTGGCGGTGGGCCGCGGTCCATTGGGTCGCGGCGGCAAAGCGATTCTCAATCGGATCGGTCATTTGCAGGAGGAGACGCCGCCTGACTTCCCGGAGAACCAGTGGCTGGGTAGGATGGCCATTGGTGACCCCGGCGCGAATGTGCCCATGCTAAAGGAACCCAATTTCTCTGCGGCCGAGGTTCGCAAGGTGTATTTTGATGAGGTTCTGCCCTGGAAGAGGGAGGTCTTCACAAATAATTTGGATATTAACCGGATTAAAAACCGCTGGGTGGAGACACCGGAAGGTTATATTTACGCGAATTATCTCCAGAAAGTGCGATATACGCCGCAGCAGCCCATGACGGAGCTGCCAACCAATGAAAACGGCGAAACAGGTATGTGGGTGGAGATCGTCACCCCTTATTCACCGTTGGAGCTGACCAAAGATAAAAATGCCTATCTATACTGGATCCGGGAGACCGTTCGCCCTCGGATTTACTACTCACAGGTGTTTTGGGCCTTTGACGTGCGCCAAAACCCGGAAACCGGGCGCACCCAGTATTGTCTGATGCAGAAGGTCCCAGCCATCCCTGATACCTATTGGGTGGATGCAACGTTTTGCCGCCGGATCACGCCGGAAGAGACCGCGCCGATCCATCCGGACGCAGGCGGAAAACGGATTGTCGTAGATATTGATAAACAAATCATGCTGTGTTATGAAGGGGATAAGGAAGTCTATTACGCCAAGATCACCAGCGGCGGTTGGAACAGCGAGGAAGACAAGTGGCTGACGCCCATTGGCGTACATACGATTTGGCGGAAATCGCTTTCGATCCACATGAGCGCTGGTGAGGCGGTCGGCAACTACGATATCCCCGGCATCCCCTGGTCTACTTTCTTTGATATTAACGGCGCTGCGATCCACGCTACATTCTGGCATAACTACTTTGGTTCGGCGGGGCGGTCACATGGTTGTGTGAATGCCAAACCGGACGATGCCAAATGGGTCTGGCGGTGGAGCAACCCGCCGGTGGATTATGCGGCCGGCGACCTGTATATTCAGGGCATGAACAAATCGACAACGGTCGAAATCAGAGCAGTATAGGGAGCCAATGGAATTCATCAACGTCTCACTCGGCTTGGCCTTTTTGGCCGGCCTGGTGTCCTTCTTTTCGCCTTGCGTTTTTTCATTGGTCCCGGCCTATATTGGCTATTTGAGCGGCCGGTCTATTGCTCAGGCGGAGTCTGAAAGTAAAAAAGATAAGTGGCACACTTTCTTTCACGGTGTTGCTTTTGTTCTCGGTTTTAGTTTTGTATTTATTACGCTCGGGCTGGCTTTCTCGGCCCTGAGCCAATTTTTTTATCAATCCCGTGATATTCTTGCGAAAATTGGTGGCGTGGTTGTGATCCTGTTCGGTCTGCACATGACCGGTCTGATCCACATCGCATTCCTGGATTATGATCTCCGGCCCCGATCGAAAGCGGATCGTGGGCGGAGTTTGTTTTCCTCTTTTCTGATGGGGATCTTCTTTTCAGCAGGATGGTCGCCCTGCGTGGGCCCGACCCTGGGCCTGATCCTAACCTTGGCTGTGGAACGGGCAAATATCGGTCAGGGCGCTGTGCTGCTCACTTCCTATTCACTGGGTATGGCGATTCCGTTCCTGATTGCAGCCTTAGGGGTGGGTTGGGTCACCGAAATTCTAAAAAAACACGGCAAGTTGATGAAAATCCTGCAAATTGTGATGGGCGTGATCCTGATCCTTGTAGGCGTACTGCTTTTCCTGGGTATCTACCAACGCCTGATAACGTTTGATTCATGGATTGATATTGGTATTTGAAGCCTGACCGTATTGGAGCTTTGCTTGTGAAAACAAAACGCTGGTACATTGACGTGATGTTGGTGCTTATCGTCGTTGTCTTGGGCGTCCTCGTTTTCTATCGCCTCAGAGATGTTGTTATCGATTGGCGGGGAGATGAGACGGCAGAGGCAAACGAAACGGCCGAGACCGGCGCTGCAGGGACGGAACGTCTTGCTGAGATCACAACGGAAGCCGCAGAGACCATTGAGGCGACGGAAGAAGCAGCCAGCAACCCACCGCTTGCGCCTGAATTCACGCTGACCAACCTGGAAAGTGAGAGCGTATCGCTTTCTGATTACCGCGGTACACCGGTGATGGTCAATTTCTGGGCTACCTGGTGCCCGCCTTGCCGGGCTGAGATGCCACTGATCCAGGAATTTCAGGACGATTTTGAAGGTAAATTTGTGGTCCTGGCGGTGAACGGTGGGGAGAGCGAAGCGGAAGTGCGTGGTTTTATGGAAGCCAACGACTTCACGGTGACCTTCCTGCTCGATCCGGAAAACTCGGTTGCGCAGCAATACGGCGTACGCGGGTTCCCGACTTCTCTATTCATTGATACCGAAGGTTTTCTCCAGGCTTTTCACATTGGTGAACTGGATGAGAACTTGATGACGAGCTACCTGGCCGAGATCGGAGTAGGCGAATGATCCAAGCGAACTTATTTATATCCGACGAAGATCCCCGTCTCGCACAAATCCGGGGTTGGCTGGCGGGCCTGGCCGAGGATCACCCGCATGAATTACACGTTATTGATATCGATCAAACGACCTTGCTGCGAGAGGAATTTGGTGATAAAGCGCCCGTCCTGGATATTGGTGTTTTCCGTTTATTAGCCCCTTTCGATCAAGGTGAGATTAAATTCGCCTTCAAAAAAGCAGAGGAACGCCTGCAAGAGGCGGAGGCAAAGGGCAACACCGTCATGGTCCGGCGCATCACCGAACCGATCCAGCAATCCAAGTCTGACCGTTTTTCAAAATGGTTCTCAAACCATTACATGGTCATCCTGAACTTTTTCTCCGGTTTATATGTATTATTCGCCTTCCTGGCTCCGGGTTTTATGAAAGCAGGGTTGGTCAGGCCGGCGAATGTGATTTATAAGGTTTACAGTCCGCTCTGCCATCAACTGGCATTCCGGTCTTTCTTCCTGTTTGGCGAACAGCCTTACTATCCCCGGGAGCTGGCGGGCGTGGATGGTGTGATCACCTACGGCCAGGCGACGGGTTTTGATGAAAATGATCTGGACACCGCCCGCGGTTTCGTTGGCAATGATGTACTGGGGTATAAACTTGCATTGTGTGAACGCGATATTGCCATTTATGGGACTTTGTTCCTCTTTGGCTTGGTCTTCGCCCTGACGGGGAAGAAGATCAAACCGCTGCCCTGGTACCTTTGGGTCCTGATCGGCTTAGGTCCCATTGGCCTGGATGGCTTTTCGCAGCTGCTCAGTCAAACCGGCTGGGGGCTCTTCAGTTGGTTGCCGCTGCGGGAAAGTACGCCGCTGTTGCGGGTTTTCACCGGCGCCTGTTTTGGTTTGGCAACAGCCTGGTTCGGTTTCCCCTATCTGGAGGAATCTGTTCTCGAAAGCCGCCGGGATATGCAGCTCCGTCATGACATTTATGAACAGGTCGCCAAGAGGGAGAACTAACCCCGAATGGGTTTCATTGAGAAAGACGGCCTGCGCTATTACCAGTTTGATCTTTTTAACGGGCAACCGATCTTCCATGCCGTGCTGACCCGGAATGGTGGATTTAGTCAGGGGCCATATGCCAGCTTGAACACTGGGGGGACGGTGGGCGATGACCCGGATGCAGTATTGAAGAACCATGAACGGATTTACGATGTGTTGGACTATCCGTTTGAGTCCCGATTTGATGTCTGGCAGGTGCACGGCGCCCGTGTGATCTGCACGGATGAACCCCGAGAGATGAATGCACTGCATACCAAAGCGGACGGTATCCTGACCGATAGGGCCGATGTGACTTTATTTATGCGCTTTGCGGATTGCGTCCCGATCTTGCTTTACGATCCTGTGCAGCGGGCAATTGGTATTGCCCATGCCGGCTGGCAGGGGACGGCCAAGCAGATCGCCGGTGTGACCGTGGCGCAAATGGCGGCATGCTATGGCAGCGAACCAGCCGACATCCTGGCCGGGATCGGGCCTTCGATCTGCCAGGACTGTTACGCGGTTGGCCCGGAGGTCCGGGAGGCTTTCTCCACCTCGTTTGGCGAAGCAGAATCGGCGGCATTTTTCGATCAGCGAAACGGCGCGCGCACACTGGACCTTTGGGAGGCAAACCGGGCAACCCTGGAAGCTGCTGGTGTGTCAAAGATTGAAATAGCGGGTCTCTGCACGGCCGAACACCTTGGGGATTGGTATTCCCATCGGGCTGAAAATGGCATGACCGGACGATTTGCGGTTTTGATGGCCATCGACCATAATTAGGGCTGGGAGGAACATCTGATGAGCCATGACATTGACCCCGGTCTCGTTGACCGGATTATATCCAATTTAAATGACATCCAAAGCAGAATTAAACGCGCTGCGGATAAATCCGGCAGAGCGGCTGCAGACGTGCGATTGGTGGGCGTCACCAAACTACATCCCCTGGAAACCATCCAGGCGGGTATTCAAGCCGGTGTGAGGTTGTTTGGTGAGAATTATCCTGAACAGGCCGTTGATAAGGTGCAGGCGCTGCAGGATGTCCCCAATATTCAGTGGCACATGATCGGCCATATCCAAAGCCGCAAAGCGGAGACGGTCTGCCGCTATTTTGACATGGTCCACTCGCTGGACCGGATGAAGATCGCTCGTTATCTCAACCGGTACTGTGGAAAGCTGGATCGGAAGATGCCGATCCTGCTGGAAGTCAACCTGAGCGGAGAAGAAAGCAAATATGGCTGGTCCGCCTCGGATGATTCAAAATGGTCTGAGCTGGTGCAGCCATTCAGGCAGATCGTCCAGATGCCCAATCTGGAAATCAGGGGATTGATGAGCATGCCGCCGCTCTTTGATGACCCTGAAGCCACCCGACCGTTCTATCAACGGCTGCGGCGATTGCAAGCATTTTTACGGGAGGCTGTTAGCAACGCGTCCTGGGACGAACTGTCGATCGGGACCAGCTTTGATTATGAAGTCGCTATCGAGGAAGGCGCGACGATGGTCCGCATTGGCACAGAATTATTTGGCCCGAGACCGGGCACGGATTGAGAATTTGGAGAGTACATGTTGTTAGCCATCAGAATCATCAACGCCACCGTCAACGTCTTCACGATCTTCATCGTGATTTATTCTTTCATAAGCTTCATTCTGAGTCCCTATCACCCGATCCGTGAGACGATGGCGCGGGTGATTGAACCGCTGATCGCACCGATCCGGCGAGTAGTGCCCCCGGTGGGTGGTCTGGATTTCAGTCCGCTGATTTTGATGGTATTGGTGCAGATAGTGGGGTCCATCCTGGCTGCGGTCCTGCGCAGCCTGGCTGGATAGTAGCTACGTACTAAAAAGAATCCGTCCGCAGGACGGGCAAGGTACCAACGCGTCGCCTTTGCGTACAGCCTGGATTTCGGCAGGGGGCAAGGCTTGACCGCAAATGCTGCAGCCGCCATCCGATATTGAGGCGACCGCAACACCCCGCTTGGTTTTTATTAAATTTTCGTATAGACTAAGGCTGGTAGGAGAAACGGCTTTCAGCGCTGCATCTCTTTCCCGGCTGAGCCGTTCCACATCTTCTTCAAGCTTGCTCATTTCACCCCTGAGGGCTGCGCTTTCTTCTACAGCGGTGCCTTTGGCTTGTTTTAACGCATTTTGCGCCTGTTCCACGGCCAATTCCGCGCTTTCATTCGCGATCATCGCTTCCAGTTGTTCGTCTTCCAGCTTCGTAATGTAGCGCTTGAGCGCTTCCGATTCCATTTGCAGGTCTTGCAGTTCCTTGGGATTTTTGATCTTGCCGCCAAAAAGGGCGGCCTGGGTGGTCTTCCGTTTGATGCGCTGCGCTTCAACATCCCCCTCAATTCTTCGCAGGTTGATCCGGATTTCCCTGGCTTCTTCCTCAGCCTTGGCGAGGGTTTTTTCCGCCTTGCGCACCCGCTGGTCATCGCTCAAGGCAGCCTCAATCTCCGCCAGGCGGTCATTGGCCTGGTTGAGTTGGTCGTCAAGTTGTTGCAGGCGATAGAGGGTCAGGGCATCATTCATACTTCGGCGCCTTTCTATTGGCGATTTTGAGCGGAACGGTTGTGTGTGGCCGGATGATTCCGGGTTTTGTCCAATTTTATCATT
>JAXHUD010000011.1:0-29336 GCA_034189815.1 Chloroflexota bacterium
ATTCTGCCCGATCCTCCAATAGCGATCCGTCTCCGGCTACAGTTGGCGTTTGAACCGGATCATTTCCAGCAGAACGAGGTCATGGAACCGCACCTGGCCGTTGTCAATCCGGTGGAAGCGGATATCCAGACCGCAGCCGATGTTGACGATTGTGCCGTCGGGCTACTCACGCAGATATGCCCGGGCCTCGCGATTATATTTCTTGTTTCGCAGAGCAATATGGACGTCCTGCCTGAGATCAGTCACCTTTTTACCAAGCAGCTCCGCCGCCTGCTTTCTATGAACCGCTCTTAAAGGCTTATGCAGAAGCTGACGAACCCATCATCATCCCAACCCCATCAGCTGAACTCAGCGGGACGTACCGCTCTGCGGAAGTCGCTCACGAAAACGTCCCCGAATCGGACCTGTATCTGCTTGACACCCGCACGATTGCCGACGGTCTGGGTACGCTGGTGAAGAAAGCCAAGCAATGGGCCGATGAGGGGAAAGCGCCCGAACAGATCGTCAGCGACCTAAAATCCATGGCCGAGCGCGATGTAGTTTACTTCCTTGTGGACACCCTCGAGTACCTCCACAAAGGCGGCCGGATCGGGAACGCTTCCTACCTGATCGGCAGCGTCCTGCAAATGAAGGCAATCCTGGGTATCGATGATGGCAAGGCGGCCGCTGTCGAAAAACAACGCACCGCCAGCAAAGCGCTCAACCGGCTCAAGGAACTGGTCGTGCAGCAATGCCCGCCCAATGCGGAATCCTATCTCACGGTCAGTCACAGCGGCGTTCAGGAACGGGCGGAACAACTCGCCAAAGACCTGCAGGAAGCGCTGGGCCTGGAAACAGCGATCCCGGTCTATGAAGTTCCCCCGGCCATAGTGGTCCATGGCGGCCCCCGGGATCATTGAAGTCAGTTTCTTCACAGCGCCCTGGAATCAGAGTCCAAACTAAAAATCAGACTCCTAAGCGATTTTTCGATCTTGGCAGTTTCCTATTTCTCAAGAAATCAATACGCTTCTGTCAAGATGGCTTCCAGGGTCTTTTCATCCAACTTGATGGGGTTCTTTTGCATGCTGGAAGATTGCTTGGACTTCTCAATGATCCTGGGAAAATCGGCTTTATCAATCCCAATCGCGTGCAGGCCGGGGATCGCCAGGGCAACCGTCAGCTCCCCCAGCCAGGCGACGCCATCCTCCACGCTCGCCTCCGGTTCACCCGTCAGCCAGGCCGCCACCTGCTGGAACCGCTCGACAAGACCCTCTCTGCCCGAGGCGGCCTTTAGGGCGGCTGCATTATATTTCATCACCGCCGGCAGCAGACTGGCGCAAATCGCACCGTGCGGCGCTTTGAACATGCCGCCGATCGGCCCTGCAAAGCCATGTACCGCACCCAGGCCGGCATTCGCCAGCACCAGGCCGCCAAACAGACTGGTCAATGCCATATCCTCCCGTGCACCTGCATTCTCCCCATCCCGGTAGGCCTTCAGCAGGGACCGCGCCCCGCGTCGGATGCCTTCTCCTGCGATTCCATCCGTTAGAGGATTGGCCTGGCCAGAGACATAGCCCTCGATCACCTGGGTCAGTGCGTCCATCCCGGTGCTGGCTGTCACGCCGGGCGGCATCGAATAAGTCAGTTCGGGGTCCACGATCGCAACAGTCGGGATCATCATCGGACTGCGCATACTCACCTTCACGTTATGTTCCGGTGAGGTGATCACGGCGTTGCGGGTGACCTCGGTGCCGGTCCCTGCCGTCGTTGGCAATGCGATCATCGGCGCCGGTGGAATCGGAATCTTTCGCGCCCCGCCGACCACCTCCATATAATCCATCAACTCGCCGGGATTGGTCAACATGGCCGCAATGGCCTTGGCCGAATCAATCGCCGACCCACCGCCGAATCCAATCACAAACTTTGCCCCTGAACGCTTGGCCATTTCTATCCCGGTCTCAATTGTCGGGACGTCCGGCTCATGCCCCACCCTGAACACTTCCCAATCAATACCGGCATCCGCCAAAACCTGACTCAATGGGGCCAGTGAAACGGAACCACTGCCGCAGACCAGGAGCGCTTTCTCTCCAAAGCCCCGTCCAATCTCACCTGTCTTTTTAAGACTTCCAGTGCCGAAAATGATCCTATCAGCGGTGACAAATTCAAAACTCATGCAACCTCCCACTCTTCGTCGGTTGGATAAACGTTCTCATAGATCTGCTTTGCCCGCGGGGCAGCCATCATCCCCATCACCGCATCGCGCCAAAACTGGTAGTGACGGCTGTCTTTATGTCTGGCAGTGTCCTCTTTCGTGCGGTAAACTTCAACCAATAAAAACCGCGCGGGATCATATCTGTCCTGCAGGATGTCAAAACGGGCAACTCCGGGCTCCTTCAAGCTCTCTTGGGCATTTTCCAGGGTTGCCTCCTTAAAAGCCTCGGTCTGCTCTGGTTTGACTTCAACATAGACATGGACGATATACATGCAAGACTCCTTGGATCAGCATTAAATTTTTCACTCAATTTCAGTATACACGATAAAATCGAGAGAACAGTTTGAACAATCGAGAGACATTGCCCGCCACCCTCTATCAGGACGACCATCTGCTGGTAATCAATAAACCGCCCGGGCTGCTTTCCATCCCCGACGGCTACGACCCCGACCTGCCGCATTTGCAAACGGTGCTGGAACCGGCATTTGGAAGGCTCTGGATCGTTCACCGGCTCGATAAGGACACCAGCGGTACGCTGGTCCTGGCCCGTGATGCGGACACGCATCGCCTGCTCAATGAGATTTTCCGCAATCGGGAGATTCAAAAAACGTATCACGGCCTGGTCTCACCGGTTCCCAAGTGGCAAACACAAACCGTCGAAACGCCACTGCAAGTAAACGCCGATCGCAAGCATCGGACGCATGCCGTTCCCACCGGGGGAAAACCTGCTCGGTCCGCGTTCAAGGTCCTCAAACGCTTCCCCGAAGCGGCTCTGCTGGAAATAAAAATCAAAACGGGAATCACCCATCAAATCCGGGCGCACCTGCGCAGCCTGGAACTGGCCCTTCTCGGTGACACCCTTTACCAGGCTGGCCTCGTACCGCCCTGGGTGAACGCTGACCGGGTTATGCTGCACGCCCGGGAACTTGCTTTTCGCCACCCGATAAGGGACGAAAACATGGCGTTTGCAGCCCCCTATCCTGATGACTTCCGAGAAACCTATACCCGCCTGCGCTTCACCAGAGGTCCGGATACATGGCTTTGATCGAAGCCATGCTGTTCATCCCAATCACAATATGATCCAAAATCGGCAGTTCCAGCAGTTGACCCGCTTCGATCAACACTCGGGTCAGGGAGACATCCTCCGGGCTTGGCGATGGATCTCCGCTGGGATGGTTATGTACGACGATCAACCCCGCGGCATTATTGCGAATGCCCGATTTAAAGATCTCCGCCGGGCGAACCGACGACGCATTCAATGACCCCTTATAAAGTTTATCAATCTCCAATAAATGATTCCGGGAATCAAGCAGCAGTACCCAAAGTTCTTCCTGCTCCAGGGCCATCATTTCATATTGCACCAGGTCGGCCGCATCCTGCGGCGAAGCGATCAATCGCTGATTCTCCGGGCTCAGCTGGCAGATCCGCCGCCCTATCTCAATCGCAGCCTTGATTTGCGCTGCTTTAGCCTTCCCAACCCCATCCACCGCGCAAAGCCTTGCAAATGTAGCCCGGTGCAACCCCTGCAACCCACCCAGGTTATTCAACATCCGCTGGCTGACCTGGACTGCATTAGCCCCTTTCATCCCTACCCTTAACAATATCGCGGTCAATTCCGCATTGGAAAGGGCTTCTGCGCCAAGCTTTGCCAGCCTTTCCCGCGGTCGCTGAGATTCCTCAATGTCTTTGATCCGGTACGTTGCTGGTGGCTTTGGCATAAACTTCCCTCTTTCTATCATCATCGGACGATGACACTGCAAGACTGTTCCAAAAGTCGCCATGATATAATATCATCAAATTAAACTCAATTGGAATTGAATAAAATGGAATTCACGACAACAGAACATAAAAACTGCCACGTGATCGCCGTATCAGGCCGAATCGATAGCTACACCTCACCCAAGATTGAAGAAGAGCTGAAATCGCTGTTTAGCGAAGGGCATTGCAATATCGTCATCGATTTTTCTGATGTCACCTATCTTTCCAGCTCGGGGATGCTGGTTTTTATCAATGCCGAGAAAAAATGCCGCTTAAAAGATCAGGGCCGGGTGCTCCTTTCTCGGGTCCCCCCTCAGATCCTTTCCAGCCTCAAATTGGCC
Source organism: Chloroflexota bacterium (assembly GCA_034189815.1). GTDB lineage: Bacteria > Chloroflexota > Anaerolineae > Anaerolineales > Anaerolineaceae > Brevifilum. Next base: position 4,291 of record JAXHUD010000011.1, read on the forward strand.
GGTTTCGACCAAATCTTCGAAATCACTCCTGATATCCCGGCTGCGATCAACCGGTTCTGAGGCTTTCCCTATGGCGACCAGGCGCTTCCCGGCAAATTTCAAGAGCTTAGCTTTAATCAGTGACTTTGTGGTGGATCTGGCGGAAAAAGCGGATTTTTCCGCCAATGAGACCTACGCCATCCAGACCGCAGTGGATGAAGCCTGCTCAAACATCATTGACCATGCTTATGGAGGTGAAAATAAAGGCGAAATTGAAGTGAATGTCATCCAAATTCGCAATGGCATCCAGATCGTCCTCCGCGATGAGGGCGAACCCTTCGACCCCTCAGATATCCCCGATCCAGATATCACCTCTCCCCTGGAAACCCGTAAAGAGCGCGGCCTGGGTGTATTCTTCATGCGGAATTTGATGGATAAGGTTATATTCGAATTTTCCAACCGCAAGGGCAACACTCTAACCCTCGTCAAATATAAGGGGGGCTAATTCGGTGTCCCGGACACCCTCAAAACCCAACCCGGATCTGACCCCCACGGGCCAGATCAAACTAAGTAAACAGCTAGCCGGATCACCGGATTTGAAATCCCGGGTGCAATATCTGCTGGCTTACCTGCGCGCGAACTTCGAGTGTGATGCCGCCCTCCGCCTCAACAACCCGCCAAAGCACCTGGAGCGCTTCATCCCCGATCAGGACCTCCCCACCGATGTTCTCAATGGAAAAGCGGTTTGCGCCTACCAGGAAAATGAGACCTCATTTTGGCTGGTGCGCCCACTTTCGGAAGTCGAGCAGGGTGTCGGCCGGGTGATACTTCACCGCGACCGCGCCTTCACCGCAATGGAAAAACGAAAATTTAGCGAAGTATGCCGGCTCGCGGGAATGGCCATTATCGCCAGCCTGCAGGCAGCGATGCAGAGCTGGCGCCAGAAACAACTCGCCCTGGTTCAATCCGTCAGCGCCCGAATCGCTCGCTTTACCGATTTGGATTCGTTGACCGAAGCTGTGACCAAACTGGTTCAGGAAACGTTCAATTATTATTACGTCGCCGTTTTCCTGATCGATGAAAACACGGAAAGACTGACCTTTAAGGCCAGCGCCGGCGCCGATGAAAGCGACCGGCCCGATTTTGAGAATCTCGGTCACCCCGGATTTGCCCTTGGGGAGCATATGATCGGGTATGTGGCCCAGAGCGGACAAGAACTGGTCGCTAACGACGTCACGTTGGAACCGCGCTATAAGGAAGTTGATTCTCTGGACGATACTCAATCCGAAGTCGTGCTCCCGCTTTCCGTTACAGACAGCATATTTGGCGTTTTTGACGTGCAGGCGGACCAGATCAACGCATTCAATCCTGACGATCTGCTGGTCTTACGCGCTCTGGCTGACAACATCGCCATCGCGGTTGAGAGTACGCGCCTGCTGCAGGACGTGCAGCGCCGGGCGGACCAACTCGCCGCCGTAGCAGAGGCCAGCAGGACGCTGACCCTGATCCTTGAAAAAGATGAGCTGCTGAACCGGATTGTGAATTTGATCCACACCCGATTCGGTTTTCCATTCGTGCATCTCTATCTTGTGGACCCCGTCCAAAAACAAGTCAGTTTTACAACCGGCAGCGGCCAACGCACCGCGCGGTTCGCCGAAGCTGGCATCTCCTATGACCTCGACGCACAACAGGGCTTGATTCCGTGGGTGGTCCAAAACGGACAAACAAAGCGAATCAACGACGTGGAGACAGAACCACTGTACCTAGACACCCCCTTTGCGGAGGATCAGACCGGGTCCGAACTGGCCGTGCCTTTGTTCTTTGGCGGCAACGTCCTGGGCGTGCTCGATATACAGAGCGAGCAGAAAAACGCGTTTTCAAAGGACGACCAGCAATTGATTGAGACCCTGGCAGATAATGTCGCGATTGCCATCCGCAATGCTCGACTCTATCGTTCCGAGCAATGGCGCCGCCAGGTGGCGGAAAGCCTGCGGGATGTGGCCGGCCTGCTCTCGGATAACACCGCGCTGGAAGACCTGCTTGATGCGATTTTGACCCAGTTGGGGACCAACCTCCCCTGTGATGTGGCCGGGATCTGGCTGTTTGATCCCGATTCGCCCGAAGAACTCCCCGCCGAAGGACGCACGCTTTATCTCGCAGCCCATCAGACAAACGAGGCCTACGAAACAATCGATCTTGGGAAGATCCGCTTCACGCCGGACGCCTGGGTTAAAGATGCGCTCACCCGTAAACAACCCACAATTCGCCAATCCGATGAGACCATCGGCCCAATCGCCCGCCAATGCAACATGCCGCAGGACTATTCCTCAATTGCCGCGCCGCTGCACACCGGGGACGAGATCCTGGGTATGCTGACTCTGATCCACCATTCGCCGGGTCGCTATGGGCTTGAGTCCCAAAAAATAACCTCTGCGTTTGCCAGCTATGTTGCGATTGCAATCGAGAATACCCGTCTGTATGAGACTTCACAAGAACAAGCCTGGGTCTCAACCATCTTGCTGCAGGTCGCTCAAGCGATCCAAACTCAGACCAACCTGGATGAACTCGCGCAGACCATCGTCCGCCTGACGCCGATGGTCGTCGGCATCAAAGGATGCGCCCTCTTCCTGCGGAACCCGGATCTGGAGCGCTATTCACTTCACGCCATGTATGGAATTGGCAAGAACCATGAGGAAATCGATCTTCAGCAACCGCTCCCGTTGCCAAACGCACCCCGGCTGGCCGAACTGACTCTGACCCAGGAGCCCATGCTGGTTCTGGCGCCCGAAGAAGATCTGCACCTGCCGAAGGACCTCGCCAGGGAAATCGAAGGTGACACCCTGATCCTGTTCCCGCTGATCGCCAGGCAGGAAGTGCTTGGCGCGTTTATGCTGGCCAATGATCCGGATGCGCCGATCATGGACGATCGCAATGAGTTGATTGGAGAAGAACGCCTGAGCATCATTCGGGGCATCATCCAGCAAACAGCGACCGCTATCGAAAACATCCGCTTGTTGGAAGCCCGCCAGGAAGAAGCCTACATCTCCACGGCCCTGCTGCAGGCTGCCCAGGCCGTCGTAACCAGTGCGGATCTATTGGACACCCTGGATTCCATCGTCCACCTGATGCCCATCCTGGTCGGCATCGATTCAAGCGCCATTTATCTTTGGGATAAGGAAACCCAAACCTTCACCCTCACCGAAGCGACAATCAAAGACTCCATGGATGAAGAGCTGCTGATTGGGACTACCTATGAGCCGGGTGATTTCCCCCTGCTCGATACCGTCTCCAAGAACAACCGGCCCATTGTCTTCCCCTTTGTTGAGACCTTGCTCACCCTGGAAGACTGGGACCTGGCGCTGCCGGACGAAGGCCAGGTGGATCCTACGCCGGTTCTGCAAACCCGCTATCCCTTACTGCTGGGGTTTCCCCTGGCTGTCAAGGACGAAGTTTACGGCGTCCTGCTCGCACAGGACAATAACGTCGCCGCCAACCGGGAACGGCGGTTTGAACTGCTGTGGGGGATCGCCCAACAGGTCTCGCTCGCCATCCAAAATGATCTGTTGAACAAGGAAATGCTGGACCGCCAACGCCTCGAGCGTGAGTTCCAGCTCGCCCGTGAGATCCAGCAAACCTTCCTCCCCTCGCAGACCCCGCCGATGCCGGGCTGGGAGATGGACGTGCGCTGGGATACCGCCCGCCAGGTCGGCGGTGATTTCTACGATTATTTCCTGCTGCCGGATGGCCGCCTGGCATTTGTGATCGCCGATGTCTCTAACAAGGGATTGGCCGCCTCGCTCTATATGACCGTCACCCGCACGCTGATCCGCGCTGCCGCCCTTGAAAACACTTCCCCCGCGCGGACGCTGGAGCGGGTCAACGAACTCCTGTTGATGGATTCGCAAAACGGACTATTTGTGACAACCTTCTATGGCATACTCTCATTGAAAGAAGGTTTATTATCTTATTGTATTGCCGGGCATAATCCACCACTGATCCTGCGAAGCGAATCGGGCGAAGTGCGGGAGTTGGGACGGGGCGGGATCGCTCTGGGTGCCATGCCGGATATCACGTTGGAGGAACGCCATCTGGAAATCCTCCCCGGTGACTGCCTCGTGCTCTACACTGATGGGGTCACGGAAGCATTCAACACTGAAGATGATATGTATGGCGACGATCGGTTAATAACTTTGCTCAAGTCCGCAGTCGGTAAGACTGCCCATCAGGTTCTGGAAATCATTGAAAACGATCTGAATGACTTCCGTCAGGAAGCCTCGCTTAGCGACGACACCACGCTGCTCGCCATCTGCCGTGAGGCATTATTGACAGACCAAGACGGGGACGGTCATCTTTCGTAGGACGCCGTCCACGGTACTGCCAAATAAGGCCTCAAACAACGGCGACATCCCATAACCGCCCATCACGATGCTATCCACGCCCATCTCTTTTGCAACCGACAGGATCACATCGCTCACCCGGCCTGCCTGCTGGCGGAAGACAGCGTTCTGACAGCGTTCTCCCAGGTAGTTCGTCGCCTCAGTCAGGAGCTTCTCCCCATCTTCCTTATCTTCGTCCACCACCAAAACGGTAACATGCTTGTCATATTTCGTCGCAAGGTAAGTGGCAATATAAAGCGCCTCTTGGCCTTTCTGACTGCCATCATAGGCTAACAACATATGATCGAAATGGCTGGTCTTTTCACGGACCATCATTATTGGCCGCGGACAACGCCGGACAAGAGCCCGGATTCCCGATCCCAGTCGGGGAAAAATCTTTGCCGCTGGCGGATAGGTCAGGCGCAGCACAACCAGGTCATTGACCTTCGTGCGCTGAATAATGGTATCGGATATGCCTCCCTCAGCGTAAACCAGGTTCCCGGAGACCTGCGCGTCCTGTACTTTTTCACTGAAGGTATTAACGACAAAATCCCGATCGATAGAGACTTGTTTACCCTCCGGTAAAACGACGAGACCTCGCACATCTGCCTGCTCCCATTTCGCAAAGATGAGCGCCTGTTCCAGCGCCAACCAGCTCCGCGCCGCACCACTCATGGCAACGAGGATATCCGGGAAGAGGTTAGGTCCCGTATCCTTTCCTGCGCCGAGAGAGATGTTTGATTGATTCATCTTCGAAAGGTGCTTCGGGATGAGCAGTTGGCGGATCTTTTCGCCCAACTTCCTGAAAAAGCGACCCGGCTTTCCTCCCTTCTCCTCAACGAGATCGGTGGCGGCCTTCTCCGGTCGGATCCGCCAGCCCATTTCTTCCTGTAAATAAGTCTGATGATCGAGTATCCAGATGTAAAGATCCGCCTCGGTCCGATTAGGGAAATCCCCGAGCACGTTTTGCTCCCGGATGACCCGGACGGTCGGTAAATACACGGTTTGATACCAATGCCGAACAGCTTCCTCCCAGGGAATCTCGCGGGATTGCTCAATGCCCATATAATACCTATGCACTCTGATATGCTCAAGCAGAGTGTCATAAAGCCCGGGGAATGTCAGTTGGAAGTCCGCCTCAGGCAGGATGCGGTCAACTTCGCTCTCCTCCAGGAAATCCGCAAATTCCTCTTTCAGAATAATATCCTCGGGGGAATCATCCGGTGAAAGCCCAACCTTCGATCTGATCTCAGTGACATAAGCTTCAACGGTTTCAATACCCATCTCCTTCGCAATCGATACTCGATGATTGCCATCGAGGACGAAATAGACGTCGCCCAGCTTATAAACCCGGATTGGGGGCAGGCCTGAACCACCGGGCGTGGTCATGGTTGCTTTCACGGAGGCCCAGCGAAAGCGGTCCTGGTCCGAAAGCGGCAAGAAATTGCGGTTGAAATCTTGATAACGGTTCACACTGCCAACAATGGCATCAACTGGAATCTCCTGCAAACCTTTGGAGGAAAATCCTTTGGCGTGCAACTTCCGGGTGATCTCGTCGTATGGTAAGAGTTCTTCGGTCTGGCCCGTGAGGGCAGCCCAAAGGCGCTGTAATTCAGCTTTTGATCTGACTTTTCGAAAATCTTCTAATGCCCGGTTAAATTCAATTGGGCTTTTCTGGTCAGGCATAGCAACGCTCCCGATCTTTATATTCAATGTCTATTGTCTTACTCAAATCAATCTTACTTAGCCAAATGTGCTTCGACAAGCGGCTTTCCTTATGACAATGTATAATCTTATTATCGTTTTTTATTAAATCAAATTCAAATAGTTAAGGTTTGTTAAACATCTTGGTTAAACGAGTTTCTCAGTATCTGGCATCACACTCGCTCTCTCGTCACCTGCTCTTCCTGGCATTGGCTTTCCTAGCCGTTGCAGTCAATGGCTACCATTTTGGCACATTCGACCAAGTCTTCCACATCCCTTTCCTGAAGAAATTTGTCGACCCCACGCTTTATCCCGGGGATTCCTTCCTGTCTTTGCGTTGGTATCATTTCTCTTTTTTTTGGTTCCCCTTCATCCCCTTGCTGAAAGCGGGACTGCTGGAGATCAGTCTATTTATCGTCCATATCCTGACCGTTTATGGCACGATTTGGATGTTCTGGGAACTGACCAACACGCTCTTCCAAAACAATATCGCCAATCTGCTGATAGTGCTGGCGTTGGTCATCCCCCACCTGGGATTCCCCGGCTTCCAGATCATCGAATTCTCCCTGCTCAACCGCACCTTTGTGCTCCCGTTCCTTCTGGGCAGCATGGTGCTTTATCTCAATGATAAAAAATGGCTGGCGTTCCTTGTGCTGGGATTAATGTTCAACCTGCACGTGATCTACGCCATATTCGTCTTATGTATGTTCCTGCTCAATGAAGTCCTGACTTTCAAATGGCGCGCCTGGTGGAAGCCAGCCCTTTGGGTCGGTATATTTGTGGCTGCCGGATCACCGGTGTTGATTTGGCGGATGCAGACTGGCAGCGGGATTGATTTCTCGCTCCGGCCCGAGATGCTGAACCTGGCAACAAAAGGGCTGCTCTCCACGGTTTATTACCCCCTGACCGGATCCGCCTATGGCCTCGGCAATCTTGTCGCGGGATTGGGGACGGTTTGGGCCTTCATGCTCGGCCTGCGGCGAGCGCCCAAATCGGACAAACACCGCACCATGCGCAACTTTGCTCTTGCCGTGGGCGTTCTGATCATGGTCGGTCTCATTGCTTCCTACATCCTGCCGGTCACGATCCTGCTTCAAATGCAGATCCTGCGCGTTGGCGTCTTTATGCTCTTTTTTGGGATGATCTACCTCACCCATTTCATCAGCGAGGCCTTCACCTCCGGCGAGATCGACAGAGGCCGTTTTCTGATCTTGGCGCTCAGCTTTGTGCTCCTGTTCACGCCCCTGCTCACCATCCTGATTTATTACCTCGATCGCTGGCTGGCACACAAGGACATCAAACCTGCTTGGCTCCTGGTCCTCATCACCGCGATTCAAACGGTGACCGTGATCGCGGGTCTGGCAAGCCAGATCTGGGCACCCGGGTATTACATTCACGGTCCGCAATCAGATTGGCGCAGGGTTCAAGATTGGGCCAGGGTTAATACGCCACAAGACGCCATGTTCATCTCGCCGCCGCAGATTTTTGGGCACTATACGCCTGATTGGCGCGTTTTTTCTGAGCGCGGGACGGTATTTACCACCCCCGAACTGATGGAGATCCCCTTCGCCCCCTCCTTCATCCCCAGCATCAAAGAACGCCTCTCCGCTGTCGCCCCCGGCGCTCTGGCGCAGTTTGATGGGGACTATATTAAAACACTTGAGCTTACCGGCAAAGCTTACTACACGAATTCCAGGGAAGACTTCATCAAGCTGGCCTGCGAATATCAGGCTGATTACCTTGTGGTGGAGAGCAGCCACCCCTATAACTTCCTCACCGTCTACCAAAACGATGGCTTCTTTGTCTATCATCTGCCGGATTGTCAGTAATTGAGATTCGGCTTCCTCTTCATTGCAAGGATTTGACCAAGCCCCCGGGATTTAATAATCCCGCAGAGGTATGCAAGATTATCTCGTCCTATCTGATTCCCGGTCATTCTCATCGATGACCCCGCCCAACTCATTCATGCTATAATTTTCAAAGTGCCCTCTACCCTGACCGCCGGGTGCGTAAAACCTGGCGGATAACGATTAACTCATGGCAGAAACAACGACACAAACGCTTGAACCGATTGCCAAGCCCATCGACTACCTTGTGATCGGGCATGTCACCGCAGATCTCACACCGCAAGGCACGCAGTTGGGCGGCACGGTTACTTTTTCCAGCCTCACCGCAAAAGCACTCGGTTTCAGGACTGGCATTATCACCGCTCATGGACCCGATCTGGAGACGTCCTCCCTCGCTGATTTATGGATTAAGAACAAGCCCAGCCCGGCAACAACAACCTTTGAGAACATCTCGGACGGGATCAGGCGTACGCAATACCTTTACAGTAAAGCCGCATCCCTCGGCCCCGAAGACGTCCCGGCCTTCTCCCCTTCCCCAGCTATTCTGCACCTCGGGCCGGTGGCCGACGAGGTCAACCCGCAAATCCTGATGGATTTTCCCAATAGCCTCAAATGCCTCACCCCACAGGGTTGGTTCCGAGGGGTGGACTCAGAACGTAAAGTGCATCCGAAAGTCTGGGAAAAAAGCGAAGAAACCCTGGCGATGGCGGATGTGGCGGTGATCAGTCAGGAAGATGTACAATATGATGAAGAAATGATTGAGAAAATGGCAGCCGCTATCCCCGTCTTTGTGGTAACCGAAAACATCCATGGTGCAAGAGTCTACTGGCATAACGAGCCCCGGTATTTTAATGCGCCTGAGGTAAAATATGTTGATGATACCGGCGCCGGCGACATCTTTGCCACAGCCTTCTTTTATAGGTATTGGGCCACAAAGAACCCTTGGGAAGCAGGACGTTTTGCCGTCCAGATTGCATCGAACTCCGTTGCTCGCAACCGTCTGGACAGCGTCCCAACGCCTAAAGAAATTGAACGCACAAAAATAGAAATCATATAATCATAAGGACTTGTTTATGGGTTTAGGCAAAATCTACACCATCGTGAACCAAAAAGGCGGCGTAGGCAAGACCACCACGGCGATTAGCCTTGGCGCATACCTGGGGTATTTCGGCCAGCGTGTGCTGATTATCGATATTGACCCTCAGGCTAACGCCACATCCTGCCTCGGGATCGACAAGAACGATATCCAAGGCGGTACCTATGAGGTCCTGATCGGCGCCCAACCCATCCTTTCGCAAATTCTGCACAACCCCCGCTTCAAGCTCTCCTTGTTGCCGTCTTCACCCGCCCTCTCCGGTGCGGAAATTGAAATGATCGATATCTCCCACCGTGAGACCCGTCTGCGGGATGTCCTGGCGCCGATCCGCTACCGATATGATTACATCCTGGTGGATTGCCCACCTTCGCTGGGCCTCCTGACCCTAAATGGGTTGGTCGGCGCAGCTGATGGTGTACTGATCCCGGTACAATGCGAATACCTGGCCCTGGAGGGCCTGGGTCAATTGACCCAAACCATTGAAAAAGTTCGGCAGGCAATGTATGAGGAGTTGAAAATCCGGGGCGTTATCCTGACCATGTACGACGGACGCACCAATTTGGCCACGGATGTGGTCCGCGAAGTGCAGCGTTTCTTCGGTAAACAAGTCTTTGACTCCGTCATCCCTCGTTCCATCCGCCTGGCCGAAGCGCCATCCTATGGGATGCCCATCTCCGTCTTTGCACCCGACTCCACCGGCGCTAAGGCCTATGCGACTCTGGCGAAGGAATTACTGGTGACGGACGACGTTCAAGTTCCAATTGTGCAGGAGGCTAACTGATGGCACGAAGACCGGGCCTGGGAAGAGGTTTGGACGCGTTGATCCCGGGGGATCAGGAAGATGGCGAAAGCACTTCCGCTCGCAAAGCGAATCAGGGCGTATGGCAGGTACCCATCGATCAGATTCAACCAAACCCCCAGCAGCCTCGCAGCAACCTGGAGCCGGCAGCCCTGAATGAGCTGGCCGATTCCATCCGCGAACACGGTATCATTCAGCCGATCATCGTTTCCGCCGGTATGGATGTGGACCAATACATCCTGGTGGCCGGCGAACGCCGTTGGCGTGCGGCCCAGATCGCCGGGCTGACGATGGTCCCCGTTATCGAACGTACGGTCACCGAGCAAGGTCAGCTGGAACTGGCGCTGATCGAAAACGTGCAGCGGGCAGACCTGTCCCCCCTCGAAACGGCCGAAGCCTATCAGCAATTGGCCGCCAACTTCAACCTGACGCACGAGCAGATCGCGGAGCGGGTTGGCAAAAGCCGCACCAGTGTAACCAACACGATGCGGTTATTGAATCTGCCCGAACCGGTGCGAGCGGCACTCGCAGCCGGCAAGATCAGTGAAGGCCACGCCCGAGCGCTGCTCGGCTTACCTTCCGCCCAGGCCCAACGAGCTGCCCTCAACACCGTCCTGAACCTGAGCCTGAACGTCCGCCAGACCGAAGCATTGGTCAAGAAAATGTCCGGTGAACGGCCGCCGTCCAAACCCAAGCCCCAACCGAGCCCCGAAGTCCGGGAACTGGAGACCCGGTTGCAGAACCATTTCGGGACCAAGGTGAACCTCAACAACGGGAAAAGGGGCGGCAGCCTGGTTATTTACTATTATTCCGATGAGGAATTAAATACACTTCTGGACAAACTCCTGCCTGAATAAAGAAGCAAAACCTTGAAAATTTTTATCCCCGCCGCAAGCGGGCGGGGCATTACATAATTTTCTCCTCTGGATCAGGTTTTGCCTTACCCATTGAACCCACGCAGCAAGCTGCGGGGTATTCTGCTCCGCAAAATAAAGCCATGAAAATTTATCACAATGTCCATATCTTTGCACCGGACCACCCCGGCGCGGCTGCGATGGCTGTCGAAGGGGGTGAGATCCTCGCCCTGTCATCCAACGAGCAGATTTTGGATTCCTTTCCCGCCGCCGAAGCCATTGATCTGGGCGGCCGTACAATCTGGCCTGGCCTGACGGATGCCCACGTGCATTTGCAGCACCTGGCCGAAAGCATCGCCATGGTCGACTGTGAAACGGACACATTGGAAGAATGTCTGGACCGGATTGCAGCCGCCGCCCAAACCGCACCCGATAGCGCGTGGATCCGCGGACACGGCTGGAACCACAACGTCTGGGCCAATGGTTACGGCACGGTCGAGCAGCTGGACCGGGTCTGCGAGGGCCATCCTGCTTTTCTGACCGCCAAATCCCTGCACGCAGCCTGGGTCAACAGCGAAGCCCTGGCACTCGCCGGAATCACAAAAGCCACACCAAACCCAGCCAGCGGCCTGATCCAGCGTAACGCCGACGGCCGCCCCACTGGGATTCTGCTGGAGAATGACGCCATCCAATTGGTGAAAAGCCATATACCTAAGTCCGCGACCGACGAGGTCGAGGCGCAAATCAAGGCTCTCCAACCCCATCTCTGGCAGCGTGGGCTGACCGGACTGCATGACTTCGATGGGAAAGCCTGTTGGCTTGCGCTGAAATCTCTGCACGCTTCCGGTGACCTGAAACTCCGCATCCTGAAAAATATACCTCGGGAGGACGCGGCCGTCTTTTATGATGCCGGGCTGACCACCTACGCCGGAGATGATTGGCTGCACATTGGGGGCGTCAAGCTTTTCGCGGACGGTGCGCTCGGTCCGCAGACCGGGGCCATGCTGGCCCCTTACAATGGAACGGAAAACACCGGTCAACTCCTGCTTTCTGAAGAGCAACTGATCTCGCTGGGCAAAGAAGCTCTGGACCATGGCCTGGCCTTGACGATCCATGCCATTGGGGACCGGGCGAATCGAATCGTACTGGATGCCTATGAGGAACTGCGGCGTTATGAAACTGGCCAGAGTCTGCCGCATTATCCCCACCGGATCGAGCACGTCCAAATCATCGATCCGCAGGACCTGCCCCGCCTGGCGGAACTGGGCATCGTCGCGTCCGTCCAGCCCATCCATGCGCTTTCAGACATGGTCATGGCAGATAATTACCTGGGACAACGAGCGCGATTCGCGTATGCTTACCGGTCATTGCAGGAGAACGGGGCAACCCTCGTTTTTGGTTCCGACGCCCCGGTGGAGAGTGTTAATCCTTTCCTCGGGCTGGCTGCCGCCGTCACCCGTCGGCGCCAAAGCGGCGATCCCGGCCCTTCGGGTTGGCAGCCGCAGGAACGAGTGTCCCTGCAAACAGCCTTAATTTCTTTCAGCCAGACTCCAGCCCAGATTGCCGGTCGTGACTATCTTGGTCGCCTCGCGCAGGGCTGCAAGGCCGATTTCATCATCCTTGAAAACGATCCGTTTTTAGCGCCGACAATGGAAATTGCCAACCTTAAACCTTCGGCGACTATAATTAATGGTGAGTGTGTTTACCGACAGCCCGGTTTCAGTCTGGATCTCTGACCCCGTAAATAGCACCACTTCCCAGGTCATTTTTGTCGTCCGGGCTGTTTAAGACTTTTTTATCCAGATACGCTATAATGAATTAAATTTACAGGCATATTAACGAAGAGGCACAAAAAAATTTTATGGCGCAGCCCACCGAAAATACTTTCCAGCGTATTTTTACGATCCGTAAAACACTACAGCGCAGCGTTCACGACTGCGCAGGCATCCTCGGTATTTCCGAAGCAAAATATCTCGCCTTCGAACAAGGCCGGGAATCGCTTTCCTTGCCCGAGTTGGAACTTCTCTCACTCTATCTAAATATCCCCCTTCAGGAGCTCTTTGAGAGCGACGTTCACCCCAATTCCGCCCATCACCTGCTTCAATTGAACATTCGACGCCAATATAAGCGATTACGAGAGAAAATGATCCAAACCAAATTGATCCTGGCCCGGGAAAGCAAAGGGATTCCCCTCCCCGACCTGTCTCAGAAAACCGACATCCCTAAAAACACACTGCAGGCATATGAACTGGGTCAAATCCCCATTCCCCTGAACCACCTCAAGGCGATCTGCCGGGCGTTGGATTTCACCGTAGAAACATTCTTTCTTGAGGATGACAAAATGAAGGCGCTCCAAAATGGGGGTATCCATCAGGCTCACTGGCAGCCCGAGTATCCCGATAGCGAGGGCGCTCCCAGCCCTGAGGAGGATCCATATCGCCAGTTGCTGGCTGCCCTCAAGCAGATCCCCGAGGAGGATCAGGCCAGGATCGCAAAGCAGCTCCTCGAACTTTTAAAAAATAATTGAACGGGAACCCCACCCGTTCTTTTTTATTTCGCCCGCACACCTAGCATAGCATAATCTGAAAGGTGGCTGATGCTGAAGGAACAAACCTCACCAACCTATCCCCATTCGATTATCGATGCAACTCAGGCAATTTACGACCGTCTGGCGGATTTCCTCAACCAGAACATCAAAACGCATCGCCACCTGGATTGGTTTTCCTCCCTGGAATGGGTCGGGCGCCAACCCTACCTGGTAAGCCTAGAGGACGGCCTGATCCAGGCTGCGCTCTGCGCGACACCGGAGAACAAGGATTCAGCCTGGGTCCGGCTCTACGGCGTCTCAAAGCGCCTGGAAGAGGCAGGCCCATGGCGCCAGATGTTACCCATGGCGGTCGCAAGGTTGCGTGAAATGAAAGTCAAACAGCTGGCCGCGCTGGCCCTTCACCCCTGGTTTGAGACCCTGCTGGTGAATTCAAATTTTACCAACCAGCAGAACATCGTTGTGTTGGAATGGCAAGGTCAACTGCCGCCCAAATTTCGCAGGAATCCGGACATTGAGATCCGTACGATGCAATTTCAGGACTTGCCCGAGGTGGAACGGATCGACAAAGCGGCTTTTCCCTCCCTCTGGCAAAACAGCCCAGCCGGCCTTTCCAAGGCGTTTCACCAACCGGGAATCAGCACTGTTGCAATCAAAAATGACAGGATTGTGGGCTATCAAATCAGTACAGTCATGACCATCTACGGTCACCTCGCCCGGCTGGCCGTCGACCCCAATCACCAACGCGAGGGGATCGCCTTAGCCCTGGTTTACGATCTGTTGCAACAATTCGAGCGTCGGGGGTTCTGGCGAGTTACGGTGAATACCCAATCGAACAACCGAGCTTCGCTCAAGCTCTATCAGAAATTTGGCTTCAGGCGCACCTCGGAAGAGATCAAGGTCTACAGTCTGACCCTATAATCGCCAATTCCATAAACACCTAAAAGCATCCTACTAGACAAATGCCCCAGCTTGTGGGAAAATCATTACCGTTGCCCATCATTATGGAGGTTTATTTATGAGCGCCAACCTGTCAAAAAGAGAGATCTTACGGAGGAAGCGCCAGGAACAAAAACGCCGTACAGCGATTACGTTCATCCTGGTCGCTGTTGCAGTCATCCTATTGATCCTTGTTGCCATCCTCCTGCCGAAATTCCTAACTGAAAACGCCAGTGATACCGCCACACCTGGTTTCTCCATTGGTGATCCCGATGCACCGGTGACCGTTGTCGAGTTTTCGAGCTATACCTGCAGCCATTGTTACACCTTCAACGAGGATACCGCAAAAAACTTCATTCGGGATTACGTCGATACCGGAATGGTCTATTTCACTTACATCAATTATCCGTCCAACAGCGAAGGGTCGCTGCGGGCTGCAGAAGCATCTTATTGCGCAGCGGACCAGGGCAAGTTTTACGAGTATAAGGATCAGGTCTTTGGGAATTTTGCGGTTGCCGATTCTTTCTCAGAAGAAAACCTCGTCGCCTATGCAAACGCAGCCGGGCTTGACGTCGGTGCTTTCGAGAATTGTATGGCCAGCGGAAAATTTTCTAATGCCTACATACAGGATGTGCAGTTCGCCCAACAGTCGGGCGTTACGGCCACGCCGACTTTCCTGATCAACGGCGAATTACTCGTAACATCAAGTGATTTGCTCCCGACCGTCGACAATTATCTGGCAAACTAATTGAACCTCAATATACTCTAATTAATAAATTTATCAATGATCAAGTCTTCCCTTTGACCCTTCGAGGGTTCCACTGCGTTTCAAGGGGAAGGTGGCCCAAAGTGCCGGATGAGTTGGTTATTAACAAGTTTCCACCTTATCAGTCTGCTACGCAGATAGCTTCCCCTCGTTGGGAAGCCCAAGAACAATAATGTATATCATTGTTTAGGGTAAAAGAATTGGGATTGAAAGCCTATCCAAAACGTTGCAGTTCAGCTAATTTCGAATCCCTCTTGTTTCTTATTCGAAACTGGGATTAAGTAACACAAAAAGTTATTAACCAGAGCCTCACATCTGAGGCTCTTCTTTTTATAGCCCCCCAAAGAAACGTTCAAGGATGAGAACGACCAGCGGGGTGATCAACAACGCTGGAAGGAAACTTCCCGTGCGGATTTTCTTGATCCCCAACAGGCTGCTGATAGCAATCGCCATCAGGATCAGCCCCCCAACCGCCGTCATCTCATTCATCATCGCGGTGGAGAAGAACTGGCTGAAGAAACCGGCCAGAAGCGTGATCGCACCCTGGTAAATAAGGACCGTCAGGGCAGAGAATGCCACACCAATCCCCAACGAAGACGCGAACGCGATTGATGCGAAGCCATCCAGAACAGCCTTGATCGCCAGCATCTCGAAATCGCCCGTTAGCCCATCCTGAATCGAGCCTAAAATCGCAATCGGTCCGATCACAAAAACCAGCGATGCAGTGACAAAACCTTCAACAAATCTTCCCTGTTCCTCCTCACCGGAACCCTCACGGATAAATTTTGAACGCAGGAAAGCGCCGACATTTGCCAACCCTTCTTCAATCTGCCACCACTCCCCAAAAAGCGCACCGATCAATAAGCCGCCCAGGGGGATCATAGGGTTGGCGGTGTCGATGAACGTGATCAGACCATACCCAAATGTGAAAAGCCCCAGGCCGGTCACAATCGTATTTCGCAATCGTTCGGAGAGCCTTCCGCCGATCAGGACGCCAAGCAGCGAGCCAAACACAATCGTCCCCACGTTAATAAGCGTCCCAACCATATTATTCCTCTTTTGCCAGGCGAATCCCATCGCCGGTAAGCGAGGATTCATGGACTTCCAAAATGAAAATTAACGATGATAACCGGTTCAGATAGGTCACCAAGATTGTTTTGGTAATGCCACCCTCTTCCAACAGGGCGACGACTCGGCGCTCCGCCCGCCGGACGACCGTGCGCGCTAGTGCAAGCGCACCGCTGGCCGGGTTCTCGCCGGGGAGGATGAACTCGCGCGGCAGGGTGACCCGACCCTCAAAATCCGCGATCCGGGCCTCCAGCCAGGCCACCTGTTCTTCACCGATTTCATCGAAAACGGCGGCGTTCTCCGGTGGCGCAGCCAACTCGCTCATCAGTTGATAAAGATCTTTCTGTAGGGATAGGATCAGGGCGCTGACGTCATCGCTGGCACTCAGCGACCGGGCGAGGCCCAGCGCGGCAGTCGCCTCGTCAACACAGCCCAGCGCCTCAATTCGCGGGTCGGCCTTCGAAAGCCGTCCCTCGCCCAAATAACCCGTATCACCGGAATCGCCCTTCCCAGTATAAAATGGCGCCATCATCCCCCCTCTTCTATTCTTCCGGCGTCACAGCAGGCGATTCAGCAGTTGTCTCATCCACGTTCGTTTCCCGGCCGGAAAGAATGTACCAATCCTGCACGTTATTAAAACGATCAGCGGGTTCAAAGATCGGCCCAAATGAAATGCCATTGATATCGCTGGAGACGCCATAGGTATAGACAGGGTAGAACAGCGGCAACGAAGGCAGTTCCCGCATAAAGAGCACCTGGAAGTTGCGGTAAAGCCGCTGGCGCTCGCCCATGTCCACGGTCATCCGCGCCTGCTCCAGGAATTCGCTCGCCGAGCGGTTGTCCCAATCGGCGTAGTTTTGTCCGGTCTGGATCTGTGCTTGTGACCAAAACGGATAAGGATCCGGGTCTGGAGATCGCGTGAGGTTGATGTCCACCAGCGCGGTCTGATAATCACGCGCCGCCAGGTCCGCCAACACCGTTTCATACGGCTTCGGATCGAGGGTCACACGGACACCCAGCGCTTCCCAATTCGTCCTGATCTGTTCGGCGATGCTGTTATGGTCGGGCGTGTCGGGATAAAGCAGCGTGAGGCGCACTTCGAGACCATCCTCCGTCACGTAGGCTGCAGCCTCTTCATCCATTGTCACCCCGGTGGCCTCGAACAGAGTCTTGGCTTGCATCGGATCGTAAGACACCTGTTCGATTTCATCATAATAAGCCCAGGTGTCCGGCATGACCGGTCCATGCGCCACAATGGCCTGACCACCGTATACCTTTTCAATGATCAAGTCCCGGTTAATGGATGTCATCAGCGCACGCCGGAAATCCGGATTCTGCAGGAAGCTGACCTCTGGATCATCGAGATTCAAATAAACCATCGTCAGGAGAGGTTCACGA
The DNA here is from genome assembly GCA_034189815.1 of Chloroflexota bacterium. Lineage (GTDB taxonomy): Bacteria > Chloroflexota > Anaerolineae > Anaerolineales > Anaerolineaceae > Brevifilum. The sequence goes on from JAXHUD010000011.1 coordinate 21,662, forward strand.
GCAGTATAGATGGAAAGGTCGGGTTCGGCCAGAACATCGTTGAGGATCGCCTCATCAACATCACCAATGCCCTCCACAATACCTTCCTGGTATGCCGTCAGGGCCTCCGTCGAGGTCGGGTAATAGCGGAAAACGAATTCATCCAGGAACGGGCGGTCCTGGAAGTAGGCATCGAAGGCGGCCAAAACCACACCGACAATTTCACCGTTTTCCACCAACAGCCGCTGGAACTTGAACGGACCCGTCCCAACCGGCGCCAGGTTATAGGGATCATCTATCAGCGCTTCCAGGCTCTTATCACCCAACAGGTGTTCAGGCAGAATGCCGAATGTAAGATAATCCAGGAATGGTGCGAATGCCTCCGGCAGCAGGAACTGAATCTGCGTTTCCGAAAGAACCACAACTTCAACTTCCGACCAGAAATTCTGCAGATCCTGCGGGATCAGCGCATGACCGCTCTGGAGCAAACTAATGGTATATACCACATCATTGGACGTAAAAGGCTCCCCATCGTGCCAGACCACGTCGCTCCTTAGGCTAAAGTTATATACGGTACCGTCCACGGACACGCCCCATGATTCAGCCAGGTCCGATTGCGGGATACCCTGGGAATCGAACTTGATCAGGCCGTTGAACAAAAGCTGGTCAACCGCATGATCAGGAGGGTTATAAAGGTCCAGGAAGGGGTTCAGGCGCAGGAATTCGCCGACCAGCGCTTCCGTATACACGCCGCCGGAAATAGGCGACGGGGTCGAATCTATCTGCTCGCCAGGATTCACCTGCTGGAGGATGAGGAGGATTCCCACCACCAGGCCGGTGACCAATATAATCAGTAACTGCCATCTGAATTTTTTCATAGGTTTAAGTTAAAAAGGGCAACCCGTACGGCGAGTTGCCCGATATGATCAATTAATAATTAAAGATTTCGCCAGGGGGATGCAATCCGTTCAGGAATTTACCCGCCCGTTGCCATCACCGTAGCCATCGTTAGCAGGATAAAGACCGCGCTCAGGCCAATTGTGACCCAAAAGAGGACTTTTTCAATACCACGCCGTTTGGTATAGATCCCACCCGAAGAATCAAGCCCACCGCCGGTAAACCCGCCAAGGCCCACGCCTTTAGATTGCAGGATCACGCTGGCGATCAGCGCGATTGACGTTATAATCAATGCGATGCTAAAATAATTTGCCACACATACCTCCTTTAACAGGGATGATTATACCCATAAGTTGAAAAAACAGTCAACCCAATGCATGAAATCAAAATAGCACTCCATATCCACACTCAATATTCCGATGGCAACGCCAGCCACAGCGACCTGGCCCAAATCGCGGCGCAGGCCGGCCTGGACGGTATCATCGTCACCGATCATAATATTTGGGTGAAGGACGTCGAAGGCTATTTCGGCGAGGGGAAAGAACGAGTCATGCTGCTGGTCGGCGAGGAAATCCACGACCGAACCCTCGATCCGCCCGGCAACCACCTCCTGGCAATTGGCGCACGCAGGGAACTTTCGCCTTTTGGGACCACTCCCCAACGCCTGATTGACCAGATAAAACGCAGTGACGGACTTTCCTTCATTGCCCATCCCGTGGAAGACTCCTTAGAGCGCTTCAACGAGCTGGCCTATTCCTGGCGCAGCTGGGAAGTGAAAGGTTTCACCGGAATTGAGTTGTGGAACCAGCTCAGCGAGCTGAAGAGCGTCTCCCCAACCCTCATCTCAGCTATCGTCAACGCGCTCTTTCCGGCCAGAATGACGCTGGGGCCCCTGGACCGCACCCTGGACCTTTGGGACGAGCTCATCGCCACCCGCAAGAGGCCCATCGTGGCCGTTGGCGGCGTGGATGCACACGAAATCATCAAGTCGTTTGGTCCCTTCCGAGCCAAGCTCTATCCTTATTTGCACCATTTCAAATCCATCACCACCCACCTCCTACTGGAAAAACCGCTCTCCGGCGTCTTCCCGGATGACCGCCGGTCCGTAATGGACGCCCTGTCAAAAGGGCATTGTTTCGTCGCCTACGACCTGCCGGCCCCGACGGATGGTTTCCGTTTCCTGGTAAATAATGACGAAGGATCGTTCATTATGGGCGACCGAGTTGCACTCAAAGGCGGCCTGACATTTCAGATCCGCCTCCCCCGGAAAACCCTTTGCCGCCTTATCAAAGACGGCCGGGTGGTAAAGGAATGGCATAACCGCAACGTCGCCACCTATCTCACGACAGAACCCGGCGTCTATCGCGTGGAAGTGTTTATCCCCTTCAAAGGGAAACTGCGCGGTTGGATCTTCAGCAATCCCATTTATGTCTGGGGATAATCGCTATCCATAGCCCCTATTTTAACCATTAACAAACAAATCTCCCAATCAGCATTATCAATTATCTTGGTTTTATCCCCATTTTACCGTGGCTCGATCCAGACATTAATAATAGTCTACTCCACCAAACCAATATGAGTATAATAAGATTGGATAGACAACTATGAATATTAATTTGGATTTGATTGAAGCAAGACTGCGAAATTTGTTTGAAGATGCGCTATTTCAGGTCTTCCGGGAAGATTCAACCCCGGTCCACCTGATAGATGCGCTGTTATCTGCCATCGCCCAGAATATGTACCAAACCGAGAACGGCGATCTTCTGGCGCCTGACAGGTTCACGATCCAAATCGCTCCGGATGAGACCCCCAACCAGGACCGTCGCCAGGAACTTCTGTACCAGATTAGCGCTGAATTAGCTGCACAGGCGGAAGCCAACGGTTTCCGGTTCCTGACGCCGCCCGTTATCCAGCTTGCACCTGCAGTGCGACAGGAGAACGCACCCCCCCGAGTTAAGGCGACCTTTTCCAGGCTGCCGGCAGCCTTGCCGGACACAGCCGCTATGGAAGACCTCCAGACGGTCCCAGTGCGGCCCAAAATCCCGCAGAACGCCTTCCTGGTGATCGGCGGTAAAACCAACTTCCCGCTCACAAAAACGGTCATCAACATTGGCCGTCATTCAGACAATGACCTGATCCTGGAAGATCAATTTGTTTCGCGCCACCACGCCCAGCTGCGGGCAATCGAAAATAGCTTCGTGATTTTCGATGTCGGCTCGACCGGTGGGATCTTCTTAAATAACAAACAAATTTCGCGTGCAACCCTTCACCCCGGCGACGTTCTCCGGCTCGGGACGGTCAACCTGATCTACAGCCAGGACACGACATCTGAACAGCCCACATCCGCTGTCCCGGTGGAAACCGACGATCAACCCTTTGGAGATGACCACGCATGAACCCATTGCTCGCCTTCTTTCTACGTCTGATCATCATCCTGCTGCTATATGTTTTCCTCGGTTGGATCGGCTACACGATCTTCATTGACCTGCGAAAGCAAGCCTTCCACCGAGAGCAGCGTATCGTCCCGCCTCTGACGATTGAAACTGTCTCCGACGATGTCGCACTCTCAAAGCAATTTTCCGTCCCGGAGGTGATAATCGGCCGTGACCCCGCAAATGTTTTCCCCCTTGAAGACAGTACGATCTCGCTTCGACACCTTAAATTAAACTTCCACCACCATCAATGGTGGGCGGAAGATCTTGAATCCACCAACGGCTCTTACCTCAACGGCGTAAAAATCGAATCACCGGTCGTGCTGACCGATGGCGACAAGCTGCGCCTGGGTAAGGTCTTGCTGACCATCAACATCAACTAACCACCTACCAACGGAGAATCTAATGAATGAAAACCCTGTATTGGCTGTGATCGGCGGTTCCGGACTGTATGAATTTGATGATATCACCGATGTTGAGACTCTCGAAGTTTCAACGCCTTTTGGCGACCCAAGTTCACCCATCACCATTGGGAAACTCAACGGCAAGAAAGTCGCTTTTCTGGCTCGCCACGGCATCGGCCATATCTACTCTCCCAGCGAAGTGCCCTACCGCGCCAACATCTACGCCCTCAAGTCCCTGGGCGTCAAACGGATCGTCAGCGTCAGCGCCTGCGGCTCCCTGCGCGAGGCCTATGCGCCCGGGAATGTCGTGATCCCGGATCAGATCTTCGATTTCACCCATAAACGTGAACGCAGTTTTTTCGGCGATGGCCTGGTCGCGCATGTCAGCGTTGCGAACCCCTTCTGCAAATCACTGTCGGATATTTTGGAAGAAGCCGTCAAAGTCAACGATGCGACCTATCACCGCGGCGGTACCTACATCACCATCGAGGGGCCGCGTTTTTCCACCAAAGGCGAATCCCGGATTTACCGCCAATGGGGGCTGGACATCATCGGCATGACCGCCTCACCTGAGGTTTTCCTGGCAAAGGAAGCGGAGATGTGCTACACAACCATGGCGCACGTGACCGATTATGATGTCTGGCATATCGACGAGGAACCGGTGACGGTTGAAGCGCTGATTCAAACCCTCAATAACAACATCAATCTGGCCCAGGATTCCATCCGCACCATGGTGGAAATGATTGACCCTGACGAATCCTGTGACTGCGAGGACGCCCTGAAGAATGCCCTGATCACCAATCCAACCTTCGTCAACCCCGAGAAACGGGAACAGGTTGACCTCCTGGTGAGGAAATACCTGGACTAACCGTGCTTAAGTTCTTCCCGGTGCGGGACCAGAATTCCGCAGCAGACCGCCAACAAAGCCGGCTGATGATTGCAGTCGGCCTGATGGTGATCGCGCTTGCCGCCATGCTGACCATTGCCCCTGCTGTCCGCTATCACGGCGGCAGCGAACGGTATCAATTTCGGCATTGGCTTGGCGTCCTGGGATGGTTCCTATCGTTCACGCTGCTCCACTGGCAATCCGTCCGAGTACTCCCCCGCCGGGATCCCTTTCTGCTGCCCATAATCGGAGCCCTGACGGGCCTGGGCCTGATGATGATCTGGCGCCTTTACCCAAATCTGGGGCTGCGTCAGACGGTCTGGCTGATCCTTGGCAGCGGGGTGATGCTCCTGGGCATGCAATTCCCCGCTTTCCTCAGGCAGCTCCGCCGATATAAATACATCTGGCTGGTCATCGGCGTCCTACTAACCGCCCTGACGATCACCTTCGGTCAGAATCCGAGCGGTGAGGGTCCGGCTTTGTGGCTAAATGTGTTTGGGATCTATTTCCAACCTTCCGAACCCCTGAAACTATTGCTGATCGTTTACCTAGCCGGGTATTTCACCGATCGGGTGACTTTCAAACATAAAACACTCGCCACCATCTTCCCAACCCTGATCGTCGCCGGCCTGGCGTTGGGCCTGTTGGTCTCGCAAAAAGATCTGGGGACAGCACTGATCTTCCTGGCAATCTATCTACTGATGCTCTACGCCATTAACGGCAGCGGCTGGGTGATTTGGGTCGGCCCGCTCGCACTGTTTGCCGCAGGCGTCTTTGGTTACTTCCTCATCGACATTGTTCATCTCCGACTGTCCACCTGGCTGAACCCCCTCAGCGATCCCTCCGGCGCATCCTATCAGGTGCTGCAATCGATGATTGCAATTGCCGAAGGCGGTCTGCTGGGCGCAGGTCTTGGCCTGGGCAGCCCTAACCTGATCCCGGTCTCCGTTTCCGATTTCATTTATGCCGCGATCGGTGAAGAGCTGGGGTTATTTGGCTTGCTCGCAATCGTTGCCCTGATCGCCTTATTGGTCTATCGCGCTATGCGGATTGCACTTCACGCCAAAGAACCCTTTCACCGTTTCCTCGCCACAGGCATCGCCTACTATTTCGGTTTCCAAAGCATCCTCATCATCGGCGGCAATATCGGCTTGCTACCCCTCACGGGCGTCACGCTGCCTTTTGTCTCCTACGGCGGCTCATCGCTCCTGGTTTCTTTCATCGCCCTTGGAATCCTGCTGACCATCAGTCAGGCCGCACCAGAAAATAATCCGAAGCCCCAGCATCCTCGTCCTCGCTTGTTTTGGTCCAGCATCGCCATCGTGGCGATACTGGTGCTCGAGTTCGTTGTTTCCAGCCTGCAGGGGTTTTGGATCATGCCCCGGCTCGTGGACCGGCCTGAAAACACCCGTTGGGCCATCGCGGACCGATTCGTCCCCAGGGGCGATATCCTTGACCGCAACACGCAAATCATCATCACCAGCGAAGGGACTACCGGAGAATTATCCCGAGTGAACAAGGTCATCCCCCTCTCGCCTATCCTGGGTTATACCGATCCCGTATACGGACAAACGGGGATCGAGGCCGCCATGTATGAGTACCTGCGCGGGCTGGAAGGGTATACCGGCTTCGATCCCGAGGTGCGCGACCTGCTTTATAACCAGCCCATGGCGGGCCTCGACGTTCGCCTGACTCTGGACCTGAATCTGCAATCCACCGCTGATGACCTGCTAGGCGATCGGCCGGGGGCCGTCCTGTTGATGAATGCTGCCTCCGGAGAAATCATGGCGATGGCCTCTCACCCCTATTTCGACTCCAACAACCTTGAAGGCAATTGGGGAACGCTGCTTGCGGATGAAAACGCCCCGCTGGTCAACCGCACGACCCAGGGCCTTTACCCTGCCGGGAGCACCCTCTTCCCCTTTATCCTTGCCGATCAGCGCAATCTGCTCGACACCTACCCCGATCCGAGTGGCTTGCTGCCTGATCTATCCGGGTCATTGGATTGTGCTCTCCGCCCAGCGGACACCACCTGGACCGAGCTCGTCCGCAGTGGCTGCCTCGATGCGCAGAAAGCGCTGGCTGCCACCATTGGACAAGATGCCCTTGTTTCGCTATACGAAAGAATGGGTTTTTACAGCAACCCCGCCCTCCGCTTGCCGGTCGCAGAGGTTGACCCGCCTCTCGTAAATGACCCCGCGGCCTTTTTCCAAGGTCTGGAATCCGTCAGCATCAGCCCTTTACAGATGGTCACAGCGGCCAGCGCGCTCTCAAACAACGGCACACGCACCGCTCCGCGGATCGTGATCGGTTACCAGGACCCAAACGGCGGCTGGGTTACGCTGCCAAAACTGGGAGAAAACCAAACCGTACTGAGCAATGCAGGCGCAAACCAGATCAGTACCCTGCTCAGCGTTGAAGGCGCTTCTTTCTGGCAGGTCAGCGCCGCCGTGACCACGGCCGATGATGAGCCCGTCGCCTGGTTCATCGCCGGGACCACGTCCGACTGGCAGGGTCAGCCCTACGCCGTTGTGGTCGTCCTGGAAGAGGACGCACCCAGGGAAGCCGCCGCTATCGGTACCGCTCTTCTGGAACAGGTCATCCAATTTACAAGCGCCGATTGACGCCATCAGACTTCGCTTTAACATTCCCCAAATTACAAAATTAAAACGCTGGGGATTTTGGGAAATCCCCAGCGTTTGAGATCAAGAGAAATGCCTCTAAAAAGATCTATCTACACTTCAAACAACTTTCACAAACCGGCGTTTACCTACTTGCACAACCACAGGCGGCTCAAGCTGCAGGTACGGATCAGATACTGTCTCGCCATCGACTTTAACGCCATTCTGCTGCACCAGACGGCGCGCCTGGCTCTTGCTCTTCACCAGGCCGCTGTCCACCAGGACGTCCAATAAGCCCGTCTCCCCTTCCGCTTTGAACGCCGGGATCTCATCCGGCAAGTCATTTTTCTGGAACAGGGTGATGAAGTTTTGCTGGGCAGCGTCCGCTTCTGCATCGCTGAAGAAGGCTGAGACGATTTCCTTGGCCAGCGCCATCTTGGCGTCGCGCGGGTGCAG
>JAXHUD010000110.1:0-8288 GCA_034189815.1 Chloroflexota bacterium
TGCGGTCCGGTCTGTATGACGTCCTCGTCGAGCAAGGCCTGATGGTGGCGCATGAGGATACCCTGGGTATCAAATCCGACCAGCCTGATGGGGCTTATAAGGTCATCCGCCCTGAGAAGGTGGATTTCATTTCCTATCCTTATGAATGGAGCTTCCACGAGCTGCGCAGCGCTGCGCTCACGACCCTGCGTTTGGTCCGGTTGGCTCTGGACCATGGGATGATCCTCAAAGACGCCAGCGCATACAATCTGCAGTTTGTGGACGGTCGCTGGAAATTGATTGACACGCTATCCTTTGAAAAATATAAGGAAGGCGAGCCCTGGGTGGCCTACAAGCAGTTCTGCCAGCACTTCCTGGCACCGTTGGCTTTGATGTCCTATCGGGATCAACGCTTGAACCTGATGAGCCGATTGTTCATCGATGGGATTCCTCTGGATGTCGCGTCCGAGTTGCTGCCTTTCAAATCGAGACTGCGTTTTGGATTGTCCACACATATCCATCTGCATGCCCGCACCCAAAAACGCTACGCAGGGAAGGAAGTGAGCCGGGAAGAGGTGAAGGGTAAGATCAGCCGAAAATCGCTGATCGGGCTGTTGGATAGCCTGCGGAATACGGTCAAGGGTCTATCCGTCAAGATGTCCGGGACGGAGTGGGCCGAATATTATGATGCGACCAACTACTCTGAGACGGCGTTTGATGAGAAGAAGGCCATTGTCAGCGAGTTCATCGGCCGGGTGGGTCCCGAAGCGGTTTGGGACCTGGGCGCGAATAACGGCGAGTTCAGCCGTCTGGCCAGCGACCGCGGCATCTTCACTGTCGCCTTTGACGTGGATCCCAATGCGATCTCGAAGGCCTATATTCACGTGCGGAAAAACCGGGAGGAGAATTTGCTCCCGTTGGTGATGGATCTGACCAATCCTTCCCCTGGGTTGGGGTGGGGTCACCGGGAGCGCCAGTCACTAATGGATCGCGGGCCGGCTCCGATGGCCCTGGCTTTAGCTTTGGTCCATCACCTGGCGATTTCCAACAACGTACCCTTGCAGAAACTAGCCCAATTCTTTCAGGAGATTTGTGAATACCTGGTGATTGAATTTGTACCCAAATCGGACTCGCAAGTGCAGCGCTTGCTGACCTCCCGTGAGGATATTTTTGACACATATACTGTTGAGGGTTTCGAAGCAGCCTTCAGTCCATATTTTAAAACCCTTGAGAAGCGACCTGTGCCCGAATCGGAGCGTAGGCTCTATTTATTACACTCAAAGGCACACTAAACGCATTTGATTTTGGAAAGAGGAAAACAGGATGAGATTTGGTATATTTTTTAAACCCTTGATGTATTTAGACCCCGGTTCGGGAAGTTTTATCATTCAGATGTTGCTCGCCGGTGCTCTGGGCATCGGTGTGGCCTTGCGCATTTATTGGGAGAAGATTGTGGCTTTTTTCCACAAGGGGAAGAGCGATGACGTTCAGGACGAACTGGACGAATTGGACGAATACAGCGGAAAAGACGACCTTGATGAATAGCGCCGTTGGTGCTGGCTAGAGGAATTGTTTTCCCATGAAGTTCATAATTGCGGGTCTCGGCTCCATTGGGAGACGGCATTTGCGCAACTTGGTGACGCTGGGAGAGCGGGATATTATCCTTTACCGATCCCACAAGAGCACCCTGCCGGATGAGGAGGTGGATGGGTTTCCTGTCGAAACGGATCTGGAAGCCGCGCTTGCTCACCAGCCCGATGCTGTGATCGTCGCAAACCCTACTGCCCTGCACCTTGATGTTGCCATCCCGGCCGCACAGGCTGGTTGTCATTTGCTGCTTGAAAAACCGATTGCAGGTGAAATGGATTGCCGCGTGAATGCCCTTCAGGAAGCTGTTGAACGTTCCGGAATCAGGACTTTGGTAGGGTTTCAGTTTCGCTTTCATCCGATCCTGGCGAGAATCCGAGAGTTAATCCAAACTGAGCAGCTTGGCCGCCCGCTCTCATTTCACGTGCATTGGGGGGAGTACCTCCCCGATTGGCATCCCTGGGAAGACTATCGCCAGAGTTACGCCGCCAGGGCCGATCTCGGCGGTGGGGTGGTCAATACGCTTTCGCATCCGTTGGATTACGTACGCTGGTTGTTTGGCGAAGTAACCTCTGTCAGCGCGCTTTCCGGGCATACCTCTGACTTGGAATTGGATGTGGAGGACACGGCCGAAATCACGTTAGGATTTGAGAATGGCCTGACGGGTTCCGTACACCTGGACTATGTCCAGCGGCCGCCTTCGCATTGGCTGACAATCAACTTCGAGAACGGCCAGGTCCGCTGGGATAATGCCACCGGACAGGCTGATGTTTATGCGGTTGATTCAGCAACCTGGGAGACGGTATCCCCCCCGGATGATTTCGAACGCAACCAACTTTTTTTGGAAGAAACACGGCATTTCATTACCCTCATCAAAGGCGAAGCTGAATCCCGTTGCAGCCTGGCCGACGGCATCCGCGCACTGCAGGTAACCGAGGCAGTCCACCAGTCCAGCCGTGAAGGGTGTCTGGTAAAATTGTAAGATAAGATAATTAGTAACTATTTCAATTATGTTAATAGAGGGTTATGAATTATTCAATGGATAAATCCATTCTATCTAAAGTAATCGCCCACCCCTTCTTCTTGGCTTTATATTCTGTGCTGGCATTATTTAGCACCAATTTGGGAGAAATGGTTTTTAGGTCAAGCCTTAGACCCTTGGCCTTTGCCATGTTATTGTCATTTGTACTATGTGGTTTGTTTTATCTGGTGTATCGTCAATGGCTGAGGGCGGGCATTGCAGCCACCTGGGCCTTGTTTCTATTTTTTACTTACGGTCATATCTATAATCTCTTGAAGATTGGCCTGCCGATGTTGGCAAGGCATCGTTATCTAGTGCCGCTTTGGGGTTTGCTTTTACTGTTTGGATTGATTCTGGTTGTGAGGAAGATAAGAAACCCAAAACCTATCACTGCAATTCTCAATGTCGTCTCGCTGGTCCTGGTTGTTTTTTCGCTGTTTACTATTGGGCGTTACTATGTCCTGAAAACCCGCACCAGCCAGGCGTATGAGATCCAACCGGGACAACTTGCATTGATTCCGCCGAAAGATCCACCGGATATTTATTACATTTTGTTGGATGGTTACACTCGCGCCGATGTTCTTGACGAGAAATTTGGGTTTGATAATTCCGCCTTCATAAACGAGCTTGAAAGTAGAAGTTTTTATGTGCCGACTTGCAATCGTTCAAATTACACCTCAACCCAACTGAACCTGGCGACGCTGTTGAATATGGACTATCTTGAGGGTCTGGTTGGAGAAATTGAGGATAAATCCTCGATAGAAAATGCGCCGCTGGAAGACCTAGGAAAACATAACAAAGTGATGTCCGCCCTCCAGCAGGTGGGATATGAGACTGTCGCTTTTGAGACCTCCTACTATTGGTCGCATTTTACCGACGCGGATTACTATTTTGAACCGACGCAACAATCGGGGTTGTCCGCGTCGCTTTCTTCATTCGAAGAGCTTTACCTGGATACAACTTTGGTTTCTGTACTGCTGGACTGGAGTAGCTTTCAAGCGACTCAGATCGCTGTAATGCCACGTCAAGTTCATTATGATCGGATCAATTTTGTACTGAATACACTTAAGGAGCTGCCTAATTTTGAGGGGCCTCAGTTTACTTTTGCTCACATGGTCATTCCCCATCCACCTTATATTTTTGATGAAAACGGTTTGATTGCTGACTTAAGTCAATATAGTGATTCCTGGCAGGAAGGCGAGAAAGGTCGTGAGGGCTACTTAAATAACATCCGTTTCATCAATCAACAAATCCTGGATGTGATTGATGTAATCCAGGACAAATCAACGACGCCGCCAATTATCATCATTCAAAGCGATCACGGATCAGATTTCACGGACCGCACGATGAATTTCGCTGCTTACTACTTCCCCGGTGAGGGATCTGCGGCGCTCTATAATACAATCACCCCAGTCAATACTTTTAGGTTGGTTTTCGACACCTATTTTGATGCATCATTACCCTTGCTTCCGGACCGGAGTTTTGTCTCGGTTGGTGGATACTATGAGTTTCAATCGGTTGAGGATCCCTACCCACACTGCCAGAATAATGATTGAAGCGATGACATCCGCGAACGACGGCTAAGGGTGCCCGCTGGTATAATGTCAGTCTAATTCTCGATTTATTTTGAGGATATTTTATGCCGTCAATCATGGATAAATTTTCGTTGGCTGGCCGGACAGCACTGGTCACTGGTGGCGCAGGCCTTTTGGGCCGCCAGTTCACGCGCGCGCTGGGCGAAGCTGGCGCCAGCGTGGTGGTTGCCGACCTGGAGCTGGCCCAGGCTCAGGGTCAAGCTGACACGCTGCAGGATGCGGGAATTGAGGCTCTGGCGGTGAAAGTGGATGTCACCGACCCAGATTCTGCAGCAGGTATGGTGAATAAAGCTGTGGAACAATTCGGGACCTTAGACGTCATCGTCAACAGCGCCGCCCTTGATCCGAAATTTGATCCCGATAACCTGGGTTCGCAATCTGCGAACGCCTTTGAAACCTATCCCCTTGAAAGTTGGAAACTCGCCATCGATGTGAACCTGACCGGCATGTTCCTCGCCTGCCAGGCGGCTGCTCGGCAGATGTTGGCGCAGGAGTATGGGGTGATCATCAATATTTGTTCGACTTATGGCCTGGTGGGCCCTGACCAACGGCTTTATGAACGACCGGAGGGACCCCGCCAATATAAACCCGTTTATTACACCGTCAGTAAGGCTGGCGTGTTGGGGCTGACGAAATACCTCGCAACCTATTACGCCGGCAAATCAATCCGGGTGAATGCTTTGACGCCGGGCGGTGTGTTCAACGAGCATGATGAGACTTTTCTGAAAGCCTATTCTTCCCGGACCGTGATGGGCCGGATGGCAAACCCCGATGAGATGAGCGGCGCAGTTGTCTTCCTGGCTTCTGAGGCTTCTTCCTATATGACCGGTGCAAATCTAGTTGTGGATGGCGGGTGGACGGCATGGTGAGCAAACCCGACGTCCTGGCTGTTATTCCCGCGCGCGGCGGCTCAAAAGGCATCCCTCGTAAGAATATCCGTGATTTTGCAGGTTATCCTCTGATTGCCTACAGCATCGCGGCGGCTTTACAAGCTGAGTCCGTCACGCGTGTGGTTGTTTCCACTGATGACGAAGAGATCGCTGAAATCGCCAGACAATTTGGCGCCGAAGCGCCTTTCTTGCGCCCGGCGATTTTGGCGGAGGATCATACAACGGATCTGCCTGTTTTTGAACATGCTTTGGCCTGGCTGGCGGAAAATGAGGATTATCAGCCGGATTTGGTGATGCAGTTGCGACCTACTTCGCCCTTGCGTCCTGTGGGCCTGCTGGATGAAGCTGTAGCGTTATTGCTTGATCACCCTGAGGCCGATTCGGTGCGTGGCGTTGTGCCTGCGGGCCAGAATCCGCACAAAATGTGGCGAGTGGGTGAAGATGGGCAAATGCACCCCTTATTGTCTGTTGAAGGCCTCGCGGAGCCTTATAACACGCCGCGCCAGCAGTTGCCCCCCGTTTATTGGCAGACCGGCCATATCGACGTGATCCGTCCTGATGTGATCCTGGAAAAAGGGTCCATGAGCGGCGCTGTGATCCTGCCGGTGTTCATCGACCCGGTTTTCACGGTGGATATTGACAACCTTCGTGATTGGGCCCGCTACGAGTGGTTGGTCCGGCAAATGGACCTCCCGATAGCCCATCCCGGTCAGGCGCCCCGGCCCTGGCCGGAAAAAGTGTCGCTGGTAGTCTTTGATTTTGATGGCGTGATGACCGATAATCGTGTGTGGGTGAACCAGAACGGCGTTGAGTCTGTTGCAGCCAACCGAAGCGACGGCACCGGCGTTGAACGCTTATTGGCTTCAGGGATCAAAGCTGTGATCATTTCCACGGAAGCGAATCCGGTGGTTAAAGCCCGGGCGAATAAGCTCAAACTGCCTTATTATCACAATGTCGGTGATAAGGCTGCTGTACTCAAAAGTTATCTGACCCAGGAAGGGATACCGGCCGGGGAAACGATCTACGTTGGCAACGACGTGAATGACCTGCCATGCTTCCCTATTGTGGCCTGTGCTGTGGTGGTGGCAGACGCTCACCCGGACGTGCAGCGCGCAGCAGACCAGGTCTTGACCCATGCTGGTGGGCGCGGCGCAGTTCGAGAAGTGTGTGATATTCTTCTTTCTCGAAAGGCTTGAAATTTAATTAATCCATCCTGCATATATTAGTTGCTGGGTGTCTTAGAAGGAGATCGACGATTATGGCTCGAGAAATCAAACTTGGAGATCGCTGGGTGGGAGAGGGTCATCCCACGTATGTATTGGCCGAGATTGGCATCAACCATAATGGTGACGTCCAGATTGCCAAAGACCTGATTAAGGCTGCGAATGATGCGGGTGTGGACGCGGTGAAATTTCAAAAGCGCACACCTGAGATTTGCGTGCCCGACCATCAAAAGACTCAAATGCGTGACACTCCTTGGGGGTATATCTCCTATTTGGATTACCGTTATAAGGTGGAGTTTGAACAGGAAGAATATGAGGAGATTGACGCCTATTGTAAGTCCCTGGAGATGGCCTGGCTGGCTTCTTCCTGGGATATCCCCTCGTTGAAATTTATCGATGCTTTCGATCCGCCGGCGCACAAAGTTCCTTCGGCCCTGTTGACCGATCATGAATTGATGCGCGCCATCCGGGATACCGGCCGGCCTGTAATCCTCTCCACCGGGATGTCCACCATGGAAGAAATTGACGCAGCAGTGAAAATTTTTGAACAGGACAATCTCCTGGTTTGTCACGCCACCAGCAGTTACCCCTGCCCGCCGGAAGAGCTCAACCTGAAAATGATCCGCACCTTGGAGGCCCGTTTTGATTGTCCCGTGGGTTATTCAGGCCACGAGGTGGGGCTGGTACCCTCCGCGTTGGCCGTAGCAATGGGCGCCAGCCTGGTTGAACGGCATGTGACCCTGGACCGCGCGATGTGGGGGTCCGATCAGGCGGCGTCCGTTGAACCCCAGGGGATCCGGACGCTGGTCAAATACATTCGGGTAACGGAGAAATCGCTGGGGGATGGCAAGAAGAAGGTTTATGATAGCGAGCGGTCTTCACTGGATAAATTACGCCGCTATAGTGAATAGCGGTCGGTGCCAGAGATGAGTATTACAGATCGCGTTAAAGACGTACTACGTGTGCGCCCGGCGCGCAAGGCCATCAACCGAGAGATCGTGCGGATGGCGGAGCAGGTCGCTGCTGCTGCACCAACACCCGGCGATTCGAAGACGATTATCTCATTCAACGCCTCTACCCGGATCACCGGTCTCAGTCTGAACGCAGCTTTTTCGATGTTAATCGGGTGGTCATTGCACCTGCAAGGTGCTCGTGTGGTGAACTTTGTTTGTCAGCGGGGGATGTCACGCTGTGTGCTCGGCACACACGCCGACGACATGCTCCGCACCCCGCCCTGTAAACAGTGCCTGGCCCAATCCCATGCGGTCTATGATCACGCTGAGGTGGAAGGGTTTGGATCCTTTGATGATGCCGGGATCAATGGGCAATTGCATCACCTGTCCCTTGATGAGTTGATGGCGTTCGAGTTTGAGGGGGTCCCGCTGGGCGCGCTTTGCTTGCCTTCCATGCGCTGGATCCTCCGCCGGCATCACCTGTTGGACGATCAACCAACCCGGTTGCTTTATTGGCACTATATCACTTCGGCATACGGCGTGGCACAGCGGTTTGAGCGTCTGCTCGGTCGAACTGATCCAACTGCGCTGATGGTTTTCAACGGGATGCAATTTCCGGAAGCAACGGCTCGTTGGGTAGCGCAGAAACACGGCGTCCCTGCCTATTCGCATGAGGTGGGATTGCGGCCGTTTTCTGCCTTCTTCACCGATGGTGAGGCCACGGCCTACCCGGTGGATATCCCCAATGATTTCCAACTCTCGCCGGCGCAGGACCGCCGATTGGACGATTACCTTTCCAAACGCTTTAAAGGCGATTTTAGCATGGCGGGCGTCCAATTCTGGCCTGAGATGTCCGGTCTGGATGGGGATTTCCTTCGTAAGTTGGATGAGTTCGAACAAGTTGTGCCTGTTTTCACCAATGTCATCTTCGACACAAGCCAGCCGCATGCCAATGTGGTTTTCCCAGACATGTTTGTCTGGCTGGATGATGTGCTCGAGACAGCCAAAGCGCATCCCGAGACGCTGTTTGTCATCCGGGC
>JAXHUD010000111.1:0-8257 GCA_034189815.1 Chloroflexota bacterium
GATCCTCAGGCGCTATGATACTCATGCCTATACGGATTTGCAGCTCAGGCTGAAATTGCAGATCAGCACGGACGTGCTCTGGGAGGGCGCGCCTGTCTTCGTGGATGCGGGTTATGGCTATGTCCTCTTCCCACCCCTTCAGATCCCGCCTGGGCGATTGTTGAACGCTGGGCCGCCGCACCACGTGGACCTGGTGCTCTATGGGCAGCACGACACAGTTGCGACCTATATACTTGATTTTGACTGTCTGACCCTGTTACCGTTGGAACCAGGTGCGAATTTTATCGCTTATCATGATCTTTCCCAGGGGGCCATTTTGGTGGATGATAATTTTCGCGGCGTTCAGGTTACCCGATTTGAGCCCAGCGGGTTGGAATCGCCGACGCACATTCGGCGGGGAAGTAGGCTGCTGCTTTGGCCCGGCCGCTATAACCGACTGGTGGTGGTGATGACGGATGGCGTGGGTCAGGCGGATATCTTTCGGACTGCTCGGCTGCGCCTGTTTTACCGGCGTCGCCGACGGGTGCTGTAGGGGGGATGGGAGAGCGTGTCATGGCAGAGGTGAAAACGAGGAATCACACAGGTTCTGAGGCGTTTACGGTTGAGATTGAACGCCGGGATTTTTCCGGCCCGGTCACCCTGGGGTTGCGGGTCAAACCGGTCCGTTTGAGCTGGTCGGCTTTCGGCGGGCCGGCGCAGGCGACCTGCCGGGCGGTGGGGCCAGCGGGGCGACTTTTGGACTTGACAGGACTACTGCGCTGCGGGGTGACGGTTCGGGACGGGCAGGGGGAACCTGTGTGGTGGGGGTTCATCGAGGCGGTTGAGGTGAACCTGGCGGCTGTTTCGGTGCGGGTGGCGCTGGCAGACCTTGCGAACCGGGTCCGGGTGCAATATCAGACCCTCAGCGCGGGCAGGCTGGTCGGCGTACGCGCCACCACAAAAGCGGCCGAGGACTTGCGATCCCAGGCGGAATACGGTGTCAAAGAACATTTGCTGACCCGCCAGAATATTGACCGGGCGTTTGCTGAGTCGCTGCGAGACACCTGGTTGGCACAGCATGCCTGGCCGATCACTCGATTGAGCCAGCGGACCAAACCGGGGGCGCCACAGGCCCGGCTGATCTGCAAAGGCTGGTTCGAGACCTTGGGATGGCGGACCTATGGTAACGCCGAGGGTTTTTATGCCAATGATGAGCAGGGGCCGGGGACATTTGCCTTCGGCAACAGCGCAGGGTCGCGGTATGTGGGTCAGTCGTTTGCGCCGGGGGAGGACGTTGACCTTAAAACGGTCCATTTCAGGCTGCGGAATGTGGGCGGCGCGGCAAGGGCGATCACGGCCCGGGTGCATACCGACGCGGGCGGGGTCCCCGGCGCGGTTGTGGCGACCTCGGGGCCGCTGGACCCGGTGGGGCTGCCTGACACGGCTTATGGCTGGGCCCAGTTCAGCTTTGACGACCCGGTCGCTTTGAGCGGAGGGCATCGCTATTGGGTGAGCCTGGACCCGAACGGGGTCAACAGCGGCGCATATTTTATGCTGCGGATTGATGAAAATATGGGGTTTGCGGGTGGGGAAGGGCGTTATTATAACCAATCGACCGGGACCTGGAACCCCTTACCGCCCGCTGACCGGCCGGATACACTCTTTCGCTTTGTTGGCATTGCCGATACGGGTGTGCAGATCGGGGCGGTGGCGGCGCGAGGTGGGCAGTTCTTCCCGCGGATTAGCACACTGACGACGGGTCTGGAAACCTCGCCTTACCGGGCGGCGGACCGAGACTGCCTGGCAGAGGCGAAAGCGCTGATGGCACTGGGCACGCAGCACCGGCGGTTGGTACTGGCCTCGGTCTCATCCCGGCGGGACCTGCGGTTTTTTACGCAACCGGACCCTGCTGAGGCGGATGTTTATTTAGATCGGCAAAGCCGATTTTACACGCACCGGGGTGTTGTGATGAGGCCGTGGCCCCCGCCCGTGGGACGCTATGCCCGGCTTGCGGCCACGAACGAAATCAGCCTGCCCTGGGACCGGCGGCGGGTGCCTGCGTGTTTTATCGCCGGGGCGGCATATGAGGTGCCAACGGGACGGCTGCGGATTAGAACCATGGGGGAAGGGTAAAAAAGGGCAAAAAGCAGGTTCAGGATTAAGGTAATAAAAGGGACAATTCCGGTGCGGGCGACTTGTATGCCGCCCTTGAGTGCGGTAACGAGATTTGAATCGTTAAAAACTTTGCTCTTTTCTTATGCTGGTTGGAATATTGCGTTATCATTGAGGTAATTACCAGCTCACGATCAGGAGTTTGGATCCCTATGCCCGAAGGTACTTATTATTTTCCGGAAGGATTTCTCTGGGGTACGGCCACGGCCGCGCACCAGGTGGAGGGCCGCAGCCAAAACAGCAACTGGTCGGCCTGGGAAGAGGAAGAAGGCCGCATCGCGAATGGTGACAAGGCCGGCCTGGCCTGTGACTGGTGGGGCGGACGCTGGCGGGAGGACTTTGACCGCGCCGAGGCGACCTCGCAGAATGCCCACCGGCTTTCGATTGCCTGGAGCCGCATCCAGCCCGGCCCGGACCGCTGGGACGAAGATGCCCTGGACCGATATCGCGAGATGCTGGTCGGGCTGCAGGCCCGTAAGATCACGCCGATGGTGACCCTGCACCACTTCACCGAGCCGCTCTGGGTGAGCGAAATGGGGAGTTGGGAGAACAACGAGATCGTTGAATTGTTCGGTAATTTTGTGCGCAAGGCGGTTGAGGCGCTCAGCCCCTATTGCAACCTCTGGATCACGATCAATGAGCCAAATGTAGTCGCCCTCACTGGCTATATTGCGGGAGCCTTTCCGCCGGGGAAAAAGGACTTCAATGCTGCGTATATCGTGATACGCAATATGGTCAAGGCCCATGCGCTGGCCTATGGCATTATCCATGAAATTCAGCCGGAGGCCCGGGTCGGCACCTCGCTGCATTACCGGGAATTTCTGCCGGCCACCTGGTTGCCCGTGGATCGCTGGACGGCGAATATTTTCTCGACCTTGTTCAATGACCTCTTCGCCCGGCCACTGAAGGATGGAGTGTTCAACGCGATTGTCAAACGTGAACGGATCCCCGAGGCGATCGGGACCCAGGACTTTGTGGGCTTGAACTACTATTCCAGCGACCTGGTGCGGTTCAATTTGTTCGATGAAAGCGGGATGTTCGCCAACCTGCATTTCCCGAAGGATGCCGAACTGAGCGAGACGGGCTTCATCGCCAATATCCCATCCGGAATGGAAGCCTGTGTACGATGGGGGAGTCAGTTTGGCAAGCCGATGATCATCACGGAGAATGGGGTGGAAGATACGCAGGATGAGCTGCGGCCGCGTTACACCGTGGAACATCTACATGCGCTTTGGCGGATGGTCAATAATAATTACTCCGTGGAAGGTTATTTCCACTGGTCGCTGGTCGATAATTTCGAATGGGAACGCGGTTGGACGCAGAAATTTGGGCTTTGGGGGCTGGACGTGGAGTCGCAGGCGCGCATCCGGCGACCCAGTGTGGACCTTTATGCGGCGATTTGTCGAGAGAACGGGATTTCTTCCGAGATGGTGGCGGAATATGCACCCGAGGCGATGGGGCGCTTGTTCCCGGCGGCGTGAGCGGGCGTTATCTGGTTTACTTTCTCTGCGATGTGAATGTTATTTGCAACCAAATTGCTTATTTAAAGAGATCAAGATGTTCACGTTAGAACAGATAATTTTTATAAAGAAATATTCAGAGGTCTCTTTGAAAAACTCCTTCGCTGGCACTGTAACAATGCGGGCTTCAGCCCGCGCTCCAGGGTTAGGGGAGTATATTGCCATCGAAAAACTTTGACGTGAAATTAGAAGTTGCTTTTTTCCTGATGGATTCCTAAAACCTATTATCCGATTCCAAATACCTGCCTCCCCCTCACCTCCGTTTAATTTGTAGAACCAAAAACACTTAACCGACTCTCAGCGAATTGTAATCTGAGATTAAGGTAGACCTGTAAAGGACTCTGTAAAATGATAATGAAAGTGAAATGATTTCATAATAAATGTTATGGAATTACGAAGATAACGGAATGATAACAATCCAATATAAACTGTGGCTGCAAGATTTACAAGTCGTTCATTGACTGGCAGCAAAATCTCGTTGACCCCAATTGACACTGTTACTTCATTAACCGGGGTCATTTCCCTGTATTCTTTGGGGACAGTACTTATCAAATTAATGCAGAATGGACGTCAAAGGGTTTGACCTGCGTTGATTGTTGGATTATGTCGGCTCGGGAGGCGTGTGTGAATGAGATTGGATCGATCCTAATTGTTGATGACCAAAATGATATCCGCGATGCCTGGACGGATGCGCTGGAAAAGCAGGGCTATCGGATAGAAACCGCAGGTTCCGCTGCGGAGGCTGAGAGTTTGTTCAAGAATGAAGCGTTCAGCCTGGCGATGATCAATTTGCGTTCCAATGGACATGTGCGGGGTTTGGACATGATGGACTGGATTAAGGAAAACACCCCCTCAACGGGCGTAATCATCGTGACAGATTATGCGAAGATAGATTCTTCCATCTCCGCGCTGCGCAAGGGCGCTTATGATTATCTGGTCAAGCCTATCAATATTGCGGAGGTAGTCACCCGGGTGAACCGCTGCATGGCCGAGCGGGAAGAAGCTCTGGAGCGACTGCAGATGATCAACCAGATCGAGATGATGTTGAATCAATTGAAGGCGAACCTGGTGCCGGAAGTGGAGGAGCACTCCGCAGACCACATTATCGAGACGCCTAACATCATCGTAGACCGGCGGAAGCGGCTCGTTGTGCAGAACGGTGAGCCGGTGCAGTTGAGTCCGACCGAGTTTGATATGCTGGATTACCTGGCCTCAAACGGTGACCGGGTGGTCAGCGCCAGCGAACTGATTAGGGCGGTGCAGGGCTACGACATGGAAGAACATGACGCCCGTCCGATCGTGCGGGTGAACGTCCGACGGCTGCGCCAGAAGATCGAGGAAGATACCTCCAACCCGAGGCACATCCTCACTGTGCGCTCACGCGGGTATCGCTTCGCAGCTTGAACCTCCCTCAATTTACCTGACTTAATCAAATGGTAATCTATCTCCTATACAGGGGATCGTTTCGCCGTTAATTTCAACGGTGCGCCAACCCTCCTCAAGGGAAACGGGGTAGGCGCTCAACGTGTCCGCCTGATTTTTCAGCAGGCTTGCAGCGCGGGCACGGGATGCATGCCAGGCCGTCCAAGGTGTGGGCTCCTGTTCGGATAGGTCCGCCAGCCGGCAGGCCAGGACGCCGCCGAGGGAATCGCGCAGCTCATCGGGGGTGTCAGGATCGATGAAGGCGGCTGCCAGCGGCGGTACGGCATCGGAGGAGAGCGATACGAGGTATCCCGTATCCAGTGCGGGCATATCGTCATTGGGCTGCAAGGCCTCCGCCCGAGTGATATTCTGCCGGGTGATGAAGGCGTCCACATTGAGGATGTTGACCGTGAGGCCAAACCCGAAGAGGAACAGGATCACCGCCAGGGGCATGCGCGCCATCTTGCGGGTCAGCTCCAGCCCGGCTGCGGCCGCGAGGAGCAGGGCCAGCCAGGGGATGGCGAAATGCGTCATCGTGCGCAGGCGGGTGAAGCCGTAGGCGCTTTCGTAAAGACCCAGGCGGGTGAGGGCAGAGGCGAGGATGACGCCGACCTGCGCCACCAGCAGCAGACCCAGGGCGGAGAACAGCCAGCGTTGACGTTTGCCTGCGCGGGGGGTGACCATGCTGAGGAGGTAATAGAGACCCAGGCTGATCAGGGCCACGGCCAGCAGCTCGAAGAACCCCCGGCGGGCGTATTCGGCATAGGTAAAGCCTTCCACGGAGATATTTTCCGTCCCACCGAAGAGATAGGTGAACTGCAGCACGACGAAGACCAGAAAGAGCAGGTTGACGGCGCCCAGGACGACGCTCGATTCGATCAGGCCCAGGCCGGAATTTTGCTCGTTCGGGTTGTTTTTCGGTTCGGATTTTGCGCTTTCCACCAAGCTGAAGAAATAAGCGCCCAACAACAGGTAGGCGATGATGAGGATATAGATCAGCCGGAAGAGGTATTCGCCCAGGTTGTCAAATTCAAACCAATTGAACAGCCCGGCCAGGCGGTTGCCGAAAACCGGGTCGGCGGAGGCCAACAGCGACGCCAGGACGAACAGCACGGGCAAGGCGATCAGAAGTCCGCGTAAATAGGGGGCGAGGGGCTTTTGCTTTTTCTCAGGTGCGGGTGTATCAGGGCCTTCTTCCGCAGGGTCTTTATGCAGCTCACTGAAGAAGCGAATCCCACCGGCAAAGCAGTTCAGGAAAAACCTGAACAAGTGGGCCAGGTGGTCACGGAGGTTGAACTGGGGCCAGGCGCCGCTGCGCAGGCTGACCGTGAACAGCACGGCTGATCCGACGGTGATAAGCCCGTTCATCAGGTTGGTGAGGGGCTCCGCTCGGAACGCAGCCATCAGGGCGAAAAAGGCCAGGGGCGCCAGCAGCAGATAACTGGTCCAGGGCACTTTGACTTTCTCGAGCCAGAGCGGGATCAGCCCGCCCAGCAAGGCAAGCAGCACGAACAGGAAAAAATTAATCCCGATGGGATTTTCCCAAAATAAGCGGTCGAAACTGACTGCGGCCACGATGGCCAGGATCCAATAGAGTGTTTTATAAGGGTGACGCATATTGATCTCCTTACCCCGCGGGTGACCCAGCGGGTTTTGGATTTGTCCCAACTCAGAATAGTGGCAAGAAGCTATCAAAAACCATCAAATCTGAATCCCGTCCTGATTTCAACTGTACAATCTAGTATACTAATATAAATTTTAAGTAGTTAGTCTGCTCAGGAGTAAAAATGAAAAAGGTTGCCATAATTACTGACAGCAGTGCTTATCTTCCCCAGGACATTGTGGAAGACCTGGGGATCCACGTGGTCCCCCTGACCTTGCATTGGGACGGTGAATCTTTCCGAGATGGGGAGGATATTCAGGCAGAGGAATTCTATCAACGTCTGTTGAACTCTGACACGATCCCCATCACCAGCCAGACGACGGTTAGCGAGTTCAATACTGTTTTCAAATCGCTGCTTGACCAGGACATGGCGGTATTTGCCATGCTGATCTCCAGCGGTCTCTCCGGCACTGTGGAATCGGCGCTGCAGGCCAAAGAAGGCTTTGGGGATGCCCCCCTGGCCGTGATGGATTCACAACTGGTCTCGATGGCGCTGGGATTCATGGTGATCACCGTGGCACGGGCGGCCAGGGAAGGCGCCAGCCTGGAAGAGTGCCAGGCCCTGGCCAATGCCGTTTTCCCCAAGATTGGGGTCTATTTCACCGTAGATACGTTGAAATATCTTAATAAGGGTGGGCGGATCAACACCGCCAAGCGGTTGCTGGGCTCTGCATTGAATCTTAAGCCGATCATGGAAATCCGGGGTGGCAAGATTGAACTGGTCGAATCGGTGATATCCCGCAAGAAGGCTGTTCGGCGGATGCTCGAACTGGTCGAGAAAGGCATTGACGGGCGGGAGCCGGTGCGGTTGGCCCCGTTCCATGCTGCCGCTGAAGCGGATTGCGAGGAAATGGCGGTGATCGCCGAGGAACGCTTCAACCCGGTGGAGACGATCCCCTCCTTTGTCAGCCCCGTTATTGGCACCCATACCGGCCCCGGGACGCTCAGCATGGCCTATATGGCGGGTTGAGGCTCAGATCCAGCCTCTGAGGCTGTAGATCAACATCCCGAGATATTCTTTGAGCACGGTCGTCGTCAGGCCGAGCGCGCTCTCGTTGGGTAATAGCTGGATCAGGAATTCCCCGAGGCTGGGGCGGAAGACGGACTGCCAGCCTTGTTCGGTGATGGTGTAATCCACCGGCGCCGGGATCACGTCTATCCCTTGTTTTTCAAATAACGCCTTTGCCCGCGGCATGTGCATCGCCGAAGTCACCAAAATGACTTCGGTGATTTCTTTTTCTCTGAGCAGTTCAGCAGAGAAAACTGCGTCGTCATGGGTATTTTGGGAGCGGTCTTGCTGCCAGACGGCGTCGGCAGGCACCCCGGTCAGGGTGAGTATCTCCAGCATGTCGTCGGCCGGCGTGGCGCCGCGGCTGGAACTAAAGGCCAGGTTGCCGCCGCTGACCAGAATTGCAGGCGCAGCGCCGTCATGGTAGAGCCGGGCGGCGTAGAGCACCCGGTCGCCTGCGCTGTTGACTTCGGCCATCGGCCGGGGATAATC
>JAXHUD010000112.1:0-8253 GCA_034189815.1 Chloroflexota bacterium
CTGCGATCAACAATGAGATTTTGGAAGCGTTTTATTTTGACGTGGCTGAATACCGCAAACCCGAAATTGAGGTCTCGGTTTCATTCTCGCCGCAAGCAGCTTTGGCCGGCGAGAAGCTCACCGGTGCGATCCAGGCGGATTATTATTTCGGTGTCCCGGCTGCGGACCAGGATTTCAGTTGGGTGCTCTTCCGGGACGATGCCCGGTTTGATTTAACCGGTTATCAGGTAGGCCCCTTGGATGACAGCTGGCTGGCGCCGCGCCTTTGGGATTATTCGCCTTATGGGTCGGAAGTCGCCCGCGGCAGCGGAGTGACAGATGCGCTAGGTGGAGCGGTCCTTGAATTTCCAACGACGGATCTCGGTTTGGACGAGGTGGCTGAGGGGCAATTACTGCGCTACACCTTGGAAGTGACCGTGACGGATGAGACCGGTTTACCGGTCAGCTATCGTGAGTCAGCCGTGCTGCATCCTGAGGAAGTCTATATTGGCGTGCAAGCTGAGCAGCGCTTTGGCGCAGCCGAGTCCGAATTCTCCTTCCGGCTCCAGACCGTGGATTGGGAAGGGGACTCGGTCGGTGGACAGGCATTGCAGGCGACCTTCGAGACCATCGAATGGGAGGCTCAGGAGTCGGGTAACCCGGAACAACCCTATGAATATGTCGCCAGGACGGAATTTGTTGCCAGCGCCAGCCCCGTCAGCGGGGCGGACGGCCAAGCGCGGGTTTCCTTTACCCCCGAAGACCCCGGTGCATACCGGCTGACAGTTCAAAGCGGCGATGCCGTGACGCAGGTGCTGGTCTGGGTCTCCGGCGCGCAGGCCGCTATCTGGCCGCGGCAGATTGGGAACAAGCTCACCCTGGAAACAGATGCGGAAAGTTATCTGCCGGGTGAGACCGCTGAGGTCTTTATTCCAAACCCCTTCACAGGGGGCGGGACCGCTTTGGTTACCTTGGAACGGGGGCGGGTGATGGCGACTCAGGTGCTTGAGGTCAGTGGATCCGGCGATGTTGTTGAGATCCCGTTGGGTGAGGACGCAGCGCCGAATGTTTACGTCTCGGTGTTGCTGATGGGCCAATCGGATGACGGCGCACCGGACTATCGTCAGGGCGTGGTGAACCTGCCGGTGACGCCGGTGGAACAGACCCTGACTGTGATGCTGGACCTTGAACCAGATCTGACTGAACCCGGCGAGACCGTGAACGCCACACTGACGGTCACTGATTCTCAAGGGGATCCAGTGCAGGGCGAATTCTCGGTTGCTGTGGTGGATAAAGCCTTGCTGGCTTTGATTGAGCCTTACAGCCTGTCGATTTTGGAAGACCTTTACGGCTCACGACCGCTCTCCGTCCAGACCAGTTATTCTCTGAAGACATATGCCACTCAATTGGCGCTTTTGGCCTTGGAATTGGGCCGAGGCGGGGGCGGCGCGGATGCGGCGGAATCGTTGCGCGTCCGAGAAGATTTTCCCGACACGGCCTTCTGGCAGGCGGATGTGATTACCGGCGCGGACGGCACCGCTTTTCTGGAGATTCCGCTGCCGGATTCACTCACGACCTGGGTCATGGACGTGCGCGGGCTGACGGAGGACTATAAAGTGGGGCAGGCGGAAGCAGAAGTGGTCACACAGAAGCAGTTGATGGTGCGCCCGGTCACGCCACGTTTCCTGGTGGAAGGGGACCAGGTGGAACTGGCAGCCGTGGTTCACAATAATACTGAGGAAAACTTGACGGTGGAGGTGGCGTTACAGTCGGCCGGGTTCACATTGTCCGACGAGGCCATCCAAACCCAACAAGTGACGATTGCCGCCGGTGACCGCGTGCGCGTGGCCTGGTGGGGGAGCGTGGATGGTGTGGATACGGTTGAAATGACCTTCTCGGCGACAGCCGGCGCGCTTTCGGATGCCAGTGCACCCACCTGGGGTGACCTGTCCGTATTGCGTTATACAATGCCCAATACTTTCAGCACCTCCGGGCAGTTGACAGCGGCGGAAGAGCGTCTGGAATTGGTGAGCGTGCCTGCGGCGGCGGATTCTTCGACCGGCACCTTCTCGCTGGAACTGATGCCCAGCCTGACGGCAGCCCTGGTTGAAGGGTTGGATGCGATCGCTGTGGACGAGTATCATGACACACTCTCGAACCTTTCCCGGATGATGGCGAATTTGACCGCTTATCAGGCTTTGAATGATTTGGGCATTGACTCCCCCCAGCTTTTGATGGACCTGGCCGATGCGATCCGGTTGGATGTTCGCCAACTGGCGGAAGCGCAATTGCCCGATGGCGGTTGGTCCTGGTGGGCGGGGGAGCGAGCGATTGAGCCGCAGGCTGACCCGTTCATCACAGCACATGTCATTTTAGGGTTGGACCAGGCCTCCGAGGCCGGATTTGACGTTGGAGAGTATATCCTGATGCGGGCGAAAGAGTCCCTGACTGCCTCCCTGGCACAGCCCGGTGAGATTGATGTCGCCTGGCGGTTGGACCGGCTGGCGTTCCAGGCTTATGCCCTGCGGGGCGGCGATTTTAACCTGGCGCCAATGACGTCCGGTTTGTTCGCCCGGCGCTCCGAACTGAGCCCGTGGGCGCAAGCGCTTCTGGCGCTGACGCTGGATGACGAGGGCGGCGAAGTTGAGCAAGTGAATACGCTGCTGACGGATTTGGAAACCCTCGCGGTTAGGTCGGCGACTGGTGTGCATTGGGAGAGCGACCATGCCTCCTGGATGCTGCCCGGTACGTCAACGTTCAACACGGCTGTCGGGATCATTGCCCTGGCCAGGCTGGACCCGGCTTCAACCAGTCTGCCGATGGCCCTTCGTTATCTGCTGGCTCACCGCCAGAATTCCGGAGCTTGGAGTTCCACCTTTGAGAGTGCCTGGTCGCTGATGGCGGTCACAGCTGCGCTGCAAGGGACGGGCGACTACCAGGCTGACTTTGACTTCCAGGCGATGCTCAACGGCACGGTGATCGCCGAGGGCAGCGCCGCTGGCGCGGATTCCACAACGTCTATAACGGCGGCCGTACCGATTGGTGAACTGTTCCCGCAGTCACCGAACGCGCTGCAAATCGGGCGGGGTGAGGGCAGCGGGACACTGTATTACCGGGCGGATCTGCAGACTTTCCAGCAGGCCGAAACTGCGGAACCGATAAACAAAGGCATCAGCCTTTCAAGGGCCTATTTCCCCGCCGGGCTAGGCTGCCCGGGTGACGAAGATTGTACGCCCATTGATGGATTCAGCTTGAGCGCTGATAGTACAGATCAACTCGTGACCGTTGCTCTAACCGTGGTGATCCCGCACGATATGTACAATTTACTGGTTGAAGATTACATCCCTTCCGGCTCGGAAGTGCTCAACCGGAATTTCCTGACCTCGCAAACGGTCACGGACTCTGACCAGCCGGTTTATGACCCCCGGCGACCGTTTGCTTCGGGTTGGGGCTGGTGGCATTTCAATACACCGCAGATCTATGATGATCACCTGCTCTGGACGGCGGATTACGTCCCAGCCGGGACGTATACCCTGACCTATGATATCCTGCCTTACCAGCGGGGTATCTACCAGGTGCTGCCGGCCCGGGCCTGGCAGTATTTCTTCCCCGAGGTCCAGGGGACGTCCGCCGGTGCGTTGTTTACGATTGAGTGAGGGGGAGCTGCCAGCTATAACTGGAAGAGGAATTGGCAAGTATCTAAGCGCTATTTGGTGCTTCGCTGTTAATGACAAAAATTTGTGTAGGGTTGGGAAGGAACCAGATCGAGAACCTAATTAAGTAATTTGAAAGCGCCCGAAATTTTTAAAATTTCGGGCGCTTAGTTGTTTTTACGATATGAAAAACTCAGCTCGTCAGGAAGGGGATGGCGGCGATGATCGTGAAGCCGATCAGCACGACCAGGGTTGCCAGGAGGACTTCGCCTTGCTTGCGGACATCCCTCACTTCGAAGAACGGCGGCTGTCCCGTGATCCGTAATGCAGGGCCGGCTTTCCAGGCAAAAAAGATTCCGCCCAGCAGACCCCCGATGTGGCCCATGTTGTCCACATTCATATTCGGCATGAAGCCAAACGATAGGTTGATCACCAGGATAAACCCCAGGTTGAGGATCATCTCGCGGGTGCGGTTTGGGCCAAACAGTTTTCGGTTCTCGAAAATAAATACGCCCTCAGCGGCGAGCAGGCCAAAGATGGCTGTGGATGCGCCCAGGGAAGCGGCCGGGGTGAGGACATAGGATAATACGTTACCGGTAAAGGCTGAGATAAAATAAAGGATCAGAAAGCGCCAGGGACCATAGAAGCGTTCCAGGCGGCGGCCGATGATGTACAGCGCATACATATTGAGCGCAATGTGCAAAATGGATGAATGCAGGAAAACGGGGGTAAGGAGTCGCCAGACTTGTCCGTTGGCGATCGCATTGTTGACTTTGCCGCCCAATGCAAACAGGAGATCAAAGCCATAAATACCTTGAAAAATGAATTGCATTAGATAGATTAGGGTGGTGACTGCGATCAGGACAATCGTCATCACGGGTTTACGCTGGGGCATCTTGACCTGGATGGGGTCGTGCGGCAGCGCGTTGGGTTTCGGCGTCTGTTCGCTCATAGCTGGACCTTCCGGGGGTGCACGCGGTGATGCTCGGCTTCGATGATACTTCGAATTACATTCAAAGTATGGTCTAGGTTGTCCTGTTCGTTAACGACGATGTAATCGAACATATCGAGGCTGTCATATTCTTCTCTGGCGGTCTCGATCCGCACGGCGAGCTCCTCTTCCGTCTCGCTGCGACGGTCATGCAGCCGAGTGAGCCATTCTTCCTTGCTGTTGGCTGTCAGGAAAATAAGGATCGCATCCGGATAGAGATCGCGAACGGTTTTGGCCCCTTGGAAATCCAGTCGCATGACGACGTCTTCCCCGCTGGCTAACGCCTCCCGCACCTGGGATTTGGGCACGCCTTTATAGGCCGTGTAGACCCAGGCGGATTCCAGGAATTCGCCTGCTTCGATCATCTCTTCAAAGCATTCTTTTTCATAGAAGAAGTAGTCTTTACCGTCAACCTCATAATCCCGGGGTGGACGGCTGGTTGCGGTGATCACAAAGTGGAAGGACAGGTCCCTATCCTTCAGTCCCTGCACAACGGTATCTTTCCCTATACCGGAGGGACCGGAGATGACAATCAATAGTGGGGCGCGTTCTGGTTTTTTTAGTTCAAAATCAATTAACTCGGTCATCAGACTTTCTGGTCGTTTAGTTTTTATGGTTTTACATAGCCGGGCGAATGCCAATGATTATAATGTATTTTACCTCCCACAGGATGGAGGCGGGTTCCCCGCTAGAAAAAAATCAAATTGATCTATCAGCCGGGGGCGGTTATTCTACCATTTGTTGAAGCTCAGCAAAAGAACTCACCCGCGCAATGGTTTTGAGGAAATCGGAAAGGGAGTCAAATTGGCTGCGGAATGCCTGGACAGCCGGGCCGACCGGATCCTCCCCCGAGGCCCCGCCGCCGGGCGTGTCATTATAAGCGCCATAAAAGGCGAAATAGGCCTGGTTGAGCTTGCGGATCAGGTAGCCATTTTCCCAAAACACCTGCCGGCGGGATTCCATATAAGATTCAGCGCCTTCAATATCACCTTCGGCCAGCATTGCGTCCACTGTTTGGCGAGTGAGGCGCATTTCAGCTCGGTAATCAAAAGTCGGGGTCTCATCACTTGTTTCTTGCGGTAGTGAATCCACGATTTTAGGCACTCGCGCCGGTTTGGGCACGGCTTCGGGATAATATTTCTCCAAGACCAGGTGGCTTAGTTCCTTGCCGGCGATGGAAGCCGTGGTCTCGTTAATCGTACGTAGTGCTGCGTTGGTGTTGTAATTGATGCCCAGGGGATGCAGGGTGAGATAGTTATGAGTCCATTCATGGGCGATCACTTCAAGCAACCAATTAAGGTTGGTGGTTTGGTTCACCATCGTAGGATAGGTGCCGATACCGCCCAGGGGGACAACCAGGGCGGATTGATCCAGGTCATTGTAGATTTGATTTTCAAGACTTTCCATCTCCTCCGCCGTCATCCCGGGGAGCAGGGAGATATTTTGCGATTGCTCGATCACATCCCGTGGGGAGACGATCAACGCCAACGGCAGCTCTGTGGCAATGAACAGCGATGGGGGCACAGTCTGCCCGAGGAGACCCAGCCCGGCTTCGCTCGCCACATCCATCAATTGGGATTGCAGAATCGCTTCAGCCACGGGCGCGAGGTCGGCAAGGTCCTCTTCCGCGGCATCCAGATCCTGGCGCAGATCAATGCTGGCAGCATCCGGGTTCGGGACGGCCGGGTCGGCGTAGATATAGACCAGTTGATTGCTGAGGGATTGCACCTCGCTCACCTTGGCGAGATAGTCGTAGACCCATTCTGTTTGGGCTTCCACGGTTAAGAAGCGCTGCAGGCTGAAGCCCCAATCGGCCAGCTTGGCAGCCAGCGCATTCAGTGTCCAGGTACCGAAATCAAATTCAATCGGACGCGTAAGGGCGCGCACCCGGCTTTCCAGTCCCCCGGGTGGAACGGTGGAACTCGCCAGGAGCATTAACATCACGATAAACAGGAGGCTGGCCCGCAGGATGCGCCATCCGAGGCGCAGCAGATGCAACAGCTTGGATTTACGGAACATGCACCGATTCTAGCACATCGACTTGCGGAGGGTTAGTGGAGGAAAAGGGGCAAATAATAGTCTGATTGTTTGTCCTGCAGCGCGTCAGCGATCGCCAGGCGCACCGTTGCGAGCGCTGTTGGCTGGCGCAGGAATGCTGTGCGGGAGCCGATTATCATCTCGGCCCAGGCGTCGCTATCGTTTTCCTGATCAATCTGCGGTAGACCGCCGTTCAGCCGCTGGAGATAGGCATAATCCTCCAACCCTTCCCGCAGCAGCATCAGCCGGATGGAAGGTACGATGCGGTTGCTGTTTGGGTCACATGGATTTTGGCCGATGGAAGGATCATTGGGCGGGTAGATCAGGAAGCCGTCGCCGTTGAAAAGGTCGTTGGAAAAAGGCTGTTCCCAGGGATTGGGGTCCCAATCGTCGGCTCGCGCGTAATACAATCCGTCCACCCGGTCAATCCAGGCCAGCCAGGGAAGGATCCGGGCTTCCATCCCGGGCCGGTCGATCACTACTGGGTTTGGCATCGGTGGGTCATCCAGGCCGGTGGTGCTCCACCAGACAGTTGCACCGGGCTGGGTTTGCGCCTGATGTGCCGTCTCGACCAGGTAGTCCGTGAGGGGGTAGATCAATCCCTCCGGGCTGCCGGATTCTACAGGGAGGGGCGTGAGGCCGTAATCCGTCAGTGCGGCGGTCAGGTCAGCCTGGGCCTGATTTCGACAGGTTTGGTCGGCGTTATAAGTCGATAGCAGGGAATCCCAATCAACACCGACGACCACCGGCAGCATCGCGCTCTTGGACACGTAAAGGTCTAAAACGGTCAGAGTGATAGGCACACGTGCCGAACCAATTTGGATCTCACCGACATAGTCGCCTGCAGGGGTACCGCCTGGCACTTTGATTTGGAGCCAGATCGGCTGGTTTTCTCCGGCGGGGAAATAAACGGTCTGACCCTGCGAAAGAGGATAGAGCGGATCGGGCCAATCGGTGAGGCGGCCGTACTGATCGGATAACTGAGACAAGGGCAGATAATCCACCCGGAAGAGGTCAATCTGGCTGACGGGGATGGTGTTTTTACCGTCAACCAGATCCGAGACGCTAATGGGGAGATCGGCGGCGTTCTGGGACTGTACAATAAGCTGGACGATCTCATATTCACCTCGGCCGGCGTGGATCTGGAGCGGCTTTTCGGTCGAGGGCGCGGTTTGGGTCTTGAGGATCTTTTCCACCGGTGGCGCGTTCCAAATTGTAAGGTCAGCGATCTCGGCGTTTGCGATCTGGTGGAAATAACCGCCGGATTCGACGCTGCCTGGGGTACACGTACCCGGTGTGATGACGCCAACCGAGGTCAGCGCGGGGCTGGGATGACTGCCGTGGGTGAGTGTGTCGAAGTAGATGTCGTATCGATCAATCCCTTCATCAGCCATCCAGCGGATTTCACCTGCGCCGTCCTGATCGACCAGCCGAAGGTCGTCCAGCCAGAGGCGTACTTCGTCACCATCCTCGAAATCCGTCCCTTGAGGACCGTAGAATTGAGTTTTGAGATAGAAACGGATGCCGTCCAGAGCGGTAAAATCGGGCGATAGGCAGGCGCCGAAAGGCTTTAGGCTCAGGCTGGCGCTGTTC
>JAXHUD010000113.1:0-8133 GCA_034189815.1 Chloroflexota bacterium
CGCGGCGCGTCAGCCCCGAATTGATGTGAGGACCTATACTGAGGTCGAAAAGGTTGAAGGCTTTGTCGGCAACTTTAAAGTCACCCTAAGAGAAAAAGCCAAACATGTTCTGGCCGACCGCTGCAATGGCTGCGGCGATTGTGCGCGGGCTTGCCCGGTGGAAGTGCCGAACTATTTTGAAATGAACCTGGCCCCCCGCAAGGCCGCCTATATTCCGATGAGCCAATCCGTCCCCCTGATCTACTCCATTGACCTGGACGCCTGCATCCATTGCTATAAATGCGTGGATGCCTGCGGCCCGCTGGAAGCGATTGATTTCAGCCAGGAAGATAAGCTCGTGGAAGAGGATATCGGCGCCATCATCGTGGCGACCGGCTTCAACCATTTCGATCCCAGCGTGATGGACGAATATGGTTATTCCGAATATCCCAACGTGATCACCGCCATGGAAATGGAGCGCCTGAACAACTCCGCCGGCCCAACCGCCGGTAATCTGATCCGGCCCAGCGATCACAAGAACCCTCAAACGCTGGCTTTCATCAACTGCGTGGGTTCCCGGGATAAGCGCTACAATCCCTCCTGCTCCAATTTTTGCTGTATGTACAGTATCAAGAATGCCGTCCTGCTCAAGCAGATGAACCCGGATGTGGATATCACCATCTATTACATGGATATCCGCACACCGTCCAAAGGCTATGAAGAGTTCTATGACCGGGCCCGTGAAATGGGCATCCATTTCAGTCAGGGCCGCCCCAGCCTGATCACGGAAGATCCGGAAACCCATAACCTGTATGTCCATGCCGAGGATATCACCCTGGGCAAGGTGACCGAAAAACAATATGACATGGTTATGCTGAACCAGGCTGCGATCCCCCAGCCCGACCAGGACCACATGAGCTCCGTGCTTAACGTCGCTCAGAGCCCCGGCGGCT
This sequence comes from Chloroflexota bacterium, assembly GCA_034189815.1. Lineage (GTDB taxonomy): Bacteria > Chloroflexota > Anaerolineae > Anaerolineales > Anaerolineaceae > Brevifilum. The sequence goes on from JAXHUD010000113.1 coordinate 933, forward strand.
GGTTCATGGAATATCATCCCAAGCTGCGCCCGATGGACAGCCCCACAGACGGTATTTTCTTCGCTGGGGCCTGCCAGGGACCGAAAGACATCCCCAGCAGTGTGGCCCAGGGCTCCGCTGCCGCCTCCCGCGCCAGTCGCATCATCCATTCCGAACAATGGGAGATCGAACCGACGGTAGCTGTCGTCTGGCCGGATCGCTGCTCCGCCGAAACCAAAGGCCGGGCTTGCGGTCTCTGTGTCAAGGCCTGCCCCTACGGCGCGGTTAAAATCGAAGGCGACAAAGCAGCCGAAATCATCACGGCCAAATGCCACGGCTGCGGCGGCTGTGTGGCGGAATGCCCTGAGGACGCCATCACCCAGTTGCACTATACCGACGCCCAGATCCTTGCTCAAATGCGGGCGCTGCTGGCGGATAAACCTGAAGAGAAAATCCTGGCCTTCCGCTGCCATTGGTGTTCCTACGGCGGCGCGGACCTGGCAGGCACGAGTCACTTTGAATACACCGCAAATGAACGCGGTATGAAAGTAATGTGCTCTGCCCGGATGGATAGCGACTTCATCTACGAAGCCTTCCGTCTCGGCGCCGGCGCCGTGCTTTATTCCGGCTGCCATCCGCAGGACTGCCACTACATCACCGGCCAACTGGTCGGCGCCAAACGGGCCAAACGGCTCAAGAAGATCTTTGACCGCATGGAAATGACCGATGGTCGTTTCCGGATCGAGTGGATCAGCGCGGCCGAAGGCGATAAATACGCCCGGGTGCTGAATGAAATGCAAATGGTGCTGGACGATATACCACCGGAAGACCTCAAAGCTGAGATTGAACGCCTGAAACCGGACATGTCCAAACGCCTGAAGAAGTTCCCCGGTGTACCCGGCATCCCTGAGGCTATGGCGTATTCTGACGGCCTTGTCAAAGCCATCGCCAATCAGAAGGAGTCCGCATGAGCCACACGCCCGGCATCGAAACCTTCGCCGATAAAGTCAAAGCCCTCCCCGGTGGCGAACACCTGGAACTCTGTTATTCCTGCGGTACCTGCGTCAGCAAGTGCATGATCCAGCAGAAAATGGAGCCGGAATACAACCCCCGGCGGCTGCTGCGGATGGCAATGATGGATATGCAAGAGGAAGCCTTCGATAGTCCCACGACCTGGTTATGCTCCGCATGCGATTTATGTTATGCCGCCTGTCCACAAGAAATTCATATTTCCGGCGTCATCAACGCCGTAAAAGCCATCGCCGTTGAAAACGGCAAAAACACCCCGCTCAATACCGCCAGCGTCAATCAGCAGACATGCGTCGCTTGCGGCCTCTGCGTGGAAGCCTGCCCTTATGAAGCCATATCACTTGTCCAAGCCAAAGTTCCCTTCCGAGGGTTGATCTCAGTCGCCCAGGTTGATCCGGGACGCTGCATGGCCTGCGGCCTGTGTTCTGCAATTTGCCGTTCAACATCCATCAAGGTGCCGGAGGATTACACCGACGAAGCCATCATGGAAGACTTATGGCGTTGGATGTCTGTCCAGGGAGCGGAAAACTAATGGAAACCGGACCTAAGATTGCATTGTTCCAATGCCAGTGGTGTCTGTATTCAGAAGCGGACCAGCATTGGGTCGATCACGAACTTCCCCCTTCAATCCATCTCGTCAAACTTCCCTGCACGGGCCGTATCAATCCTTTACACATATTGAACGCCGTCCAGGGCGGCGCGGACGGGATCATGATCAGCGGCTGCCAGCCCGAGAAGTGCCACTTCATAGAAGGGAACCTCAGCGCTCTACGCCAGCATGATGAATTCTTGAATCTACTGGAATACATCGGCTATGAGCGGGACAGAGTTCGTTTTACCTGGCTGGATTTGCAGGATCGAGGCCGCATCCAACGTGACCTGGCAGCGTTCGAAGCGGATCTCTCGCAATTGGGTAAAGCCGATATCCTGGTAACCAGGGGTATTCCATCGATGCGAGGACAACATGCCTGAGATCAAAGTCGAATTGAAGAAGGAAATTGACCGCCTCCTGAATGAGGATGTGGTGGATGTGGTCATTGCTTTCAAGAAAGCGGATGCGCCGCTCCGGCCTCAACCGGCCTTCTTCAGGAACGTGGACGAAGCTGCCGAATTGGAATATAACGGCCTTTGCCAGAATAACCTGGCGAATTACCTGACCCGCTACCCCCAGGATACCCGAATTGGCATCGTTGTCCGGGGTTGCGAGAGCCGTTCGGTGAATGCACTGCTGGTCGAAAAACAACACCACAGCGAAAACCTTTATCTTATTGGCGTTCCCTGCCGCGGCATTATCGACATCAAGAAAATCATCAAGCAAACGGGCGAAGAAGTAACCGCTTTCGCAGAGGATGAGGATGAAGTCACCGTCCGGGTTAAAGGCCGGGAGGTTAAATTCAACCGAAAAGACATTCTGCACGATTCTTGCCTGCGCTGCGTTCATCCCAACCCCATCAACACGGACATTCTATTGGGAGAGCCCTTACCCGAAGGCGATCCGACCGTCGCCCGCCAGGCGGTGGAATCCTTCGCCTCGCTGGGTCAGGAAGAGCGCTATGCCTGGTTCCGCCAGGAAGCGGAGCGCTGCATTCGCTGTTACGCCTGCCGGGAAGCCTGCCCGATGTGCTATTGCACGGAATGCTTTGTGGACCATGCCACACCTCGCTGGACTGAAAGCGATATTTCTCCAGCCGGAACGCAAGCCTGGCATATCATTCGCGCCTTCCATCAGGCTGGACGCTGCACCAGTTGCGGCGCCTGTGAACGGGCCTGCCCGATGGATATCAAGATGACCTACCTCACCGAAAAATTAAATGAGGATATGCTCGAAGGTTATCAATTTGAAGTTGGCATGGATGACACAACCCAACCCCCATTCGCGTCATTTGATCTGGATGACAAGAACCGTTTCGTTTTGTGAGGGATGGCCGAATAATGTATATCCTCAATAAAAAAGAGTACAAACAAATAATCGCCAAATGGCTTGACAAGTTCGATGTTTTCGCCCCTCAAAAGGCCGGAGAGTTTTCTCAATTCCTGCCGGTAGATGCCGACAGCGAACTAGATTTCACCGAACCGCATAATACCCGCTACCCCCCAAAAGCCCTCTTCCTGCCGCAATCAGAGACGATGATGCGCTACAACCGCCGGCTGAACCGGTCGGAAGGCGGCCAAGAGGAAATAAAACCACGCCTCATTTGGGGCATTCGCCCCTGTGACGCCAAAGCCTCATCCCTCCTGGACACCGTTTTTTATACCGAGGACGACGGGGATCCCTATTGGATTGCAAAACGGGATGCCAGCGTACTGGTTGGGATGGGCTGCACAGAACCCTGCCAGACCTGTTTCTGTACCACAGTTGGCGGCGGGCCCTTCAACACGGACGGCCTGGATGCTCTGGTCACGGAACTCGGTGATGAATATTACATCGAGACCCTCACAGATAAAGGAGAGCGATTATTTGCCGAGCTCCCCATAGCATCGGAGGAACAGCAGGAGCAGGTGCAGACGCTTCAATCCAAAGTGAAAGGTGCGATGGAGCCCGTCTTTGAGACGGACAACCTCAAAGAACATCTGGACGACATTTTTGGGAGTGACTATTGGGACACGATTGCTGAGTCCTGTCTGGGCTGCGGTGTATGCACCTTCCTTTGCCCAACCTGTTTCTGTTTCGACATCGTCGATGAAGTGCAGCGGAGCGAACGCGTTCGCAACTGGGACACCTGCATGTTCAGGATCTATTCCCAGGAAGCCTCGGGGCACAATCCCCGCCCCACCCGGAAAGAAAGAACCCGCCAAAGAATAATGCATAAATATAGTTACTGGCTCGATCACATCGGAGAAATCGGTTGTACGGGCTGCGGCCGTTGTGTCCGCTACTGCCCCGTGGGCCTGGATATCCGCGCCATGCTGAATACCGCCAACGCTTATGAAAGTGAGGGAATACATGTCGGGTAATATCCCAAACCCTTACGAACCCATTCCCATGCGCATCCTGCGGGCCTATTATGAGTCCAACGACCGGTCATTGAAAACGTTCGAATTGTCATTTGATAACCACAAAGACTGTGACGAGTTCTTCAGTAAATACAACCCCGGTCAATTCTGCCAGCTATCCATCTTCGGCAAAGGTGAAGCACCTTTCGGCATTGCTTCCGCAGCCTGGGAAGGCAATTTCGTGCGTTTCACCGTCCAAAAAGTGGGTACATTTACCGAATACATCCATACCCTCCAGGCCGGTGATGCACTGGGGATGCGAGGGCCTTTGGGAAACGGCTTCCCCTTGACCGAATGGAAAAGGAAAAACCTGGTCATTATTGGCGGCGGTTGTGCTTTCTCCACTCTATATGCCCTGACAAAGCATATCCAACATCCTCAAAACCGCCCTGAAATTGAGGAACTTATCGTTATTTACGGCGCTCGTAACTCGGGCCTTTGCATGTATAAACATGATATCGAAAGCTGGTATCAGGAAGAAGATATTCAACTCCATCAGGCAATTGATGTCCCCGAAGATGGCTGGTTCCATCATGTCGGTTATGTGCCGGATGTCGTCAAAGAAGTCGCCCCATCTCCAGACAACGCGGTCGCCGTCGTCTGCGGCCCGCCTATCATGACCAAGTACACCCTGCCCACCTTGGTCGAGCTGGGATTCGCCCCGGAAACCATTTTCACTTCCCTTGAAAAAAGGATGAAATGCGGTCTCGGAAAATGCGGTCGCTGTAACATTGGATCGAAATACATCTGCAAAGATGGTCCTGTCTTCAGCATGGCTGAATTACAGGAACTTCCTGACGATATTTAATCTGGAGCCAAGATGAGCAAACGCGGAAAAACGATCAAGAAACGAACGGACCATGCAATGAGCCTCGAGCGGCCGATGGTCACCCGGCATTACCTCTTGTCCTGGGACCTGGACCGCTGTGTAGGCTGCCAGATGGGTCCCACCGCCTGCCCCAAGGATGCGCTGACGCACGTCGACGGCGAAATCGTCGATGGCCGAATGGTCACGCCGCCTTCTGTGGATGTGGACCCGGACGCATGCGTGATGTGCGGCATTTGCGCCGAGATTTGCCCCGTCCATGCCATCAGCATGACAGTCAATGATGAACCCGAAATACCAGTCCTGGCATACGACGCTTTCCCCGAAGTTCGCGGCCACACCTCTTTCATTAGAGAAGATTTCGATTTCTCACTTAAGGATTTCGTCATAGAAAACTGCCCCACCAATGTGATCAGCTACGATGAAGAGAACGACACAATGGATGTGCGCTACGAAGATTGCATCCGCTGCCGCCAATGTGAAGTCGCCAGCAATGGCGCTTTCTCAGTGCTGCAGCCCTGGCAGGGCAAAGTCGAGCTGCACCGGGAGCGCTGTGTGGAGGGCTGTGTCGCCTGCGCCGATGTCTGCCCCACCCGGGCGCTTCATGTGGACGACGAGGGTGAATTGGTCCTCGCCGATTATTACTGTATCAAGTGCGGGGCCTGCATGCACGCCTGCCCGATCCAACCCGAATTTGAAGAAGAAGAATTTACCTTCGAATCGCAGGGCATGACCCTTACCCGGACTCATAAAAAGCTCGTCAACGAAAGCGATCTGGCGATCAAGGTGGAACGCTGGCGGGTGCGCCATACCCCCATCAAGAGCGCGGCCTGGATTGAAGCGCTGCGTAAATTGGCAGACGACAAAGCCAGCGCTGTCGAGATCGACCGTAAACGCGCGCTCAAACGCCGTGATCTCATCCTGGCCTTGCGCGGGCACACCCTCCCCGATCTCACCCACGAACACGATTAATTTATCTTTTGCAAACCAAACCGGTCGCAAATTCAATAAGGCGGCCGGTTTTTCTTTTTAAGGTTAGAATTATTGCAGAGGCGATCTATGTTCAAATTTAACAAACCCAACGCTGAAATTTACTTCCCCCAGGGCGCGGGCGATGACCGCATCCTAGCTCGGACGACCCATCTTGGCATCGGCGCACACCAGGACGACCTGGAGATTTTCGCCATCCATGGCATCCTGGCCGGGCTGGACAACCGGGAGAAGGCCTTTACCGGCGTCACCGTGACCGACGGACGCGGTGCGCCCCGCTCAGGGCCATATGCGGACATGAGCGACGATACACTCTGGAAGGTCCGTAATGCCGAACAAAAAAAAGCCGCTGATATCGGCCATTACAACGCCCAGATCCTTCTGGATCACGCCAGCAGGGAACTCATGTCCTCAGACCGGGACGCCGTCATCGCTGATTTGCAGCAGATCATCCGGATGACCCAACCGGAAAGTATCTATACCCATAACCTGGCGGATAAACATGCGACCCATTTGTCCGTCGCCCTCAGTGTTATCGAAGCGCTGCGAACGCTCATCCCCCCGCTGCCCTCCGTTACGCTCTATGGCTGCGAAGTCTGGGGTGACCTGGACTGGCTGCCAGACGAGATTAAAGTCGCCCTGGATGTCTCCGGCCACGCCGAACTGCAAAAACGCCTCCTGGATGTCTATGAATCACAAATCGTCGGCGGTAAGCGCTATGACCTGGCGGCGATCGGCCGCAGAGTGGCCAATGCGACTTATTACCAATCCCACCAGACCGACCAGGCCAGCCGCCTGACCTACGCCATGGACCTGACGCCGTTGATCAGAGACCCTGATCTAAATATAAACAATTTTATACTGGAAAAGATTGATCAATTTAAAAATGACGTCGCTAACCGCCTTGAGCGGCTGATCACTCATCAATAAACAGGCGTAAATTTACATAACGTTCCAAGCACATTGCGTTTCTGGGGGCCATGATTGTTGAGACGGTTGACGCTGCAGGTTGATTATATACAATTGCTATGCTGGACCCTAAAAAAAGGAACCAAACCTCATTTGAATTCCCTAAAAAGTAAACCATGCCCGGTCTCGACAAAAACCGGGCGAGTTTTGTTTTTAGGCCTTTATAATCTGGTCAATTATTAGTAGATGCGTTCAATTGCCAGATGGCAAAAGCCTCGCCCTCTTGTTGAATCGTGATTGTCAATGTATCACTATCGTTGGTATGGAACACCATCCAGGAAGAATTGCGCGCGACGACCCCATCAACCGCTGAACCCCCAATGAAGGTAATTGAAGGCGGTTAGCCCGTACGTGAACACTTGAAGAAATAAACAGCCTCTCCAAAAGTTGTGATGCTGTCTAAACTATTGACCT
>JAXHUD010000114.1:0-7932 GCA_034189815.1 Chloroflexota bacterium
ATGAATTTCTATACCATAACACAATTACAAAAATTGAATGAGGTAAATTGATTATTTTTATTGTCCCACAATAGGCCTTTTCATGCTTCTCTTTTCTTCATGGCCAGGCTGACCCAGTCGGCCTGAGTCTCACGCTCGAGGAAGGTGAAGCCTTCGGCCTCACAGCGCTGGATGACCTCGGCTTCCTGGTGTTCGAGGAGGCCGGAGAGCAACAGCGTCCCGCCGGGTGCCACCAGGCCCGCCAGCCCGTCATCAAACAGGCGCAGGATGATGGGCGCGAGGATGTTGACCAGCACCAGCGGGGCTTCCATCATTGAGTAGCGGTCCGTGAGTATTTCCTCGACCGATCCTTTTCCCGTTTCCAGTTCAACCGGGGAAAGGCCGTTCAGACCGGCGTTCTCCATGGTGGAGAGGACGGCCGCGTTGGATACATCTACGGCCAGGGCATGGCTCGCGCCCAGCTTGAGCGCGGCGATAGAGAGGATGCCCGACCCGCAGCCTATATCGATCAGCGGTTCGCCGGGCTGGATGTACTTTTCCAGCAGGGTCAGGATCAGCTGGGTGGTGGGGTGGGTGCCGGTGCCAAAGGCCATCGCCGGGTTGATGCGGATCAGGGTCCGTGTTTCGTCCCTGGACGCAGGCTGCCAGGCGGGCAGGATCAGCAGGTTTTGCCCGACGAGGACCGGCGTGTAATGCGACTTCCAGGCGGCCATCCAGTCTTCGTCTTGCACGGGCGTGTAAGTTGGCTCGGGGAGGGGTTGGATCTGGCTCATGTGCCAGAGCGCTTCTTCCAGTTTTTGGCGGGTTTCTTCGAGGTGTTCATCCACGGGCAGGTAGCCGGAGACATCCAGCAGGCCCGTGGGGTTGTTTTCCTGGGCGTGGGCGTCGAATTCGGTGACGGATTCCATAACCACGCCGTTGGACACAAAGCGGCCCAACAATTCCGCCAGTGCTTCGGCCAACTCGCCGTTGGTGCGGAACTTGACCTGCAGCCACCGGATGGGACTTTGGGGCTCAGCCACCGAAAACGCCGCGAAGTTTGTCGAAGAAGCTTTGCTCCTGGATTTTGATGTCGGGATCCATTGTTTGGGCCAGCTTTTCGAATAAGCCTTTTTGGTCGTCGGTCAGGTGCGTGGGCACCTGGACTGAGACGGTCACCAGTTGGTCGCCCTTGCCGGACGTGCGCAGGTGGGGGATGCCCTTATCACGCAGCCGGAAGACACGGCCCGGTTGGGTGCCGGGAGGAATGCGAAGTGCCGTATCGCCTTCCAGAGTGGGGATTTGGATCTCATCACCGAGGACGGCCTGGGCGACGTTGATATTGAGATCCAGGAGGACGTCGTTGTTCTGGCGGCGGAAAAAGGCATGGTTCTTCACCCGAACTTCCAGATAGAAGTCGCCGTTGGGGCCGCCATTGGCCCCGGGCTGGCCCTCGCCGGCCAGACGGATTTGCATGCCGTTGGACACACCGGCGGGGATTTGGACCTGTTTGGTCGTGGTTTTGCGTTCCAGCCCGCGCCCGTTGCAGGTGGGGCAGGGGGTGTCGATCACCTCCCCGCGGCCGTTGCAGGCTGGGCAGGTAACGACCTGGACCATGGAACCCAGGATCGTGCGCTGGACCTGGCGGACCTCGCCCTGGCCGTTGCATTGCTGGCAGGTGCGGGGGGAGGTGCCGGGCTTAGCGCCGGAACCGCTGCAGGTCTCACAGGTCTCGTCTCGGGTGATCTCGACGTCTCTCTCGACGCCGAAGGCCGCTTCCTCGAAGGTGAGGGTGATGCGGCTGGAGAGGTCCGCACCCCGACGGGGGCCGTTGCGCGAACGGCGTCCACCGACCCCGAAACCGCCGAAACCAAAAATGCCCTCCAGAATGTCAGAAAGGTCAATATTGGTGAAATCGGGCATGCCCTGGGTATTGACCCCGGAATGACCGTAGCGGTCGTAGGCGGCGCGCTTTTCGCTGTCGGAAAGGACCGCGTAGGCTTCGTTGATCTCTTTAAATTTCTCTTCAGCATTGGGGTCATCGCTGACGTCGGGATGGTACTTGCGCGCAAGCTGCCTGAAAGCGGATTTCAGGTCGTCTTCGCTTGCGCCGCGGGGGACACCCAATACCTCGTAGTAGTCACGTTTTGCCATAATGATCTATCTTTGCTTTTATTGATTTGTTTTATCGTTCAGTTCATATCGATCCGGACGGATAATTCCAAAAAGGGGAGCGCGTCAACACGGGTTGGTGCCCTCCAGTCTTAATCAGGCGCCCGGAATTCGTACCGGGCACCTGTAATTTACGTTTGGGACGAACTTCGGTTTAGACTTGTTTGAACTCTCCATCGACCACATCTTCATCATCGTCACCGGTATCGGCTTCTTTATCGCCTTCCGGTTCAGCTTCCGGGGTGGGCGTTTCGCCTGGCTGCTGGTAGGCGGCCTGGCCCAGCTGCTGCAGGACCTCGGTCAGGGCATCGGTGGCATTCTTGATCTCGTCCAGGTCTTCGCTTTCTTTGACCTCGCGGACTTTGCTGACCGCGTCCTCGACCTTGGTTTTTAGATCACCGGGCACCTTGTCGCCCAGATCCTCGAGGGACTTTTCAGCCGTGTAGATCGTGTTGTCGGCCCGGTTTTGGGCTTCGATCAGGTCACGGCGACGTTGATCTTCTTCGGCGTGAACTTCCGCATCCTGACGCATTTGTTCGACTTCCTCTTCGCTTAGGCCTGAGGAAGCCGTAATGGTGATGTTCTGGCTGCGGCCGGTGGCCTTGTCCTGGGCGGTGACTTCCAGGATGCCGTTGGCATTGATGTCAAAGGTGACTTCGATTTGAGGGACGCCGCGGGGGGCAGGCGGGATGCCGTCCAGGATGAATTTCCCGAGGCTCTTGTTGTTGGCAGCCATTGGGCGTTCACCCTGCAGGACATGGATTTCAACCTGGGTCTGATTGCTGCTCGCGGTTGAGAAGACCTGGCTTTCCCGAGTGGGGATGGTGGTGTTGCGCTTGATCAGGGGGGTGGCCACACCGCCGAGGGTCTCTACGGAGAGGGTCAGCGGGGTGACATCGAGCAGGAGGATGTCCTTGACCTCGCCGCCCAGCACGCCGGCCTGAATGGCCGCACCCACGGCAACAACCTCATCGGGGTTGACGCCTTTGTGGGGTTCCTTATGGAACATTTTCTCCACTTCGGACTGGATCTTGGGCATGCGGGTCATCCCGCCGACCAGGACCATCTCGTCGATATCGCTGGTGGAGAGATTGGCGTCGTCCAGAGCCTGTTTGACGGGGCTCAGACTGCGCTGGATCAGGTCGTCGGTCAACTGCTCAAGTTTGGCCCGGGTGAGGGTCATCACGAGGTGCTTTGGCCCGGAGGCGTCGGCGGTGATGTAGGGCAGGTTGATCTCGGCCTGCATGGTGGTGGAAAGCTCGATCTTGGCTTTCTCGGCGGCTTCCTTGAGCCGTTGGAGGGCCTGGCGGTCCTTGCGCAGATCGATGCCGTTTTCGGATTCGAATTCGTCGGCGATGTAGGTGATGATGCGTTGGTCGAAGTCGTCGCCGCCCAGGAAGGTGTCACCACTGGTGGACCGGACCTGGAAGACGCCATCGCCGACGTCGAGGATGGAAATATCGAAGGTGCCGCCGCCCAGGTCGTAGACGCCGATGACTTCGTTCTTTTTCTTATCGAGGCCGTAGGCCAAAGAGGAGGCCGTCGGCTCGTTGATGATGCGAAGCACTTCCAAACCGGCGATCTTGCCGGCGTCCTTGGTGGCGTTGCGCTGAGCATCGTTGAAGTAGGCCGGGACGGTGATCACGGCCTGGGTGACGGGTTCGCCCAGATAAGCTTCGGCGTCGCGTTTGATCTTGGAGAGGATCATGGCTGAGACCTCGGGCGGGGAATACTCCTTACCGCCGAGATAGACGCGCACATCGCCGTTGGGGGCTTTGGAAACTTCGTAGGGGACGAGTTTGAGCGCACGCTGCACTTCGGGGTCATCAAATTTGCGGCCCATGAAGCGTTTGATGGAGAATATCGTGTTCTCCGGGTTGGTGATGGCCTGGTTGCGGGCCACACGGCCGACCAGCCGCTCGCCGTTCTTGTTTACCGCGACGACGGAAGGAACCAATCGTTCGCCTTCCGCTGAGGGGACCACTACCGGTTCGCCGCCCACCATGACGGCTGCTACTGAGTTGGTCGTGCCAAGATCGATACCAATGATTTTTCCCATTTTCTTCTACCTCCAATGTCTATTGGGCAACCCGCACCATGGCGGGACGAATAATTCGGTCTGCAATTTTATAACCCTGCTGGACAACGTCAATGATTTGTCCTTCTTCAAAGTCCGGGGTGGGTTCCTGGGTGATGGCCTCGTGGATATTGGGGTCAAATTCGTCGCCCGGCTTGACATCCATGCGTTCCACACCTTGATTTTTCATCTGGGTGTTCAATTTCTGCAAGACCAGTTCAATCCCGTTGATCCAGCCATCGATATGGTCGCTATCGGGTTTGTTCTTGAGGGCGCGTTCCAGGTCATCGCTGACGGAGAGGAAGATCTTCAGAATGCTGGCCATGGCGTCCTGGTGCGAGCGCTGGGCATCACGCTGGACGCGCTTCTTGTAGTTGTCGAAATCGGCGCGGCAGCGCAGCCAGGAATCCTTGGTGTCTTCCAGGTCTTTTTGGAGCTGCTCGATCTGACTTTCAAGCGCATCGTATTCGTCGTAGGTCAGGGCGACCATGGTCTGTTCGATATCGCCGTCTTCGGCGGGATTCTGTTCCTCTCCCGAGGGGCTCAGGTCTTTTTTATCTTTCGGTTCTTTTACCATAAATTTCTCCATTTAGGAATGATGACGGGTTTGGTGAGGGTTTAGACCGCCAAAGTCTCCGAGACAAGGTCGCTGAGGACATTGGCGACGAACCGCACGGTCGAGATGGTGCGGTCATAGGGCATGCGGATGGGACCGAGCACACCGACCGAACCGGTGAGCGTGTTGGGATCGCCATAGCGGGCCAGGACGACCGAGCACTGGCGCAGCTCCTCCCAGGTGCCTTCGCCGCCGATCAGGACCTGGATGCCGCCGACATCGGTGTTCATAACTGTGCTGGCGAGCAGGTTCTCCAGCAGCGAGCGCTCTTCCAGAATGTGGAGCGCCTGACGGGCTTCTTCCGATTCGGAGAATTCCGGTTCGGAGAGCACGTTGGTCATGCCGTCGAGGTAGATCTCGCCGGTGGCGGCTTCCTCGGTGAGCGCGAGTTCGTTCAGGAGGACCTCGAGGATGTCGCCGCCAAGGGCGTCGAGCTGAGGTCGGATCCGGGCCATTTGTTCGGCGTCACAGCGGGCACAAAGCTCTGAAATCTGGTTGGCTACCTCGGAGAGGCGCTCCTGCGGGACGGGTTCGGCCAACGAAACGAATTGCTGACGGATCTCACCGCCCATCAGGACCAGGACCATCAGGACCTGGCGGCCCTGTGTGGCGATCAGCTCGAGGTGTTTGAAGATCGCTTTTTCGGAATGGGGCGCAGTGACCAATGAGGCGGCCTGGGATTGGTTCGCCAGCACCGAGGCAGCCAGACGCAGCCACTGTTCCACATCCTGGCGGGATTGGTAGAACTGGTGGGTGATAGTACGGCGGGTGTTGGTGGGGAGGCCGGACTTTTGGATCAGGTTGCCGACGAAAAAGCGGTAGCCTTCTTCCGTGGGCGTGCGGCCCGCGGAGGTGTGCGGTTGGCGAAGCAGGCCAAAGTCGGTCAGGGCGGCCATTTCGTTGCGCACCGTGGCCGAGCTCATGGATAGCTGATATTTTTCCACAAGGGTTTTTGATCCGATCGGCTGGGCCGAGTGGATATGCTCGTGGATGATGAGCGTGAGAATGAGTTTTTGGCGAGACGTCAGTTGCATGGTTTCCTCTGTTAACATTTAGCACTCTCAAGATGAGAGTGCTAAAGCAGCACAAAATTAATGTTACCATGAGGAAAAATGACCGTCAAGAACGGAGAGGGCTCCAGGGCGTAAGAGTTTTGTTAGAAATGATGGTGAGTGAGGGGGTGTGAATGGGAAGGGCGAAGGTGTTGGGTATTAGGCGATAGGGTATCAGGGATTAGGCAACCAGGGATTAGGTAGTAGGTAATCAGGTAGTCAGGTATCAGGAATTAGGAAATGGATTTGGTGTATAGGGTTTAGGTTTTTTTGGATTAATCAATTTAGAATTTGCCTTCGAAAAAGAGAAAATTTCAATTATCGGAGTGCGGACTTCAGTCCGCAATTTGGATGTTGAATAACGATGGGCTTTATTTATTATTTAAGAATTTTAGTAGGATGACGAACAGGATATCAACAGATTGATCTAACTGATATTGATTAATTCTCTATCTAGCTATCTGTAGATTAGTGGTCTTTCTTTGGATTCCAACAATTCGGACTGAAGTCCGCGCTCCGGAAGGGAGATTGATTTGCCGGGAAGAAATAACTGAAATGTGAAATTAGTTGTGGCAATCTCTTGGATTTCCTAGTGCTTGATCCCTAATTTCTAATCTCTGAGTACCTAATCCCCACCACCTCACGGGGTTAATTGCACGCGGTATATGAATCGATCCTCGGCGCCGAATTTATATTTATAACTTTCGTCGCCGCGCATGAAGTCGAACTCGGTGATGCCGTTCTCATTGGCCCATTGCAGCAGGTTCGCCAGCAGGAGCCAGCCGGGGGAGTATTGACGATACGCCCATTCCCAGCCGGAGTTATAGAGCCAGAGCCGGTTATGCCAGATGAAGGACATGTTCGCTGCGGCTTTGACCCCGTCGAGGGTGTAGAAGGATAGATGCAGCCAGCCGCCGTCGAAGGCCACCCGGGCGGTGTTGTGCAGGTGTTGGCGCATGGGTTCGGTGAGGAAGTCCTTTTTGCTGGGGTCCTGCGCCATCATGGCGATGAAGGCATCTACTTCGTCATCCAAGGTGTCGCCGTCCTTCACGTAATAAAAATCCGGCTCGACCAGGTCCTGCGCCACATTGCGCAGTTTGCGCCTGATCTCGTGACGTTGTTTCTTGTCGATGCTCATCAGGTAGGCGTCAAAGTCACCCGGCAATGTGATATAGGGCGAAGGCTGTAGCCTGGTTTGCTCATGGACCCAACCGCGGGTTTCCGCTTCGGCTTCCAGAACGGATAGGGTGGGGGAATCCTCGAGGATGTTGTAGAGGTCCAAAACTTCCCAGGCGGGGACGGCGTCGCTATTCTTAAGGAAGTCCAACAGGCCAGAGAGGAAGGCGGCATGCTTTTCCGGCGTCACGAGGACATCCAGAAAGTCGGACACCTCGATGGCGCCGACGAACATCAGGGCTTGTTGGCCGCCCAGGTTTTCCGCCAGGAACAGCGGGGCGACGCCCATCAATTGGTCATCCTCAAAGGCGGCTGCGAGCATAAGCTGGCTGTCCTGGGGCCATTCGCCGCCGCCGCGGGTGTCCCACCAGGCCTTGAGATAGTCAAAGGTCAGGAACGGTACCTGGCTGACGGTTGCTGCCAGAATTTGGTCCCATTCTTCTTGATATTGCGCGATTTCATCGAAATTGTTATATATTTTGAACGCCATAGAAGGGATTATACCTTAGCAGACTAGTGTGTATAATGAAGGTAGTCCAACTATTGCTCAATTACCGGTCAGGTGTTTATGTATGATTTGAACATATTACCCATCCATCTCAGCCAGGGCAGGAACCTGCCCGGCAGCATCAGCATGCAGGCTTTCGCCCCGCCCCGGCGGACAGACCGTAGCCGTTCGGAGGATATCCTGATCCTCTCGATTGCATTTTCCCCGGAGGACGACATCCCCGCGGATGTTCGGCAGAAATGGGTCAGTCATTTGAGCCAGACTTTCTTCAAAACCAGCGGCAGTGTGACATCTGCATTGCGCGGCCTGATTGAGACGCTCAATCTGACCATTTTGGAGCGGAATATCCGCA
>JAXHUD010000115.1:0-7871 GCA_034189815.1 Chloroflexota bacterium
CGAGGAGACCCTGTTTGAAAACCAGCCTTTCCAGCTATCTTTATTATAATTATTCTCTGGAAGATGCGATTAGAAATACAGCCGCAGCGGGTTTCGATGCCATCGATATCTGGGGCGGCCGTCCGCATGCCTATCGCGATGATCTGCACGAACACGAGATCCGCCGAATCAGGCTGCTGCTCAACGACCTTGGCCTGACGGTGACTTCCCTTATCCCCGCGCAAACGCACTCCCAGATCAACCTCTGCCATCCCAAAAAGGCTATTCGGAGTGACAGCGTTGCCTATCTTAACACCTGCGTGGAGACCGCCGCGCGGCTGGGCGCACCGATTATCAGCGTCTTGCCCGGTCATAGACTGCACGACCAGGATATGGACGCGGCCTGGGACCTGCTGGCCGATAGCCTGGTGCAGATTTGCGAGTTTGCGTCCAACTATAACGTGCTGATCGCAATCGAACCCGCCGACGTGTATGAATCAGACCTGATCAATACGTCCATCCAGGCCCTGGATATGCTCGAGCAAATCGGTTGTGAAAATTTGGGGGTGCTGTTCAACACTGGTCATGCCCTCCTGGCGGGGGAAGATACCTCCACAGTCATTTGTAATCTGGGAGATCAACTCCTCCACGTCCACCTGAGCGATAATGACGGGAAAAGCGACCAGCACCTGGTGCCCGGGCAGGGCATCTTCGATTTCAAGGCGCTGATCCATGCCCTGCAGCTGACGCTCTATGAAGGGTCTCTGACGGCAGAACCCGGCTGGGACTACACACTGGACCCCGAGCCCGCGGCGATCGCCTGCCAGGATTTCATGCAGAACCTGATTGACTCCTGACCCCCTGCCTCGTTTAATCTGAATATGCCGGCCAGGGAATTGTCACCGGCTCGGAAAACCCGTGCTTCTCCAGAACATAAATCTCGCCCGAGGACGGATAGCTGCAGGTATTGTCATCATGTACCGTGTAGCTGTTGGTGGTGTATTCCTCAATGCGCGCGGTCCACCAAAGATAGGATCCATTTTGGCAGACCCAGGCGATGATCAGGTAGCCCCGGTCGTCATCGAGCGTCATCCATTTCTCGTCCCAGGTGATGGTGACCTGGTCGCCCTGCCGGGAAGCCCGCACGTTTTCTGCCGGGCCATACATATTGGACCCCACCCGCTGGAGCTGCAGGTTGACGTATCCCAGGCTGGAGGTATCACCGTCCACATCCACCACATAGGGCGACACCCAGCAGTGATAGGACAATTTGTCCCATTTTACGTAGAGCCAATCACTATACGGGTAGATCCCATCCACGATGCCCTGGTCGCCCTCATATAGGTCGGCTGCGTGCAAAAAGGCCTTCGAGGGGCCGTAGCGGCAGTGCGCCGCGTTGACATTGACCTCCACCTCGGGATAGGCAAAGGTGGCCGTCGGCGTGATCGTCGGTGTGGATGTAACAGTCGGCGTCGGCGTCACCGTCGGGGTGGACGTCAGCGTCGGGCGGGGGGTGTTGGTGGGGGTATTCGTGGCCGTACTGGTTGCCGTCGCCGTCCATTGTGCGGCAATTTCGGTCTGACTTTCAGCCGTGCGGGTCTGCTGGAACCGTTCAATCGGCCCGCAGGCGCTGAAAAGTAGTGAAAGAACCAGTAAGACACCGTTAATTTTTATTAATCGCTTCGTTCTCATCATATCCAAAGTGTACCGTTGGGCGGGTTCAAAGCACGCTCAATACAGCGCAGCCCATCCCACATCCCCCTTGCCTCATGGATGGAGGACCTCGGTTAGAACTGGTCGAACATGATCAGGTTGCCGTCCGGATCGCGAAGGGTGATATAAGCCGGGGCATCCCCCTCACCTTCCGCCCGGTCAATCAGTTCAATGCCGGCCTCATCCAGGCGGCGCTGGATGGCCCTGACATTCGGCGGGTTGAAGGTCAGGATCCGCTCATCGAACTGCCCCTGGAAGAGTCCGATGACCACACTCTTTGATTCGAGAATGCGCCATTTGGCGTCTTCGGTATCGGGATATTGCTTGTTTTGATGGCCGCCGTCAATCACGCTGAAGCCCAGGGCTTTATAGAAAACCATACTCTTTTCAATATCCTTCACCGGCAAGCTGACCGAGAAATTTCCGAGTTCCATTTTTTTCTTTCCTTTCAAAGCTGCTATCTGTATGATAAGCCCATTATACCGGGATAATAGCAGGAAATTCTTGCTATCATTGACCCGGAAGTGAACGTACCAAGAGGAGGAACCAGGCCAATAAGCACCCATTTTAAGCACATCCAGATCATTGGCGGATTCTGGGGCGTGATCCTGGATCACCCCCCCAAACAGCCATCTTTCAACAAGGGGACCAGCTTTCGCAATCCGGCTCGATTGAGAATTTGCGCATCGCCGCGGGCAATAGCGATCACTTCCGGACCGGATTTTTCATTGCCGATTCGGATGTCGACAAATGACTGGACGCCGCCAGCCGGAGCGCCATCCACCGGCCATACGATGAACTCAAACCCCGCCCCTGGAGCTGATCTTTACTAAGCGACAGACTCGGATCCTCTCTAAAAAACCTTGAGTTTCAATATGACCGCGTGATTTATCAAATCCAATCGGATCGTCCAATATATGCTCTGTAGAAACGAAATGTGAGGGTCTGTGAAAATGAAAAAGGGAAGATAATTGTGCTATTGAACGATAAACCCATGCAATTCAAACGCTTCTACAGACAACCAAAGCAAAACCCGGTTGCATCCCCAAAGGAGATCGAGAGACGATCCTACAAACCAGCCAAAGATCACCCCTGGCGAACCAATGGGAAGAAGATCAATGGACAACCAGTGCCTGCTACCGAATAGGACCTTTCTACTTTGCTGGACAGTAGGACATTTTAACTTTGCCTTGACACAACACAAATTGGCGGTTAACGTTCGACCCTTTATCGGGTAATATGAATATACGAATTGTATTCTTTCAAGTCGCTCTCACGCGCCAGCATTAAATCCTCGACTAAATGAAAGGTAATATATGGTATCGAAAAAAACAGCCAAATTTAAGGTCGGCGATTGGATCGTCCATCATTATTATGGCGTAGGGGAAGTCAAGGGGATTTTGGAAAAAGGTGTTGACGAAGATCGCCAGACATTTTACAAAGTAAAGACCAACAAGATTGTCTATTGGCTGCCCGTGGGCGAAGAGGACAGCGACCATATCGAACCGCTGCGGACCAAGCTGGACTTCCAGGCCGCCCTCAAAACCATAGCTGCCCAACCGGAAAGGCTCGCCATACACCACAAAGCCCGCAAGAAGAACATCAACGACCGCTGGAAAGACGGCGATCTGAAAGCCCGGGCTCGCCTGATGCGGGACCTGAACGGCCGGCTCAAGCGCAATAAACTCAACTTCAACGAGAAGGAATTATTCAAGAAAGTTCAAAAGCATTTCATCGATGAGTGGCTTCTGGCGGATGCCACCATGACACGTAAAGAAGCCCAAAAACAACTGAATGAGGCCTTGCAGGAAAGCGTCAAAAAAGAAAGAAAAGCCAAAAATGAGAAAGAAAAAGCCGAAGCCTAAAAAGGTCGGTTTTTCTCGTCGGCGTCAAATAGTTGCTCTGCAATTTCACCGGAAAACTAACAAAAACCCTCGAATTTTGAAAGTCCGAGGGTTTCTGATTGACGAAATCAACTTCATTATCTATCTCAAACCGCTATCCGTCATGAAATGTTTAATTCAGTTGTATAAAGTGCCGCACTGTTATTCGCCAAAATTGTCCGCGACGAGCGCCGCTAGCGCTGCCACTGGATCCTCACCACCGTCGCCATCCGCGTTGATGGCGATGCATGAGTCCTGCATCGCGCTGAGGCTCAACAGGCTTGGCAACCCTTTGGTATGCCCTGCCTTGCCGTCAAATGTGGCAATAATTTCCGCAGTGTAGTTCTGCGCCATCCGGGCAAAAAGGGTCGCGGGACGGTCATGCAGTCCCACAGCGTGGGTGGTTGTAATTGTGGTTGAAACAATCATGTCTTTCCTGAAAATAATTGTCTACTCCATGATTCAAGAGTCCCTCACTCAAGCAGGGATGCGACGTCCGATAATCGGTCACTTTCCAATTCAATGCGGTCAAACAGCGCTTCCAAAGCGATGGCGACGCCATCCTCAGCAGCGGAGGGGATGATGTGGGTCGCAGCCCGTTTAACGTCCTCTGTGGCATTTGCCGGCGCCAGGAAGCAGCCAACCGCATCTACCATCGAGAGGTCATTGCCGCTATCTCCAAAGGCGATCACCTCTTCCTGCGCAATGCCGAGGCTCTCCCGGAGTGCGATCAGAGCCCGGCCTTTGCTGACGTCCCTGGCAGTGATCTCCAGATCCCGCCCGTGGGTCGTGACGGCTTCGACTACATCCAACTCCCGGAGAATGTCCAGTGCTGCCCCGCAGTCTTCAGCTGTTTTAAACAGGCAGCCAATTTTCTCTATCGGATCATTTGTACTCGCAATCAAATGCGGGATATTGAATGAAACCCTGGCGTGCAGCCAGAAGGTCAGCGACATCATCAACCGTTGCAGGAAAGGGAAACGCCGGTGGCTGCGATAGTACCGGATGGTGCTGGGATTCATGATGTACTGCCCGCCCAGAAACAAGTTCTTCGAGTACTCAAACCCCTCCAGGGCGTCGAGCACCGCCAGGGCTGTTGCCCGGTCAATGGCCGTGGCCGCCAGCTTCTGACCGGTCCGGCCTTCCTCAACGGCGGCCCCATTGGCCGTGATGATGAAATCAAAGGGCAGCGAGCGGACCTTTTCCGACACAAAGGATGCCGAGCGGCCTGTAACCAGCGCCAGCAAGACTCCTTTGTTGTGGGCCAGCCGAAGCGCGGCCTTGGTTCGTTCGGTCAGTTCGCCCGGCCCAGCGGAGAGGGTGCCGTCGTAGTCACAGGCGATCAGCCTAACATTTGTTATTTTTTCTGTCATTCATTAATCCTGAATATCACTTATATTTTTATCCTGCCGGACTGGACAAAGAACTGCCCAACCCGTCAAACGGGAAATGATGCTACTTAATTCTATTGATACGATTCAAGATAATAGGCTGAGCCATTATAACCCAGCCTATTGCCGGAACCAAACCCTTTGTGTGGGATTTACGAGATCTTCGCTGATTTTAACGAAGCGTTTTTTGGGAATTAACGGGCATTAATCAAGCCATTCACCGTTGGAGTCGATCACCTTCTGATACCAGTAAAACGAATCCTTGCGGCAACGGTCAAGAGTTCCCTTGTCTTCGTCATCCTTATCCAGGTTATCAGTCTATAGCCCTGTCCGAGAGATCCGGCAGATTTTCCCAATCGACCGGTCCTTCGGTAAAACGAAAGATCAATCGGGGCAGCACCACCCGCTTCCAGGCTGCGGTGAAATAGTCGAAAGCCTGATCCCATTGACCGCCCTCGCCCCAGCCATCATGAATGAAGGTCACCCGGGTCTCGCCCGCCTGTGTCTCGGCCAGGCGCAGGACGACGTGTGTGTAATGGCCGCGCACTTCCGGCAGGCTGGGCGGCGCATTCCAGGTGAAGGCCAGCATCGCCTCCGGCTTAAGGGCCATTATCCGGCAGCCCTCCCCACCCCGCTGACCCGCGGGCGCGTCAGGATCGAAGTACATTTCGTAAGCGCCCATAGGTTCCAATTCAATCTTGCAATCCGGCGCGAAGAAAGTCCTGGCGCCTGCCTCCGTCGTCCAGGCCTGCCATACCTCATCAATCCCTGCGGGGACGGTCACCTGTGCATTAATCACTTTTCCTAAGTCCATCCTGAGTCCTTTCCCGGGACTGGATGCGCCTTCCCCACCGGAGGCTGCATAACAGCCGGCTATTACTAATTTGCGTTATTAATAATCCTACTCTGAATACTGTACGAATTAAAGGTCAACGCCCCCTGGACTCATCGTGCGACGTGAAGCATCGGTCGTTATCCCATTCTGAATTTCCTGAAATTGGCAAAGGACCGGTAACCCCAGACGAACTCAAACAGACTGAGCGCAGCCCAGAAAATCGTGAGGACCGGGCCGAGCGCGATTAATGTCTGAGCTTCTAGGACAAGCCCCAGAAGGGTTGCGGCGCCGGTGGTCACCAGCAGGAGCCCGTTGGCAAAGAAAGCCCCGCGGCGCGGCGCCACCAGACCGAACAATCCCAGCAGGATCAACAAACCGCCCAATATCGGGCCGGCAACTGTGGGAGGATAGAAGGCCAAAACGCCGAGGATGAGCAACCCAGCACCCATCAGGCGCACCTCACGGCGCATCATTTCAGGCGTAGGGGGCAAAAGCCAATCTTCCAATTGGGCCTTATGCTCCCCAAAGTCAAATATCTTCCCACGCACACGGGCGACGCTGGATTCCCCCAACATCAGCAGACCCGCGGAACGGAATTGAAATTCCAACCGGGCGAGCTCCCGACCGATCACAAAGCGACCCTGCCCCCGCGGTCCAATGAACTCCGCCAGATCAGATTTCAACCGTACTTCCCAGGCGGCGGACCGGCGTGAGACTCCCAGTTCCTGAACCTCGAACGCATCTACCAGCTCACGCGAACCGTCAAGCTCGGTTTCCGATGGCGCCAGAATGTGGCGCGCGATCAGCACTTGTTCCACCAGGGCCAGGTCAGCCTCGGGCGCGGTTATTATGTCACGCTGCTCCCAGATCCGGGTCAGTTCTTCAGTGGATTTTGGCTCCATTTGGAACCAGTGTTGTGGTTTGGTCTTGACGTCCATCGGTATGCTCCTGCTTGCAGATTTGCCAAATGACCTCGAACCTTCCGCCTCGAAGGTGCCAGCTGCAGGCTGCTTCCTCCCATGAGTTGATGCTGTACCGGGTATAAGGCGGGATCCTATTTCAGTTTAATGGTTTAATTGGTTTTAATCAAGCGGAACGCCGCCTATTAGCCCTAATTAATGATTACAGTTCCATATCAAAACGGGCGCTTGATCGCACCATCCGTCGTAAAAATTCGGTTAATGGGCCCCAATCGCGGGAAAGTTCCAGTATGATTAGGCCGGTTGGCGCAGTTATCATGATTTTTTAAAAGCCATTGGAGAAACAAAGCATGACTCAGGATTCACCCAATCCCACCAGAAAGAAACGCTCAGAGAACTCCCAAAAAGGGGCGCCCTACTCATTAAAAACAGTCCTGCTCTTTGACATGGACGGGGTTCTGCTGCGCCCGGGCGGCTACCATACCGCGCTGCAGAAATCAATCGCAGCAATTGGGGCTGCGCTGGGCGCGCCCAACACAACCCTTACGGCCGACCAAATTGGACGGTTCGAGGCGCTTGGGGTGAGCAACGAGTGGGATTCGCTGGCAATCGGCGCAGCCCTGACACTGACCCATATTTGGCAGGTAGACCCCTCAGCACGCCTGGTGGACTTCACACCAGCGGAGGTCACACGCACTGATCAATCGCCGGATTTTGATGCCTTCCTGGACCGGTTCCAGCCGGAGAACCCCGAGCCTGCGCTGGATGCCCTGGAAATTCTGCTGGCAAAGCATCCCGATCTGGATGAGGACCAACAACAGCATCTGACCGAGATCCTCACCCACCCGCGCGAGATGGGGCCGTCGATCACCCTGCCGGTCTTTCAGGAAACCGTGCTGGGCAGCGAGACCTACGCGCAAACATATGGCCTGCCGGCACAGTTGCACACGGAAAGTTACCTGCTGACCTTTGACCGGCCGAACCTGACCACCGAGAACCATGCCGCCCTGCTCAAATGGCTGTCCGCACCGGGGCATGCCGCCGGCGTGCTGACCAACCGGCCCAACAGCTGCCCGTCCGGCAGCCACAACTCGCCGGAAGCAGAAATCGGCGCACACTGCGTCCAGCTGACGGACCTGCCCCTGATGGG
>JAXHUD010000116.1:0-7865 GCA_034189815.1 Chloroflexota bacterium
ACCTGCGAAATGCGCACCCCGCGTTGCGAGGAGGCGAATACCTGCCGCTTAGCTCTTCCTGCCGCCAGGTTTATGCAGTTTTACGGTTATTGGAGGAGGATGCCTTGCTGATTATTGCCAATTTCAGCCGGGGAGAGCAGGAAGCATGCACATTTTCCATAGAGGAAAGTTCACTTGAGGGGGCCTACCAGCTGGAAACACTGCTGGGTTCGGGCGATTTTCCTCCCATTCAATTTGATGGGAACGGGGCAGTGACGGCATATCTGTTTCCCGAAACCCTGAAACCCTGGGAGCAGTTCGTTATTCAATTGACAAAATAGGGATTTCGAATACTTAAGGCGGTGAGGAACCTTAAAGCTTGCGCTTGAAAGGATAAAGGCAACGATCCCTTATCGTCACCGACTTAAACCACCCGATACCCGAGTGGCTTGAGTCAAGGATTCGAATTTCAATCCGCTCACTCAATCCCGCATAATCTAACTTCCAACCCCAATTCAGCAAACATTGCTGCCTTGATCGTCACCATTCGATCCGCTTCTTCAAGAGAAGGTGCCAGAAATAATCGCCCTTTTCTCTTACTAAATTATTACCAAGCGTTAGGGTCGCCTGTCTGGTCGCCTCTGTCTAGTATAAGATATTCAAAACCTCTGAACACGGTTTCACCTTGGTTTCAATTCCTATAGGTAGGCTAGTAACCATGGCATTGATCCGCTCCAATTGCTCTGGCGCTATTAACCGGTCTTTTTTGCTTAAAATTGCGGTATGATTGAGGGTAGTTAATTAGATAAACATCTAGCTATAATTACAAAACTGGAGGAAATCCTATGGAAAAACGAACCCTGCCATCCCGTGCAGAGGTACCGGTCGAAGAAACCTGGAACCTGGAGAACATCTTCCCTTCCGTCGAAGCCTGGGAAAAGGCCAAAACGGAGGTCCTGGAGACTCTCCCAGAGTTTGCAGCCTATCAGGGTAAACTGGCCGAAGGCCCGGCCACACTGGGCGAGTTTTTTGGTAAATATGAAACAACGCTCCGGCTGGCCCTCAGGGTCATGCTCTACGGCATGCTGGCTGTTTCGGCTGATTCCACCGACCAGGCTGCCCAGGCCCGCGCTGGCCAGGGGCAGGGCGTGATGGCGCGCATTAACGCAGCCACCTCCTTCTACCGCCCCGAGCTGATGGCCATCGGTTTCGACACCCTGCATAAATGGATAGCCGAGAACGACGAGATGAAGCAATATGAGCACTTCTTCGACGAACTGGAGCGTGAACAAGAACATGTGCGCTCCAGCGAGGTCGAACAGGTCCTGGCCCAGGTGGGTGAACCGCTCAACGACTTCTTCCAAGCCTACAATGCGCTCACCAATGCCGACCTCAGCTTCGCGGATGCGACCGCCGGAGATGGCGCCACCCTGGAAGTGGCCCAAAGCAGCATCAACTCCCTCATCACCCACAAAGACCGCAAGGTCCGCCAAACCGGCTTCGATCATTACGCCGACGGCTACCTGGCCTATAAGAACACCCTTGCAGCCATCCAGATTGGCGACATCCACAGCGATGTCTTCAATGCCCGCGCCCGCCGCTATCCCTCGTCGCTGGCCGCGTCGCTGGGCAATAACAACATCCCCGTGGATGTCTTCCATGCCCTGATCGAGACCTTTAAGAAGAACCTCCCCACCTGGCACCGCTACTGGCGGGTCCGCAAGCAGGCCCTGGGGTTGGACGATTTCCAGATCTATGACATCAAAGCCCCCCTGGGCGCCAATTCCCCCCAGATCTCCTTCGAGCAGGCCATTGACTGGATCAGCGAGGGCGTAGCCCCGCTTGGCGAAGAATACGTGAGCATCCTGCGCAAAGGCACTCTCGAAGACCGCTGGGTTGACCGGGCCCGCAATAAGGGCAAACGTTTGGGCGCCTTCTCCAGCGGAGTCTACGACACCAACCCCTTCGTACTGATGAGCTTCGCGAACGACGTTTTCAGCCTGAGCACCCTGGCCCACGAGCTGGGCCACTCGATGCATTCTTACTACACCCGCCGGACACAGCCCTTCGTTTACAGTAACTATTCCCTGTTCGTCGCCGAGGTCGCCAGTAACTTCAACCAGGCCATGGTGCGCGACTATCTCTTCGAGACCCAGTCCGACCCGGATTTCCAACTGGCGCTAATCGAAGAAGCCATGTCCAACTTCCACCGCTATTTCTTCATCATGCCTACCCTGGCTCGCTGGGAACTTGAAGTCCACGAACGCGCCGAGGCTGGCAAACCGCTGACCGCCGATATCATGACCGAGATCTGCGCTGGATATTTCGGCGAGGGCTACGGTGACGAGGTGATCTACGACAAAGACCGGGTCGGCATCACCTGGGCCCAGTTCCAGCATATGTATATGAATTTCTACGTCTATCAATACGCCACCGGCATCTCCGCCGCCCACGCCCTGGCGAAGGGCGTGCAAGAAGGCGGACAGGACTCGGTTGACCGCTACCTGGACTTCCTCAGTGCAGGCGGCTCGGTCTACCCCCTGGACGCGCTCAAAACCGCCGGAGTCGACATGACCCAGTCCGCGCCCGTTGACGCCGCCTTCGACGTTATGGCCTCCTACGTGGACCGCCTGGAGGAACTGGTCGAAGCAGGCGAGGTGTAACCCTCCCAATCGACCTTCATTCAGAATCAACCAGAAAACAATAACCATTAAGATCCCGGGAACTATCAAAAATTCCCGGGATCTATGCATTAAATAGGGCGTCCAATTACGTCTATTTTCCTATGCCGGGCCGTCACAGAGGCAACCCCTACAAATTTATTCCTCGATAAGACCTCATCGTTTGGTCATTATTTTCTAATGTTGTCAAATCCACCCCTCCCAAAGGGAGATAGGATAGCGGAAGACATTCATGAAGAAAAGGAGGTAGGGTGAGGGTGTGTATACAAGACCTTATGTATCACAACCCCAATCGGATGAATTGCTCGCGGGGAGCATTAATTGAATCGAGAAACTCGCGCAAGCTGGCCTTCAAACGCTCTACAATTTCGGGTTGTTCTTCAATTAAGTTGTTCTGCTGGTGCGGATCATCCTTAATGTTATAGAGAGCGCTTGACATCGGTCCCCGGACAACAAGAGCTGAGTAGCGTTCGCCATCGAAATCATCGTTGACTCGAACATCGCCGAATTGGGGCGGCAAGGGGGAATACCAATAAAGCGGTTCATTTTTGTCTGTAGGGGGCCAGAGATAGAGTGTCCATTCGCCGTCGGTGATGTTCATGGCTTCGCCGTAGCGCCCATAGACTGCGGTCTCGCGGATGGGCGAGTCGTTATCGGCCTCGAGAATAAAGGGAAGCAGACTCTGCCCATGTGTCCCGGAAGGAGTGGGGATGTTAAATCCATCCAAAATGGTAGCGAATAAATCCACAGGTTGAACCAGCTGTTGGACGCGGCGTCCAGCTTTTCCTTTGGGATGGTAGATGATTAGCGGGATGTGTGCGAGCTCCTGATACATATTCGAGTCGCCGAGTGCGCTCCAGGGTTTGCCTATCATGCCATGTTCTCCAAAGAGATGGCCATGATCGGTAACCACAATAATCATGGTATCGTTCATCAAACCAAGGTGGTCAACCCTATCAATTAAGTGTCCGAGCCAGTGGTCAACCATGCTAACTTCGCCGGCGTATAATGCCCGGATCTCTTCTAATTCTTTAGAACTGTATAAATCAGATTTTCCATAAGTAGGCCAAATGAATCGTTGCCCATTGTATCCGGGATTATACATTTCATTATACGGATAAGGCGGGTCGAAAGGCTCATGGGGATCAAATGCTTCTATTAACAGGAAAAAATCTTTCAGCTCTCGGTTACGTTCTAACCATTCTGAAGCTTTGTGAAATACCTGAGGTGCAAAATAATCTTCTTCAACACGAAAGTGGGCGGTGTTACGCTTATAACGCGCGAAAGAGCCCGGACGCAGGGCATGCCGTGCCATTTTCTCGGCATCACCGGGGTATTCGACCGGAATGCCAGGGTCCGTAATCCACATATCATTTTCCTGGCCTCGAATACACTCTGAACCGGAAAAGTTGAAGAAGTAATTACCAGAACCGCGCTCCCACATATGATAATGATCACTAATGATCATGCTGGTATGCCCGCTTTGAGTAACGATTTTGGCAATATCCGTGTCTGTGGGTTCAAGTGGGCCCCAGCCTCGCCAGGGAAACTCGAAACGCCCGGTCCAAATATCACGCCGGGCAGGCATACACGGGTACGAACCGATGTATGCGTTGTCAAAAACGACGCTCTTGGTCGCCAGCGCATCAAGGTTAGGAGTGTGTATCCACTTATTGCCATAGCAACCAAGATGATCGCGACGTAAGGTATCTATCACAACTAAAATAGTGTTCATATTTGCTCCTCCAATTGATGATAAGTATTCGAGGATGGGGCCATTTGATGCTCTACCATCCTTTAGCCAAAATTAGCCTTTCAGGACCTATCTTCCTGGTTTGTTTAATCAATCCGCTTCCATAATCTCAGCTGGAGAACGATGTTGATAAAGCAACCTTACCATTTTTCTCATCGGTTGGTCTATGTGAGTAAAAAAGGCCTTGTACCCTTCGCACAAATGATTAAGTCCTGCTTCTCCATCCACTGTGAAATCTGTACGGTTCTTTGGACATCCCCCATTACAGGCAAATAAGACTGGGCATTCACGGCAATATTGTGGCAAAGATAACTTCTTATCCAATCCGAAAGCACGCTGTTGCTGACTGCCTACCAACTCAATCATAGGCGTTTCGAGAATATTACCTAATAAATGTCGCGGCTCAACAAAATGATCACAGGAATACAAGTCACCAGTGTGCTCTATTGCCAACGCCTGCCCACAAGTTTCCTGAAAAACGCATAAGCCACCGGGCGTGCCCAGCCAATGTCCCAGTGCGGTATCGAACATTTGCACAAAGACTTTGCCAACATCTCTGCGCACCCACTCATTAAAAATGGATATAAGAAAATCACCGTATTGTTTACCGGTGATGGAACGCTGAGTAAGTCCTCCGCCCTGTTGGAGCCGATCTTCGTTAGTACGCTCAACAATGGGAATGAATTGAATAAATTCTGCACCGATCTCGTCGCGTAGGAACTGATACACCTCGAGTGGCTGATCGACATTGGCGGTGCTCACACAAGTCAAAATATTGAAATCAACATGATGCTTCTTCAGCAGCTTCACCCCTCGCACCACACGATCGAAGGTATCCCCTCCCCTTTTGTCTTTGCGGTAGCGGTCATGCATTTCCCGCGGCCCGTCCAGGCTGATGCCAATCAGGAAGTGATTCTCGGCGAAGAATTGGCACCAGGCATCATTCAAGCGCGTGCCATTGGTCTGTAAGGCGTTTTCGATCTGCATTCCGGGAGGTGCGTACTTTTTCTGATACGCTACCGCCTTCCGGTAAAAACTCAATCCCATCAGGGTCGGTTCGCCGCCCTGCCAAGCAAAATTCACCTGCGGTACGCGTTGGCTTTTGATATACTGCTGGACAAAATTCTCCAACAACTCGTCCGACATGCGGAAAGAACTACCCGGATATAAATTTTCCTTGCGAAGATAAAAACAATATTCGCAATCCAGGTTACAGATTGCGCCGCGAGGTTTAGCCATGATGTGAAAAGCGGCTGGAGTAGAAATAGCCATAGGTTTTCCCAATTTTGTCAAAAGATTCTTTTATGTTCCCAATGCGGGTTATCGCTCGTGCGAAGATACCAATACAACAATCTTTCTCGCAATTTTTCTTCCACCTTTTCCAGAGACGGATCGCCCTCTCGATTAGTCAATTCATTGGGGTCATGCTTCATATCGTAAAGTTCTTCCTTTCCTGCGGTGCGAATCACCAATTTCCAATCCTTCGTTCGGATCATGGCAGAGCGCGCCACAGTCGTAGGATCATCATTCTGGAGTTTAAGTTTCTCAAAATAGTTCCCCATCAGCGGGTCATCGGGTGAAGCGATGCCCGCCTCAAAGGCCTGTGGCTCTCGTAAGTCGTAACCGCCAACAGCAAAAACGGCATCTCTCTGGACTTCCCCTTCCATCAAGTCGGTGAGCGATAAACCAAAATGGGTATACGGCGTATTTACACCCGTCTGCTCAAGAACGGTGGGGTACAGGTCAATTGATTCCGTAAAGTGCTCTACATGTCGTCCGGCATACATGTTTTTTGGATATTTTAAAATTAGTGGAACATGCAATAAAACATCCTGAAACCCTGTGGGCCATTTTTCTGGTAAGCCATAATCGCCAACATAATCGCCATGATCGCTTAGGAAGATAATGAGTGAGTCATCGTATAACTCTTGCGCTTTGAGCGTTTCAATAATGCGTCCGACCTGTTCATCAAGTTTTGAAACCATGCCATAATAGACTGCACGCATTTCGCTCCAGTCGGACGGGGTAAGGCGATCCATTTTGTAACGAGCATAGAGTGCTTGCATAAAATGAGGCTTATCATCCAAATGGGTTGAGATAGGTTGACGAACAGCAGACCGCTCAACCATCGAGAAGTAGGGTTCTTCGACCTGGTAAGGGGGATGAGGTAAAGTGGCGGCGATGTAGAGACAAAACGGCTTCGATGGCGCTTTTTTTAACCACTGCAAAGCGGAATCAAATATAATCGGATCTGTTTGGGCAGCCAGAGAGTCTGGTTCCGCTTTTCCATTATAGAATGAGTGGTGCAGTCTGTGACTGCTTGGAAAGGGTGTTTGATTTGATGGCAAAATATCAGCAAATTCTTTCAGTCGGGGATCGCCATAAAGATCATTAATACTCTGATGCTCGAGCACAAACAGACGGAAAGCCAGCCACAATAACTTCGCCCTCTTTGCAAGCGGGAGTCGACGTAATTGCTTACGCATTACACGCAGCGTGGCCCCTTGTGGGCCTTTAAGACGCTTGCTAAAACTGGCGCGCAGGCTAGCCTTTGTCATCATGTCGTTCTTTCCCGCCATAACCGTGTAATAACCGTGGTCTTTAAGCTGCTTGAAGAGGTTCTCCTCATCTGGTCTGAGCAATTGGTAGAGCGACCGATGTCCGCTAACGTGTGGATACAATCCTGTGAAGTTAGCTATACGGGACGGCCCACAAACAGGATTGACAGAAAAGTTTTGCTTAAAGAATACGCTATCCTTTGCCAGCGCAGAAAGATTTGGTGCCCGGACAAGGGGATTCTCAATTAAACCCGCACACATTTCATCAGCCACGATAATAACAACGTTAGGATGACTAGCCATAAAAATTAAACTCCTTCATTGTAATGAGGGGTTTGTGTGCTGAATAAAATGAACCGCCTCACTAAGTGCGGCATCAGCCTGCGGTAGAAATCCGACAAAATTGAAAAAACCGTGCGTTGCGCCCATATATCGGACACAACGCGTTTCTACACCTCCTTCTTCCAGCATGGCCGCATATTCTTCAGCCTCATCACGTAGAGGGTCAAACTCAGCGGTAAGGATAAGTGCAGGTGGCGAACCACTTAAATCTTCTGCGAGAAGAGGCGAGACACGTGGGTCACACCTCTGATCTTCTGTTTCAAGATATTGTTCGCGCCGCCTGCGCAATAGATGGGTTGTAATGCCATAACCTCCTTCGCCATACTTCTGGTGAGAGACGGTGTCCATTTTGGCCAGGTTCGTTACAGGGTTAATAAGTATCTGAAAGGTTACAGGTGGATACCCCTGTCGAAGTGCACATAAACTTGCAGCAGTCGCCAACGTCCCACCCGCACTACCTCCCGCCACACCTATTCGGGAAGGGTCGCCACCAATTTTATCACCGTTCCGGTAAACCCAATCCATTACTATAAGGGTATCTTCTAAGGCAGC
>JAXHUD010000117.1:0-4861 GCA_034189815.1 Chloroflexota bacterium
TATGGCATCATCGGCACCTGGCGAATGAGACAAAATGATATTAAGGCAGGCTGGCAGCGATTCAAACTGCTGCTGTTCCCGGAAAAGCCTACGGGTGAATAACGCTTTAGGGAATTATTGGGTGTAAGAGGCCACGCTCCCGATGGATCAACCATCGGGAGCGTGCTTTTTAAACGCGGAATGCATCTTTGTTCAATATTTTGCGTATATTATTGAAATGCGCGATTTAGTCAAACGCTGCCACGGGGCGGATGTAAACGCCGTTGACAACATCCAATTAGAGATCCACGAGGGCGAGGTGTTCAGTCTTTTGGGACGGATGACGCAGGCAAGACGACCACCGTCTCCATTTTGAATACACTCATTGCCCCGCCATCCGGGACGGCACAGATGGGCGGCCATGACGTGGCGACAACGGGAAGCTCGCATTAATGGAACTGGAAAATCGTGCCAGGGACCGCGTGAAGACCTTCTCGGGCGGGTGTTAACCTGAAGGCCTGCTTCAGGTGGGCGTCTTGTAGGGCCACCAGCCTGATTGGGGCTTATTGGGGATCACCGTTGGCCGTTGCGGTGGCGCTGCTTGCCCTGGTGCTGGCCGCAGAATTTCAGGCGCTGGGGCAGGGCGAAAGGGTCATCCCGCGGGTAGCTGCGGGGGAGTTCAGTATGCGCGGCGAGCGCACGCCGCTGGCATCACTGCCGGATATGACGCCACACGACGTGGTCGTGGTGGCCAGGTCCGTGCACGGTGGGCGTATGGCGGCGCCGGTGCGGACCTTTTTAGAGCAGACGCCCTCGCTGGCGGGCAAGCCGGTGGCCTTTTTACTGACGCATTTCCTGCCTTATAAAATGGGTGCGGCGCAGATGATCGGGGCCATGCCGGACCTCAGCGAAGAAGTTGGTGCGACTATTTTGGACAGCGCAGATGTGACCTGGTTGAGCCTCGGCAGGCAGAAGAAGATGAAAAATGCCGCTGTTGAACTGGCTAAAAATATTCAAAACAGTGAAATTAAAATATAATTCGTATAGTCATTATCTCTTCATTTATTTTTCCATCCATCCAACGCCAAAGTGGGGGAGGGTGTTATGATTGAGATATGAATGGCATCGGCGTACTCAACGAGCAGCACCTCCACCGCGCTCTGAAGGACTTCTACGCTCAAGACGGCGCTCATACGGAAGTCAAAATTCAGGGTTATGTGGTCGATGTGGTCCGGGAAGACGGCCTGGTCGAGATCCAGACGGGGAATTTCACCTCGATCAAGCACAAACTGGCCGCGCTGGTTCAATATTACCCGCTGAAGCTCGTTTACCCCATCGCAACTGAGAAATGGCTGCTGAAATATCCGGATAAAGACGGCAAAGGGACTCCAACCCGGCGGAAATCCCCCAAGCGTGCTCGACCGGTGGCGGTCTTTGAAGAGTTGGTGCGGTTCCCGCAGCTGCTCATATCGCCGAATTTTACCCTGGACATCGTCCTTATCCAGGAAGAAGAGGTCCGCTGCCGCGCCCGGCGGCATACCTGGCGCAATAAAGGCTGGCGAACGGTGGAACGCCGCTTACTGGAAGTGGTTGAGGTACAAACCTACGAAAATCCGGCGCAAATGGCCCGTTTCTTGCCGGAAACGCTGTCCCAAACCTTCACCAGCGCCGACCTGACGGAGAAGCTCGCCATTTCGCGCCGCCTGGCAGGGCGCATGGCTTACTGCCTGCGGGAGATGGGGACGATTGAGCAGGTGGGGAAGCGGAACCGGTTTAATTTGTATGCGAGATCAATGCGGTAAATTCAGCAATATCCTCCGGAAAAATCAATCCGAACACTTCGAAATCAATATAAAACCTAAAAAAGGGGTAATATACTTATCCAAAGGAGTATATTAAAAATGCAAATATTAACTGAAAAAGAGGAAGAACTATTACGCTCTGAACGTGTTTTTCTCAACGACCTACGCGTCCAATTGAGCGAGCTGAACGCGCCAAGAACAGACCTGGAAAATTTGGGAAAATCTATTTCTCAACTTGACGACCTGTTCTTGTTGGTTATGGTTGGAGAGTTCAACGCTGGAAAGACCGCCGTGATCAATGCCCTGCTTGGGGACAAATTGCTGAAGGAAGGCATTACGCCAACAACCTCTGAGATCACCATCCTCCGTTACGGGAACGAGGAGGCGCATCGGCTTGTTTCGGAAAATCAAAAATTAATCCAGTTACCGATTGATCTTCTCTCAGAAGTCAGTATTGTCGACACACCCGGCACCAATGCGATTCTGCGGCAGCATGAACAATTGACCAGAGAATTCATCCCTCAAGCCGATATTGTGCTTTTTACGACTTCGGTTGACAGGCCCTTCACTGAAAGTGAACGCGTCTTTATGCAGCAGATTCGTGATTGGGGCAAAAAAATTGTCATCATTCTGAATAAAATTGATATCTTGCAGGATGAGGATGAGTTAACGCAAGTTAAAATTTTTGTGGCGGAGAATTCGAGGTCTTTACTGGGGAGGGTACCGGAGATTTTCGCGGTGAGTGCTCGTCTCGCTTTGCGGGCGAAAAATGGAGAACCCGACCTTTGGGAGAGCAGCCATTTCGGTGAGCTTGAAAACTATATCAAGAACACCCTGGACCAGAAGAGCCAGATGCAATTGAAATTCCTCAATCCACTGGGTGTGAGCTCCCATATCGTGGAGCAGATCACTCTGGCCGCCCAAGCGCAGCGGCAAATCCTTGAAAAAGATCAAGACCTGCTGAAAAATGTTGCTCATCAGCAGGAGATCTATAAAACAGATAAAGAAAAAGAATTTTCCTTGAGGATTGCAGAGATCGAAAATATCTTTTTCGAGATGGAAAATCGCGGGGATATTTTCTTTGAGGATCGCTTTCGCCTGGTGCGGATACCAGAATTAATAAAACGGGATCGCCTGCAGGATAATTTCAAACGAGAAGTAGTTGCAGATGCTCCCCAGCAGGTGGAGGAAAAAGTTGAAGGAATAATTGATTGGCTGGTCGATTCAGACCTCAGGCAGTGGAAATCAGTTACCGACTATCTTGCTGATCGGCAGATCGAACATAAGGATCGTATCATCGAAAATGGTCTCAATAACAATTTCATCACTGATAGAAGCCATTTATTGGATGTGTTGCGGAAAGAAGCCGATAAGGTTGTGAAGACCTACGATAAACATCTGAGAACGGAAAAGATCGCCCAGGATGCACAAAACGCTGTGGCCACATCTCTGGCTATTGAAATTGGGGCAGTTGGATTGGGGACAATAATAACCGTCCTGGCGACCACGATGGCCGC
Organism: Chloroflexota bacterium; assembly: GCA_034189815.1. Taxonomy (GTDB): domain Bacteria; phylum Chloroflexota; class Anaerolineae; order Anaerolineales; family Anaerolineaceae; genus Brevifilum. Next base: position 3,299 of record JAXHUD010000117.1, read on the forward strand.
TGATGTCACTGGCATCCTTGCAGCGAGCGTGGTTGCTGTATTGGGTTTATTGGTCATTCCTTCACAACGACGGAAAGCCAAGCGCGATCTGCACGATCGAATGAAAAACCTGAGGGAAGGACTGATTAATTCATTGCGAGAAGAGTTCAAGAAGGAATTGGACCGTAGTGTTGCGCGTATTGAGGAAGTCGTCGCGCCATATTCACGATTTGTGCGAGCGGAAACTGCTCAGACGGACAACGTGATCGAAGCAATGCATGCTGCTAAATTGGAAATAGACCGATTGCGTATGATTATTACGAGTTGGTAATCCTCTTTATGGCTCGAACAGCCTGGCAGGGTGTATGGCTTATTGCCTGCGGGAGATGGGGACGATTGAGCAGGTGGAGAGGCAGAACCGGTTTACTGTATATTCGGGAGGGAAGCAAAAACGCCTTTAATTGAAAGGCCTGGGAGAATAGTCGAATTTTCTGATGGAACGAAGGTCTATTTTAGAGGGATATGTTGCCTGGCGACGGGCAAGCGGACTTCCTTGTCGATTCTTTTGCCGGTCAGGCCCATTTCCTGAAGCGAATAGTGATGGTTGCTCTTATATTGTTTGGCGCGTTCTGATTCCTCATGGACCACTTGCGCGTAGTCTGCGGTCATTTCCATACCAAATTGCCGGTAGATCTGCTTGATTGTGGCTTCTGGGTCGGCCACCAGGTCCGTGTAATGCACCATGATGTATTGATCTTCGGGCAGGCGTTTAAGGTATTGATGAGGGTGGATGTACCAATGCCGGGCCTGTTCCAGAAGGACTTCAGATTCCAGCAAGGGGTATTCCTCTTCGGGGTCGCCGTAAGTGCGCCAGTGGTTTGTGTAAAGGCTGATGGTAGAGGGGATCACGTTCTTGGGTGAGCGGACCAGGTTGATGAACTTGGCGTCCGGGAATTGCTCATGCAGGGAACGGACTTTGGCGGAAAAGGTGGGGCTTTTGGAGATATAACGCTTGCCGCCGTTGACGTATACATGGCGCTTGAGCACTTCCTGGTAGTAGGACATATCCATCCGGCGCTGGTTTTCGGGCACTTCTTCGTCATAATAAATGTAGTTATGGATCAGCTCGGGGAAGGGGAAGAAGGCATATAGATTATAGGAGGACCAGAGATGCAGGAAGATTTGGCCGTCTTCTTCGATCTCCCGCAGCCCCGTCGGGTGCATGTAGGAATACTCTCGCAGGGCCTTATCAAAGGCGTTGAGCAGCTTGTCAATGGGGCGGCCGATCAGCCGGTTGACCTTCATGATCGCGTGGATGATCTTGCGCTGGGTGATGGAGGGCGCAATGTAGATCTCCCAGCTCTTCATACCGGTGGTGCGTTCGTCCTTGGCCAGCATCCGGTGCAGCAGGGTCGTGCCGGAGCGGAAGTTGCCGACGATGAAAATCGGCTGCTTGATGTCTTGTTTGCGGTGATCGGGGAAGAAAAGGTTATCCAAACCATATGCAAAGTGGATACTAAAATTCCAGATGGGATGGACGAGGAAGATGAAGAGGAGGATGAAGAAGCGTTTGGGGGTTAGTCG
>JAXHUD010000117.1:4961-7786 GCA_034189815.1 Chloroflexota bacterium
AAATTCAGAAAGGTATTTATGATGAAGTCAAACAAACGGACGCCCTATCTCATCTTCCTGCTCCTCCTGGTCGCTGCCCTCGCTGTTGGCGGTCTGACGATGGCTTATTTCACAAGTAGCGCCCGGAATGACGGGAACAGCTTCGCTAGTGGTACACTCCAGGTCGAACTGGATAAAGAAAACGGTGACCATTATTTCGATCTGGAAGACATCAAGCCCGGTGACAGCGGTGCGATGCCGATCGAAATTGCCAACAGCGGCTCGCTGAGCCTGCAATATAAGGTTGTCCTCACGCTTAGCGGCGATCTCTCAGCGGGAGATCATCCCTTACAGCTAAGTTTACGTGTAAACGAAGAAGACGCCGTTGACCCGGCCTATAAACGCTTGCTTCGTGGCGGTGAGCATGAGACGCTCTATCTGGGCTGGGAAATGCCAAAAGATGCCGGTAATGATTATCAGAATGCCACCGGGACGCTCTCCATCAGGGTCAACGCAGAACAGATCGCTTCTCAGAACGGCAGCCAATTGGTCTACAACGCCAACAGGATCTCCGCCGACCTGGGTCAGAATGGCATCATGGCCGGCGCCAGCACGAATTATTCGGCCTCGGGCGGTTCAAGTGATGCCTGGAGTGTACGGTTGGAGCAATTTCTGGAAGGCGGCGCACCTGGCACCAACATTTACGGCTTCGTGAACCCCGTCCCCTCTCCGGACCCCCGTTACCAGGGCCAGGCCATCATTAATTATGGCACCATGGGCCTCTCCGAAGAATTTTGGAACCCGGCGGTATTCATCACCGATAATTCTGCCTATGGTTATGACTTTTCTCCCCAGAATTCGCATTACGATCGCCTCTGCGGCTCGCTGATTTTCTACAAGACAGACAACGCCTCAGACACAGTGTATTTTTACAGCATCGACGATAGCGGCGTTAAAAGCGCGCTGAACGCTTTTACGATCGATTAATCCGCCAAACCTCCTCCTTTTAGGCCAGCCGCGGCATCGACTGCGGCTGGTTAATTCCTAAACACAGTGCTAATTTGAGTAAAAATCCGGTCCAAATGCAATTTTTCGGTATAATTTTCATTGTTCAAAGTCCCTGGCGTCGCTAAGAGGCCTCAGGAGATCGTCTCATTGCAATTTTCACCTATTGGATGGTCTTATTATGACAGTGATTCTCAAAGAAATCCGCACAAAACGCCAACTCAGACAGTTCATCAAATTCCCCCGCCGGCTCTATCGGGGCAATCCCTACTACGTTCCCTCAATGTTTTCGGGAGAGCTCAATACCCTGGATTGGGACAAGAACCCGGCTTTTGATTATTGCGAGGCACGCTACTGGTTGGCCTATGAGGGCAAACGTATCGTCGGCCGTGTGGCCGCCATCCTCAATCCTCGTTACAACGAAAAGTGGGACCGGCCCTACATGCGCTTTGCCTGGCTGGATTTCGTTGATGATCCCGCGGTTTCGGCCGTCCTGATCGGCGCGGTGGAAGATTGGGCGCAGGAGAAAGACCTGCAGGCCGTTCTCGGCCCGATAGGCTTCACTGCGCTGGACCGCGAAGGCCAGCTGGTGGAAGGCTTTGAGGAGCTGGCGACGATGGCGACCCAGTACAATTACGCCTACTACAACGATCATCTCGCCTATCTGGGATACGAGAAAGAAAAGGACTGGATCGAATTTGAGCTGGAAATGCCGGAAGAACTGGACGAGCGGATCGCCCGGGCAGCTCAGATCGTGCTCAAGCGCAACAATCTGCACATGCTGGAGGACCCCGACAAGGCCGATGTCGAAAAATACGCAGATCAGGTCTTCAGCCTGATCAACTCAGAGTACAGTGAGCTCTATACCAATGCCCCCCTCTCGGAACGGGAGATCGAGCACTACACCAAAGAATACCTGGGGATTGTCAATCCGGACTTTATCCCGATCGTCCTCGATGAAAATGATAATATGGTGGGCTTTGGGCTCACCGTCCCTTCCCTCTCGCGGGCGCTGCAGAGGAGTAGCGGCCGGCTGTTCCCCTTCGGCTGGTGGCGCCTGCTGCGAGCGCTGCGAAAGAATGACAGAGCCGATCTCTACCTGGTGGCCGTTAAGAAGGCTTACCGCGGTCTGGGCGTGAACGTCGCCATGATGAGCCGGGTCTGGCGGACTTTCAAGGAACACGGCATCAAATGGATAGAGACCAATCCCGAATTTGAGGATAACCTCAATGTCCAGTCGCAGTGGAAAACACTAAAAAAGCGCCAGCATAAACGCCGGCGCGTGTTTATCAAGTCTATCAGCTAATTTTATTAGCTGATATTTAAATAATATCGTAATAATCGCTAATCTGTTACTAAAACAAATCCAATCACACTGGAGCGGACGGAAAGACCGGGCGTGAAATCCGCGATCAGCGGTTCGTGGTCGATGCCTAATGCCTCTTTGAGATTCTCATGCAGTTCCCGGACGCCGTCATCGTTGTTCACCTGGATCATCCCGATCCGCTTGACCTTTGTCTCTGCTGTGCATGCCAGGGCCAGGTTCACCAACCGCTCCCGGGCTTTACGCCAAGTGCGCACCTTCTCCAGCGGATCCAGCTTGCCGTCCCGGGCTGTGAGGATTGTTTGATATTGAGTGTGTTTCCGAATCCCGCAGCCAGCTTCCCAACCCGACCCCCATCGCCAGGTACCAGAAGACATTCCCTATCGCTCTGCTCCGATCACCTCCTCTGCTTCTGCATCAATCAGTTGCTGATACATAAATTCGGTCGCTGCTCGCAGAAAATCAATGTCTTCAGTTAAATCCTCCTTGCGCAGATAGTCAATAAATGCGATAATTG
>JAXHUD010000118.1:0-7776 GCA_034189815.1 Chloroflexota bacterium
AATGACTTCGGTGATTTCTTTTTCTCTGAGCAGTTCAGCAGAGAAAACTGCGTCGTCATGGGTATTTTGGGAGCGGTCTTGCTGCCAGACGGCGTCGGCAGGCACCCCGGTCAGGGTGAGGATCTCCAGCATGTCGTCGGCCGGCGTGGCGCCGCGGCTGGAACTAAAGGCCAGGTTGCCGCCGCTGACCAGAATTGCAGGCGCGGCGCCGTCATGGTAGAGCCGGGCGGCGTAGAGCACCCGGTCGCCTGCGCTGTTGACTTCGGCCATCGGCCGGGGATAATCGTTAGGCTCTGTCCCGCCGCCGAGCAAGACGATCACCTCCGCCTGGGGCGTGGTTTCGGAGGGGAGGTAGCGCCATTCCAGGCCGCGGGCCAGGGCGTAGCTGACCCAGCGGTTGCTGCCCAGGAAGAGCAGCGCCAGTGCGGCAATCAGCAGGCCCCGTCGCCAGGCCTTTTTCTTGCCGAGCAGGAGCGCCAGGATCAGGATGATTGTGACCAACCCCAGGGGGTAGACAAAAAGGGGTAAGAGTTTGCTTAGGTATATGAACATAAGGGTAATCCTTTTTTGTGTTGTGATCTGTGCGGATCAGTTTTTCATTAAGTTGTTCAGTTATCCTGATTTTATCATTACCAGGAAAAGCGTCATAAATCTTTTTCTTTGAGACGCCATTTACAAGTTTATAATCCGCCTGGATTGCCAAACTACAATACACTTTTCCACAATTGAACCTGGTTATAGCGGTGAACAATGGTGGGCGGCCTGTGGATAATTCGATTATACGGTGACTTGCCTTTTCCACCATTGACCTCTCTGAATGCCAGTATAATTTGGCTATTATGGCGACGAAACGGAAGATGACGGCGTTCCGGCTGATTGGGGAGAGTTTCCGGCTTTGGTGGGATGATTGGGCGAACGGGGTGCTCGTCAGCCTGGCGATGCTGCTCTCATCACTGACGCTGGTATTTGCCGGGCCGGCCGTGCTTGGCGTTTGCGCTGTGGCCTCGGACCTGGCCGACGGCGTCCGGACCGGGATCAGCGGCTGGTGGGCGGGTTTCAAGCAGTATTTCTGGCAAGGCCTGCTTTGGGGCGTGGTGAACGTCCTGCTTTTAGTTCTGGCGGGGATCAGCCTGTGGTTTTATACGCAGTGGTCCAGCCCCTGGGCCCCCGTGCTGGCGCTGATCCTGCTGGCGATGGCCGGGCTTTGGATCTTTGTCCAGTTCCTAACACCGGGTTATTTGATTGAGCAATCCGACAAGTCTTTGGGATTGGCCTGGAAGAACAGCCTGCTGACCCTGCTGGCTGCGCCCGGGTTCGGCCTGGTGATCGGGTTCTTCTCCCTGGTGGTGCTGATCCTCAGCCTGGGGACGATCATGCCCATCATCCTGGGGACGGGGTGGCTGCTGGCGCTGCTTTCCGTGCTGGCTGTGCGCGATAGGTTGGCTTATTTCAGGGTACGGGAGCGCGAGGATGGGGCTTGAATTCCGGTGTACAATACCGGTCACCGGCCTTATTGTTGTCTTAGTTGATCGTGTTTAGTGTATGAAGGTTTCGTAACTTTATGGCCCGGTCTTTATGGCTGATTAATTTCCTTAAACGGCATTTCTCACTGCGCTTTGCTGCTGCTGAGCTGACCAAATGGCCCCTGATTGGCCCGATAATGGAGCACGCTTTGTTCAACGGCTATCAGACGGGCGATGCTCTATTTTATTTGCCGAAGGATAGGGTCGTGGTCCAGCAGCAGATCGAAGATCAGACCAGTTATGCGATCCCCTCATCCGTTGTCGCCCATTTCATTGAGGAAGCCAACCAAATCTTTTTGATGGATCACTGCGTCTGCCGTGAGGCGGCGGATTGCCAGGATTTTGATCATGACATTGGCTGCATCTTTTTGGGGGAAGCTGTCCTGGACATCAACCCAAAGCTGGGCCGGCTGGTGGAAAAGCCCGCGGCACTGGCGCACCTGCAGCGGGCGCGGGATGCCGGTTTGGTACATCTGATCGGCCGGGATAAGATTGACGCGATCTGGATGGGCGTGACGCCCTCCACGCGGCTGATGACGATCTGCAATTGCTGTCCCTGTTGCTGTCTGTTCAAGTTCCTGCCCAACCTGGCGCCGAAATTACAGGACAAGGTTGAGCGCATGCCCGGTGTGGCAATCGAGGTGACTGAGGAATGCATCGGCTGCGGCGAATGCACTCAGGGTGTGTGTTTTATCGACGCGATCCAGCTTGTGGACGGCAGGGCCGTGATCGGCGAGGATTGCCGGGGCTGCGGTAATTGTGTGGAAGCCTGTCCGCAAGACGCGATCCGGATCAACATTGACGATTCCGAATACGTTGACACTGCAATTGACCGGCTCTCAAAGGCCGTGGACGTGCATTAGTTTACGACGTTTGGAGAAATTTAGTCCAGCTCCGCCAGGCGTTCCTCGGCCAGACGGCAGTAATCTTCCTGGATCTCGTAACCCACAAAATGACGGCCGTCACGCTTGGCGGCCAGGCAGGTGGTCCCGCTGCCGGCGAAGGGATCGAGCACGACATCTTCTTTGTAGGAATACAACTGAATACAACGGTGGGGGAGCTCTTCCGGGAAGGGCGCGGGGTGGCCGATCTGGCGGGCTTGTACGGCCCGGAACTGCCAGACGGACTTGGTCCATGCGAGGAAATCCGCTTTGGCAATGGTGTTCTCTCGTTCCCCTTTGGGGCGCTTGAAGCTGCTCTTGCTAAAAATCAGGATATATTCATGGACATCCCGGAGGACGGGATTGCTGGCTGACATCCAGGAGCCCCAGGCCGTGGAGGGGCTGGCGCTGGCGGCCTTGTTCCAGATGATTTCCCCGCGCATCAGGAAGCCGATCTGCACCAGTTGATCGATGATAAAGCTGTGCAGGGGGAGGTAGGGCTTGCGGCCAAGGTTGGCCACATTGATGCAGACCCGGCCCCCGGGCACGAGAACTCGGTAGGTCTCCGCCCAGACGCGAGCGAGCAGGTCCAGATAGTCGTCCAGGCTGAGGTCTTTGTCATATGCCTTTTGGGCGTTGTAGGGCGGCGAGGTGATCATCATGTGGATGCTGGAGTCGGGCAGCGCGTCCATGGATTCGCTGGATTGGCAAAGGATCCGGTCCAGGGCGGATTTGGGAACGGGGTTCTCGATATAGTCGACTTTTTGGCCTTGCTTCAGGTTGGCGTACATCCGGCTTTGGTAGAAACGGGAAGAATCGTGGCTCACGTGGCCGGAGGTGCCAAAGGCGCTGGTCTCGGTCGAGGCATTCTTTTCGTCGTCCATGAGGTTTATTATATAATGAATCGGGCGTCATTCGCTGCAATCAGGCTGACAATGGGGCGACCACGGTATAATCCCCTCAAACTCATGTTGACGGAGGCAAGATGCTGAATCCCAAAGAAGCGGTGTTGGTTTTGGTAGATTTCCAGGGAAGGTTGGCTGATATTGTCCATCATGCGGACCTTGTGAGCCTGAACGCTTTACGCCTGGTCCAAGGCTGCCAGGTTTTGAAAATGCCCATCCTGGCGACGCTGCAGGCGCCGGAAAAACTGGGGCCGGCTATCCCCGAGTTGGAAGAAGTTCTGACCGCTGAGGCGTTTATTCCCAAGGCCGTCTTCAGCGCCCTGAGGGAACCGGCGTTCCTGACTGCCCTGCAGAAAACCGGGCGGACGCAGATCCTGCTGATGGGGATTGAAGCCCACGTTTGCGTGCTGCAAACGGGTTTGGACCTGATTGATTCGGGGTTTACGGTGCATGTGCTCAGCGATGGCGTTTTTTCCCGCACGGCCGAAAACCATGACCTGGCGCTCCAACGGTTGCACGATGCCGGGGCAACGGTCTCCAGCGTGGAGATCGCCCTATTTGAGCTGATCCGCACCTCCAAGCACCCTGCCTTCAGAACGATTTCAAAGCTGATCAAATGAGCCCTTACGGGCTATTGAGCATATTCCAAAAGCAAGTCTGGCATGTTAGAATGAAGCATGTAAGACGTGTCAGTTCACCCACTGATCCGACCTGAAAGGAGTGATATGCCTGCAACACCAAAACTCCGAAAGTGGCATTTCTTATTGCTGGGCACCGCGTTGATCCTGATCGCCTATTACCTTTGGTACTGGGATTGGCGGCACTTGGGGCTTCCTTTATCGATCCGCGCAGAACACTATATCACAATCTGCACTTACTTTGTGGGGTTCCTTGTTTTAGGGATTTTTGTTTACCGGCTTACCCGCAAGCAGCTAACGATCATGCTGATTGGCTTGACTGTCGTCAATGTGCTGGCCGTGCTGGGAACCGCCTATCTTTTCCGGACTTATCCTGCGGCCTATAACGTCCTACAGCAAGCTGACGCTTCCGCGGCGGATTCGGTGATGATCGCACAATGGCGTGACTCCTTCATGCGGCCGGCGCTCTATGCTACGCATATCGGGCTGCTATTGCTCTGGGTGGAAAACATGGTGATGTTCTTTGTGCGCAAACCCACTGATCAGCCTGAGTAGCCCCTGACGTTTAGCCTTTGGTTTGATAATTTTTCGCGCTTTCCCGGGGTGGTCCGGCAATAATTCGGGCTGGCCCCTATTGATTTTCTTCCCGCCATTCGTAAAATAGAATTATTGTGTTAATAAGGAAATGGAGTAAATAATGGAACCTAACCAGCGCAATTGGCGCTTGATTGGTATAGTGGTGATCTTAACGATGCTGCTCACCGCCTGCAACCTGTCGGAAGCAACAAACGGGCAGGGTGAGGTGGACGACCCTGCAGCCACACAAGCCGAAGAAGAGGATAAAATCATCGAGGAATCAACATCCGCGGTTGATGCCGTCATGGCAAACCTCGGGACGATCACGGGCCAGCTTTCGTATCCGAGTGAATTCCTCCCGCCGCAGCGGGTGGTCGCTTTCAATATTGAAGACGTCCAGACTTATTATGCTGTGGACGTGGCCGAAGGCGGCTCCTATGAACTGGATGTGCTCCCGGGGACTTATGTCGTGACCGCTTATGTTCTCGATCCTCAGTCACTGGGTGCGCCTCCCGGCCTGGGCGCGGCATATTCCAAAGCCGTCCTGTGCGGGTTGGAAGTCGGCTGCGATGATCACGGCCTGGTGCCTGTAACTGTTGCGTCGGGTGAAACGGTGAGTGGGATTGACCCAGCCGATTGGTACCTGCCGCCCGGTGAAGAAGCGGGCTGGCCGGACGATCCGGTGGACGACGCCACCGGTGGTATCAGCGGTGGCCTGGGCTATCCCAGTGAGCTTATCCCCGCCATGCGGGTGATCGCGTTTGATGTTTACAGCGATGCATTCTATTACGTGGATACGGAAGAAAATCAGAGCGAGTTTTCGATGGGCGAGATCCCGCCGGGGACCTATAACGTGGTTGCATTTATTCGGGAAGATCCATCTCACATGGGCGGTGGATACAGCAATTTTGTGACCTGTGGCCTGACCGCGGATTGTGACGATCATGGCTTGATTGACGTCCATGTTTATGGCGACTCGCTCACTGAAAATGTCGATCCGGTAGATTTTTATGCGACGCCCAAAGAGATGTCGTCCTGGCCGGACTATCCAACGCCCTGAGCTTGTGAGATTGCTGTGAGATTGCTTGACAAGTAGGGGGCTAAAGGTTAAAATCAGGGTCACGCTCAAGCAAGGAAGCGGCAAGCCGAGTTAGCTCAGTTGGTAGAGCACGCGACTGAAAATCGCGGTGTCCACAGTTCGATTCTGTGACTCGGCACCTTGTCATTAAAATCCCCGGGATTTCTGATCCCGGGGATTTGGATTTAATCCGAGCTTTGGGTGTTCAAAACCTGCGCTTGATAATGTGCCCACAAATTTTATATAATTGCAGAAAATCAGTCAGGATCAATGAGAATATGTTTGTCCTATTCAAAAAGCGGATTGCCGTCGAAACCTCAAGTGAGGAGGTCACTCGAATCACAACCATACTGGATCAAAACCAGATCGATTACGAACTTCGGACCCGACGGGAACGCGGTTTGTTTGGTAATTTCTTTGATGCCCAATCCTATGCCAGGGCAAATATCTCCATGTACAAGGGCTCAGCCAGGCCGGCTTTCATATATATGATCTATGTCAAACGGCGTGATGTTGAAAGGGCGCAGCATTTTGCGTGGGGGGATTGATAAAAAATTAGCCATTACTTTTCTCTAATTACTTTCTGGAATTAAAAACGCCATCAGGTTCCTGTATCCTATACATTTTTGTATAGGATATAAAAGTAGGATGGCGGATTGTTACGAAATTTTTATTTTTCCACTGCCCAGTCAATGGCGGCCTCCGCATGGATGCGGGTGGTGTCGAAGACGGGGATCTCGACATCGGCCTGATGCACCAGCAGGGGGATTTCCGTGCAGCCGAGGATGACGCCCTCCGCGCCATTCGCCTGCAGTTTTGCGATAATTTCCAGAAAGGCATCCCGAGAGCTGTCCTTGAGTTGCCCTTTGACCAATTCGCCATAGATAACATTATGGACGGTCTCCCGGTCGGCTTCCTCCGGGATCAGGACCTCCAGCTCGAATTTTTCCATCAGGCGCTGGCGGTAGAAATCGCCCTCCATGGTGAAGCGGGTACCCAGCAGGCCGACTTTGTGCAGTCGCTGGGCCTGGATGGCTTCGCCGGCGGCGTCGGCGATATGCAGCAAGGGGATCTCGATCGCCGCCTGGATCTCGGGCGCCATGCGGTGCATGGTGTTGGTGCAGATCAGCAGGATTTCCGCGCCGCCGTGTTCCAGTCGCTGAGCGGCCGAAATCATCATATCGGTCAACGCGTCCCATTGGCCCTCATGCTGCAGGGCTTCCACCTCGGCGAAGTCCACGGAATAGAGCAGGCAGTCGGCGGAATGCAAGTCGCCGAGCTTTTTGGCAATGGTTTCATTGAGGATGCGATAATACTCGCTGGAGGATTCCCAGCTCATGCCGCCGAGTAAGCCGATGGTTTTCATGGATGCTCCTTATCTGGTCCAATCCATTGGAGGGTTCCCTGCCTGTTCCTGAGAAATCAAACGTCCAGGTTTTTTTCAAATAACCGCATATCGATCGTTCGCTTCTCAAGGCGTGCATCTTCCGCGGCGAAGGCCATCAGATGGCTTTCGAGGGAGTCCCGTGCGCTGGTGAGCGATGGCATCTCGCCGCGGATCGCCCCCACAAAGTGGCGCATCAGGCCGGCATCGCCGCCGCCGTGCCCGGCCGTCTGGTCGACCTCGGAGGGGTAGCGGAACCGGGTCACTTCGCCGGTCAGGTGTTCGTGGATCTCGAGCCAGGCCTGGCTGTAGGAGAACTTCCCCAGCAAGGTGGCGCGGGAACCTTCGACCCGCAGCGTGCGGCCTTCCTCAAAGGAATGGCCGTGCATGGTCAGGGCGGCGGTCACGCCGCCTTCGAAGGTGAGATCCACAACCTGGTGATCCACGACGTCGTTATCGCAGTGATAGACACAGCGACCGTAAGGACCGGTGCGCAGGGCGTCCATCACCGCCGTGTCGCTTTCGGGATGGTCAGTGATGGTATTGCGGGGCCAGCCGCTGTAGGCCGTCAGGGCCTGCAAGGGCGGGACGATCTTTGCGATGGCACGGGCGAGTTTGGGGGTTGCAAGGGTCAGCTTGCCAAAGGTGCGCAGCAAGGGCCGATCCGATTTGCTGACGGCGATCTTGATCGGGAGATTGTCGCGGTAGATGCGCGGGGCATAGAAGGGGCAGGTTTCAGCAGCGGGGCAGCCGTCGGTGCAGCGTTCGGGTGCGCCTGGGGGCGCGTTCTC
>JAXHUD010000119.1:0-7726 GCA_034189815.1 Chloroflexota bacterium
TGATCGTGATCCCGCGCTCTTTTTCTTCCGGCGCATTGTCGATCGTATCGAAGGCGCGGTAATCCGCAAAGCCCTTCAAACCCTGCACTTTTGTGATCGCCGCCGTCAGCGTGGTCTTGCCGTGGTCAATGTGGCCCATCGTTCCCACATTGAGGTGCGGCTTCGTGCGATCGAATTTCTCCTTGGCCATTTTGAATTACTCCTCAATCTAAATAAGATTTCGTATTTTATCCGCCAGTGATTTTCTTCATCACTGCATCTGAGACCGGTGCATAATGGTCGAACTCCATAGTGAAGACGCCCCGCCCCTTGGTCGCAGATCGCAATTCTGTCGCGTAGCCGAACATCTCAGCCAGCGGCACTTCAGCATCAATAGCTTGGGCGTTGCCCGGTCGAACATCCATACCTAACACATTGCCGTGTCGGGAGTTGATCTGGGCGATAACCTCGCCAGTGTGATCTTCCGGAACAACAACCTCCACTTTCATGATCGGTTCCAGTAACACCGGCTTGCCTCTCGGCACACCTTCGCGGAAAGCGAAGATGGCAGCCGTTCTGAAAGCCATGTCACTTGAATCAACCTCATGTGAAGATCCGTCCACCAGGGTCACCTTCAGGTCCGTCATCGGATATCCCGACACAACGCCGCTTTCAACGGCTTCACGGACGCCCTTTTCAACCGAGGGGATAAATTCCCGGGGTACTGCCCCACCGCGGACTTCATTTTCAAACACAAACCCGGAGCCGCTCTCCAGCGGTTCAATCCGCAGGACAACATGGCCATATTGACCGTGGCCGCCAGTCTGTTTGACAAATTTATATTCCGCTTCAGGGATCGTTTTCGTGATCGTCTCATGATAAGCCACGCGGGGGTTACCCACACTGGCCTGCACTTTGAATTCCCGCAACATGCGGTCCACCAGGATATCCAGGTGAAGTTCACCCATCCCGGAGATGATCGTCTGCCCGGTATCTTCGTCCACGCGCACTTTGAAGGTCGGATCTTCCTCCGCCAGCTTCTGCAGCGCCTGGCTCATCTTGGTCTGGTCTGCCATCGTCTTCGGCTCGATAGCCACCGAAATAACGGGGTCGGGGAAGGTGATCGCTTCCAGAATAACAGGATTATTAATATCGGTGAGCGTGTCACCGGTATAACTATCTTTCAGGCCCAGGATCGCGCCGATGTCACCCGCGTGGATCTCGTCCACGTCTTCGCGGTGGTCGGCATACATCCGCAGCAAGCGGCCCACCCGTTCACGGGTCTCCTGGGTTGGGTTCAAATAATTGCTGCCTTTTTTGATCGTGCCGGAATAAACCCGGATGTAGGCCAAGCGGCCCACATACGCGTCCGTAACGATCTTGAAGACCAATGCGGAGGCAGGGGCGTTATCTTCCGGCGGGCGGGTTGTTTCTTCGCCTGTTTTTGGATGGTGACCGACAACGTCCGGGACATCCAGCGGCGAGGGCAGATAATCCACCACAGCATCCAGCAGGGGCTGGACACCTTTGTTCTTTAAAGAAGAGCCGCAGAACACTGGGGCGACTTCGTTATCCAGCACGCCCTGGCGCAGGGCTGCTTTCATCTCGTCAACCGTCAGTTTTTCGCCTTCCAGATATTTCATCGTAAGCGTATCGTTCAGTTCGGCAATCCGCTCCACCAGTTCCGCCCGGCGTTCCTCCACAAGGTCCACCAATTCCTCGGGGATCTCTGGATAAAGGGGTTCGCTGCCCAATTCGTCTTCAAAGACAACGGCTTGCCGGGTCAGCAAGTCAATCACACCAACAAATTTTTCTTCGCTGCCGATCGGTAGCTGCATAGCCAGGGGACGGGCGCCGAGTCGATCTTCAATCGAAGCAAGCGTTCGCTCGTATGAAGCGCCGACCCGATCCATCTTATTGGCAAAACAAATCCGTGGGACGGCATAACGATCAGCCTGCCGCCAAACGGTCTCACTCTGAGGTTCCACGCCCTGAACAGCATCAAACACAACAATGCCGCCGTCCAATACCCTTAGCGAGCGCTGGACTTCGGCAGTGAAGTCAATATGTCCGGGGGTGTCAATGAGATTGATTTGATGGTCTTTCCAGGAGGTGGTGACCGCCGCCGAAACGATGGTGATCCCTCGCTCCCGTTCCTGGTCCATCCAGTCGGTGACCGTGGTCCCATCATCAACCGAACCAATCCGGTAAGTCCGACCGGTATAGAACAAGATCCGCTCGGTCGTTGTCGTCTTACCGGCGTCAATGTGCGCGATAACACCGATATTCCGGTATCGCTCTAGCGGGTACGCTTGCTCAGCCATCAAAATCTATCCAGTCCGTTCAAATAAATCAATACGTGCACCCGAACTAAAGCCGGAAATGCGAGAAGGCACGGTTGGCTTCTGCCATCCGGTGGGCTTCCTCACGTCGGCGATAGGCGGCGCCCTGGCTTGTGGCCGCGTCCATCAATTCGTTGGCCAGCTTCTCAGCAAATGATTTCCCTGAACGGGCACGCGAGGCAGCAATGATCCAGCGCATCGCCAGGTTCTTCCGGCGGCTGGGTTCAACTTCCATCGGCACTTGATAGGTCGCACCACCAACACGGCGGGGACGAACTTCCATCAGTGGGGAAACATTTTTGAGCGCGGCATCAAATGTCTCAACCGGATCTTTACCGGTCCGGTCTTCAATCAGATCCATAGCATCATACATCAGTCGGGTGGCTGTGCTTTTCTTGCCTTTGATCATGATTCGATTGATCATCTCCTGAATATCGATTCTTCCAAATCGAACGTCAGGGGAGATCTCTCGTTTTTCGGGTGTATATCTTCGCGCCATGCTTACTCCTTACAAAAATCGAAAATTAAAATAGGGCAAAGCATCTTATCCATTCCCTGAAGACCGGTAAAAAATGCTTCGCCCTAACTTAGATATCTGACTGTATGCTTACCTGGGCTTTTTGGCCCCATACTTCGAGCGACCGCGGGCGCGGTCCTCGACACCAGTCGAATCCAAGGTACCTCGGACGATATGATAGCGGACGCCAGGCAGGTCCTTGACACGGCCGCCGCGCACGAGCACCACAGAGTGCTCCTGGAGCTGGTGACCTTCGCCAGGGATGTATGCCGTGACTTCCATGTGGTTCGTCAGACGTACACGGGCGATCTTCCGCAGAGCGGAGTTCGGTTTCTTCGGGGTAGCTGTACGTACGGCCGTGCAAACACCGCGTTTCTGCGGTGCGCCCTTCGGCTGCCGGATGCGTTTCTGCTTTTGCGAGTTATACGTATACTGCAGCGCAGGAGCTTTGCTCTTCTTGCGTTTGGATTTTCGGCCTTTGCGTATCAACTGATTGATCGTGGGCACTTTCGCCTCCAAATCTAAATAATTACTACTTCCATTAAGGGAGGCCATCACCGTTCAAGATGGCCTCACTACTATCCAATTTTGCCTCCAAATGACTGACCGGCATTATAGGGCCAGTATGAAGGTAACGAGGGATGATTCTACCATGTGACCGGGGGTGCGTCAAGGCGAGTCAGGCACGTTAAGCTTACCTTATATATTTCGCCCGATGCTGATCAAACCGGTGGGTGTATTCGGCATTCGCGCCTTATCCTCATCCTTACCAAATTTGATCAAGTCGCCATTTTCCAGTACGCCTTCAACGGCCAGCCCAAGACTCTGCATCTCTTTCACCAGCACCTTGAACGCGGCAGGGATACCGGGGTCTTCAATCGGCTCGCCCTTGACGATCGACTCATAAGTGCTCACACGGCCGACAACATCATCCGATTTCACCGTCAACATTTCCTGCAAGGTATAGGCAGCGCCATAAGCTTCCAGGGCCCATACCTCCATCTCGCCGAAACGCTGGCCGCCAAACTGGGCTTTACCACCCAACGGCTGCTGGGTCACGAGGCTGTATGGGCCTGTGGACCGGGCATGGACCTTGTCTTCAACGAGGTGGTGCAATTTCATAATCACCATCAGGCCGATCGTGACCGGGTGGTCGAAGTATTCACCGGATTTACCATCGCGGACCTTTTGCTTGCCAAGCGTGGGCATCGGACGACCGATCTTATCCATAACCTCGCGGGCCCTCTCTCTCAGGTCTTCGCCGCTCAGGCCTTTCTTGACCTTTTCACCGTGCCGCTTCATCCAAAGCGTGAGACAGGTTTCAATCGCCCGGGTATCCTGGTCAAAACGACCTGATACGGGGATCTCATCAGTCTCAAAGGCCAGGATCTTGTCGGGGTCGTACCCCTCATCCCGCAACCATTCCTTCAGTGTTACCCGGCGGGCGTAGGTCGGGTCCGAAGCCAGGTCATAAACATCGTAATCGCGATCGCCGAGCCATTCCTCCAGGTAGAGCAAACGAACTTCGTCTTCGTCTCGGATTGCTTGGGGGTCGTAAGTCTGCTCTTCAAGCCATTCCCAGGCCTTTTCCGCAGCCACCTCCCAGGCATAATCAATCATCCAGGCTCGAGCCAGTTCAGCTTCGATCTCATACTCGGTCGCGCCGTCAAACACGGGCGTCACCGCTCGGAAGCCGAGTCGCTCAGCCGCCCAACCCAGATGGGTTTCCAAAACCTGGCCGATGTTCATCCGGCCGGGCACACCCAAGGGGTTCAGGATCACGTCCACAGGGCGGCCGTTATCCAGGAAGGGCATATCCTCCACCGGGACCACCATTGAGACAACACCCTTGTTACCATGCCGACCGGCCATCTTATCACCAGCGGTGATCTTACGGCGCTGCGCCACGGAAACCCGGACCATCATATCAACGCCGGCCTTGAGGTCGGAGTTCTCTTCACGGGTAAAGACCCGCACGTCCACCACAATCCCATGCTCGCCGTGCGGCATGCGCAGGGAGGTGTCTTTCACATCGCGGGATTTCTCACCAAAGATCGCCCGGAGCAACCGTTCTTCAGGCGTCAGCTCTTTCTCGCCCTTCGGCGTGATCTTGCCGACCAGAATGTCGTTCGGGCCGACTTCGGCGCCGATCCGGATGATCCCATGCTCGTCGAGGTTGCGAATCGCTTCCTCACCGACGTTTGGGATATCCCGGGTGATTTCTTCCGGGCCCAGCTTGGTATCGCGGGCTTCAACTTCGTGTTTTTCAATATGAACCGAGGTGTAGCGATCTTCCTGCACCAGATGCTCGGAAATCAGGATCGCGTCCTCAAAGTTACCGCCTTCCCAGGGCAGGAATGCAACGAGCACGTTTTGGCCCAGGGCCAACTTGCCGTCCACGGACGACGAGGAGTCGCCGATGATCTGCCCCTTCGCCACGCGTTGGCCTTTGATGACCGCCGGGCGCTGGTCAATGCAGGTCGATTGGTTCGACCGGCGGTATTTGCGTAAATTGTATGTTCGGATCTTGCCGCCTTTTTCACGGATCTGGATCATGCGGCCCGTCACGGAAACGACCTCGCCTTCTTCCACGGCCACAACCAGCTGGCCGGAGTCAAGCGCGGCGTAATCTTCCATCCCTGTCGAAACGATCGGTATTTCAGGGCGTACCAGCGGTACGGCCTGAGCCTGCATGTTCGAGCCCATCAACGCACGGTTGGCGTCATCATGCTCGAGGAATGGGATGAGCGCGGCGCTGACGCCGACGATCTGCTGCGGCGCCACGTCCATATAGTCAATCTGTTCGGCGGTGCTCAGGATGAAACCGGAGTGATGCCGGCAGGACACCCGTTGGGTGAATTCCATATGCTCGTTCATCGGGGCGTTCGCCTGGGCGATCACGAATTTATCTTCGCGATCGGCAGAGAGGTATTCAAAAGTGTCGGAGACGAAGGGCGTCACCAGGATGAAATCAATATCCAGTTTCGCCAATTTCTTCGCCAGGGCCTCATCAATTCGCTCGCCCTTGACGCCGATTACCTTATCGTTCTTGGGATCCTTGACGTCCTCACGCAGTTGGTGACCGATAAGGTCATCCTTCGGCTTAAGTTGTTTGACTACCTTGCGATAGGGGGTCTCGATGAAACCAAATTCGTTCACCGTGGCATACGTCGCCATACGACCGATCAGGCCAATGTTCGGACCCTCAGGCGTCTCGATCGGACAAATCCGACCGTAGTGCGTATGATGAACGTCACGCACATCAAAGCCGGCACGCTCACGCCGCAGGCCGCCGGGGCCCAAAGCGGAAAGCGTCCGTTTGTGGCGCAGCTCGGACAGCGGGTTTGTCTCTTCCATGAACTGTGATAGCTGGCTGGAGCCAAAGAACTCTCGCAGAGAGGCGACTACCGGGCGGATGTTCACCAGGCTGGTCGGGGAGACCTGATCCTGATCGCGGATCGACATCCGCTCTCGGATCACGCGCTCCATCCGGCGCAAGCCAACGCGCAGCTTATTCCGGATCAGTTCACCCACCGTCTTCACACGGCGGTTGCCGAGGTGGTCGATATCATCCTCGCGGACGACGCCGTTATTGATCTGGATCATCCGTCGAACGAGTTGAACGATATCCGCTTTGGTGATCGTCCGGTGGCTGATCGGAATTTCCTGATCCAGCTTCTGGTTCAGTTTATAGCGCCCGACCCGTTCGAGGTCATAGCGCCGTTGATCGAAAAGTTGTTCCTCAAGGAACTCTTTCGCATTTTCCAATGTGGGCGGGTCGCCGGGGCGCAGCCGCTTGAAGAACTCAATCAGCGCGGCCTGGGCAATCGTCCGGTCCCCTTCCAGATCCCAGGCGGGTTCCTGGTTGATCGTGGTCGGAATAAACAACCGGTCGATTTGTGTGTCAACATCTTTGAAGAGCTCAATCAGCTCTTCGTCGGTACCGGTCTTGATGGCGGTCTGCTCACCCATCCCATCATCTACCTCAGCCAGCGCACGCAGGAACACCGTCACCGGCGTGGTGCGTTTGCGGTTGAATTTGATAATGAGGTAATCGTTCTTGCGGGTCTCAAATTCCATCCAGGCGCCGCGATCCGGGATCATCTTTGCCGTTGAGAGAAAGCGACCAGTCGCCCGGTCCATCTCACGCTCAAAATACACACCGGGAGAGCGGATCAACTGAGAAACGACCACCCGCTCGGTACCATTAATAATGAAGGTACCCTTGGGCGTCATCTCCGGGAAATCACCCAGGAATAGTTCCTGTTTGATCGGCTCTGGGATTTCCTTTCCTTTAAGTAGGACGGAAACATACAGCGGGGACGAATAGGTCAGGTCCCGTTCGAGGCATTCTTCGATTGTGTTTTTCGGTTCCTCAAACCAGTACTTCAATCCCCATTCCTTGGAGATTTCGTCGTCGCTGGGGAAATACAGCTGCATACCCTTATTGTAGGATTCGATCGGAGAAATCTCTCCGAATAAATGTGTAAAACCTTCTCGCTTAAGCCGCAAGAAGGAGTCCATTTGTACTTGAATTAATTTGGGGAGTTCCAGTCCGACCGGAATTCGTCTGTAAGATTTGGTGGGCAATAATTCTGCCATTCAGCACTCCTGGTAAACTAAGGTTGCCGGGATTTATAATAAAAAACGCAAGCTTTTAAATAAATAAGCAGGCGCAAAGCGCAAGTTGTTATTGTATCACATGCGCAGGTGAGAGTCAATAAATTTTAAGATAAGTTTTTAAGATTGGTTTCCCCTCTTATCTCCCTTCTGAGCCGCCTTTCCTTGCTCAAGGTTGCATTTTCACATTCACAACAGTACATTTCTTAAGCAAGCAATATATTCCATTTATACCCCATAAACGTCATAGCGACGAGTGAGATAATCA
>JAXHUD010000012.1:0-28476 GCA_034189815.1 Chloroflexota bacterium
GACGGCGCTTGCCGTCCGGCCCGACTACCTGCGCTGGACGCTGTCCGATTTCCCCGAGGTCCTGACCCGCGAGATGCTGCAAATCGTGCGGGCCAAGACCACCCAGCGCATCTTCCGTGTGTATCCGAACCTGCGGGAGGCGAAAAGCCCGGATGATTTCTGGGCGCCGGGCTATTTGGTGGATATGCAGGATAAGGATTTTTCCACCCAGGCCCTGATGGCGCATATTGCTCGGGGGCGAGTCGAAAATTAAGTCATGGATCATTTGTATAAATTTTAATAAACTATTTATATTAATTCCCTTGCCAAGAACAAGAATCTATGCTATATTATAAAAGTCGAACGTCTGGGTGCCCCCCTCACCCAGGCGTTTGGCACTTAAATAGGCTTTTTTAGTGGGAAAATTTACACCGGATTGCCCCAAAAATATCATAAAGGATAAAATGAGCAGGTTGCGTCATTTTAATGAATTTGGAGCAGAGCTTTGAGTCAGTTTGAATTCCACCAGTGCACGTCGCCGGGTTGCGGTCTGCGGATCCCGCTGGATCTGGATCAATACAGCGGGCAGTTTTGCCCACGCTGCGGTGCGCCATTGGAAAAGATTATCCCTTCTTTAAGCGGTGACCTGGATGAGGCTTCGACCCAACCTGTACGCCGGATATCGACGCTGCTGGATAACATCCGCAGCGCGCACAACGTCGGTGCGATCTTCCGCACAGCGGACGGCGCAGGCGTGAAAGAGCTGTATCTTTGCGGCTTCACGCCAACGCCGGATGACACGTCCGCGATCGCCAAGACAGCTCTGGGTGCGGAAGAGCATGTGCCCTGGACGCAGCACCGTAATGCGCTTGTTTTGGCGGATGACCTGCGCGCAAAAGGTGCCCGATTGATCGCATTGGAACGACTGCCCAAGGCCACGCCCATCTACCGGTTCCGGGTTGAGCCGCGGGATAAACGACCCTGGGTGCTGGTGGTCGGTAATGAGCGCGCCGGGGTGGACCCCGGGCTGCTCGAACGCTGCGATGATGTGGTCGCGCTGCCGATGGCCGGCGAAAAAACCTCGTTGAACGTCGCTGTGGCCTTTGGCGCAGCGGCTTATTGGCTGTGTTTTGCCCGATCCGCCCCGCCGGAGGATAGGCATACAAAAATGGAAAATAAGAGATGATTGAAACCCATTCACTTACCAAGACATTTACGATCAAGAATAGTGCGGATATCACCGCCGTACAGGACCTGACACTCTCAATTCCGGAAGGGGAAGTCTTTGGCTTCCTCGGCCCGAACGGGGCAGGAAAGACTACGACCGTGCGCATGCTCACCAGCCTGATCGCGCCCACCTCGGGCACGGCTCGGGTCAACGGCTTTGAAATTGGGGTGCAGGACCAGGACGTGCGCCGCTCGGTGGGCATCCTGACGGAAAGCCCCGGGCTCTATGAACGGCTAAGCGCCCATCGCAACCTGTCCATTTACGCTAATCTCTATGATGTGGCGGATGCGGAGGGTCAGGTGTCCAAGTATTTGCACCTGCTGGGGATTGCGACGCCGGTCTCGGCGCAAACGGAGGATTATCGCGTCCATTTGCGGCGTAATTTCGGCTATGGGGGCGGGGCCAATATTCGCGGGGACTTCACCATCAGCCTGGTCGGGGATGAGGCTAATGTGGCGGAAGTGGTCTTCCTGATTGACGGCGAGACAATGGCGACCGCTTTAGAAGCGCCTTTCAACTTTCGGTTCGATACCGATGATTATGGGCTTGTGACGCACCGCCTTTGGGCCGAATATACCCTGCTGGACGGCGCCAGTGGAACGACGGCCGTTATCCAATATAACTTTGTCAGTCCGGAGGCGCAGCGGGAGCAGATGACGACGATTCTGCTCGCGATTGGGGGCGCGCTCTTTGCGGTGATAGTGGTTGTGGCGCTGATTCAGGGCACGCTTTTCAAAAAGAAGGGGAACCGTCACGAGCCGGGCGAACCGCGCCAGTATGGGATGATGGGCGGGACGGTCTGCCCGAAGTGCGGACGGCCTTTCCCGCGCCATATTTGGGGTATCAACCTGGTGATGGGACGGCTGGACCGCTGTGAGAACTGCGGCAAGTGGGTGATGACGACCCGCGCGACGCCAGCAGAACTGGCGGCAGTTGAGGCCCGCGAACGGGCGGAACTGGCTGCGGACGAGGACGTGACGGCGGCCGCTGGCCCGGATAGGGATCAGTTGCTGGCGGATTCTCGTTACGTGGATGATGTGTGATTTTCTTGTGTAGAGTAGGCCGATCCCACTCCGCTTATGCTGTCGGGGACAGGTGCCCAAAGGACAAAATCCACCATTTGATGCAATGCTCGGAAGGATTGTTGATCTAATCGAGTAAGGTTCCATTGGTGGGTTTACCAACCCACTTTTTCTGGGAATTGTTAATTGTAAATTTTAACGACTTCTTTTCATCTCCCGTTAAATTATTTCTGAGAAACTCCTTTTCCTTCACTCTAACCGTCCTCTTCATTGTATGCTGAGGCGCTGCGTGGTAGAATCCGGTTGCAATAAAATGAGTTGGAGGTTTCTATGGAACAGCAGGTCGCAACATTCAATGTTAAAAAGGGGCTGGCACAGATGCTCAAGGGCGGCGTGATCATGGATGTGGTCACTCCCGACCATGCCAAAATCGCTGAAGACTCCGGCGCCGTGGCCGTGATGGCCCTGGAACGGGTTCCTGCAGATATCCGCGCGGATGGCGGCGTTGCTCGGATGAGCGACCCTGAACTGATCCTCAAGATCATGGACTCGGTCTCGATCCCCGTGATGGCCAAATGCCGGATCGGGCATTTTGTGGAGGCGCAGATCCTTGAATCCCTCGGCGTGGACTACATCGACGAATCCGAAGTCCTGACGCCAGCCGATAAAGCCAACCACATCTTCAAACACGACTTCAAGGTTCCCTTCGTTTGCGGCTGCCGCAACCTCGGCGAGGCGCTACGGCGCATCGGTGAGGGCGCGGCCATGATCCGCACCAAGGGCGAAGCCGGCACGGGCGACGTGGTTGAAGCTGTGCGGCACGCTCGCAATGTGCTGGGTGAGATCCGGCGCTTGCAGAATATACCGGAAGAAGAATTGATGGCCTTCGCCAAAGAAATTGGCGCTCCCTATGAACTGGTCAAGGAAACCCGCGAACTCGGCCACCTGCCGGTGGTCAACTTCGCGGCTGGCGGCATTGCCACCCCGGCGGATGCAGCCCTGATGATGCAGTTGGGTGTAGACGGCGTTTTCGTTGGCTCCGGCATTTTCAAATCCGGGGACCCGGCCAAGCGCGCCAATGCGATCGTCAAAGCCACCACCCACTTCAATGACCCGGCAATCCTGGCGGAAGTCAGCCGTGACCTGGGTGAACCGATGGTCGGCCGCCAGATCTCTGACATTCCTGATCAGGAATTGATCGCCCAACGCGGTTGGTAATCACGACGAACGAATGAAAATTGGCGTCCTCGCCCTGCAGGGCGATTTCATCGAACACGTTCACGTGCTCCGCTCCCTGGGCGCAGAAGCACGGGAAGTCAGACTACCGGCGCATCTGGAGGGCCTGAACGGGCTGATTATCCCCGGCGGTGAATCGACCACGATCGGGAAATTAGCCGTTGCTTACGACCTGATCGCGCCGATCCGGGGGTTTGCCCGGAAGCACGCCATTTGGGGGACCTGCGCTGGGGCAATTTTCCTCTCCAAGGAAACACAGCGCGATCAACCCCTGTTGAATCTGATGGATATCCACGTGGAGCGCAATGCTTTTGGCCGCCAGGTCGACAGCTTCGAGATTGACCTCGATGCACCGTTCCTGCCTGAGGGTGAGGAACGACCTTATCATGCGGTTTTTATCCGCGCCCCCATCATCAAATCCGTTTTCGGTGAGGCGGACCCTCTTTTGCTGCTGCCCGATGGTCGCATCGTTGCAGCCCGGCAGGACAACCTGTTGGCGACTTCTTTTCACCCTGAACTGACCGCCGACAGCCGCTTCCACCAATATTTTATGGAGTTAGCAACATAGGCATTCGTCCGCTTCTCTGGCATGATTGGCCTTACGTTTTCCGTCATCGCCGCCAAATCCAAAGCCTGGACAATATCCTGGCTCTGACTCGCGGCGCTCCCCTCACCTGGATCAGTCTCCTCACATCAATGCGCCCGGCCGATAAGGTCTTTGCGGGCATCTATCTGGATTCCTCGGGCGAGCGTCGTGCTGTGGGCCAGGTTTACCAATCTCCGAAACTGTCCAGTGCTCAGGTCCATTTCCTGATGGCGCCGGAGGGCGCGGCAAGAGACGTGACGCCGCTTTTGGAAGGTTTGGTCAGGAAAGCGGGGAGTTGGGGGGCCAAGCAGATTGTGGCGGAGATTTCGCCCGACTCTGAGAATTACCCTCAATTACGGCAGGCGGGGTTTTATGTCTTCGCCAAACAGCGTTTGTTTCAGATTGCCTCCAGCGAGATCTTGTCCCAGGGCCTGGCGCGGCACTGGCGGATCTGGAACAGTGATGATATCCCCGCGATGAGAGTGCTCTATCAGACCCTGGTGCCGCCGTTGATACGCCCGGTGGAGCCTTTGACGCGTTTGGAAATGTTGGGATTGGTCTTTTACGATTCGTCCGGCGAATTGCAGGCTTTTGCTGACCTGATTTATGGCCCAAGCGGCGTGTGGGTGTTGCCCTTCATTCACCCCCAAAGCAGCGTGGATATGGCTGAGTTGTTGATCCAATTGGTGCAGGATTTGCCGGACCTCAGCGGCCGCCCGGTGTATATTGTGGCGCGGTCCTACCAGCCCTGGGTGGAGAACGCGCTCGAACCGGTTGCCGGCTACCGCTCGCCCGAACAGGCCCTCGTGGTCAAGTACCTGGCTTTGCGCCAGCCCAGCCGGGCCGATTTGGCGTTTCAACGTTTGCAGAAGGGGAGCACTGAACCCACTTTCCCGGTCACGCCAATCGCAAAATGAGAAAGGCCGGGTTGACAGTTTTTGCTCGGGAGTGCGGATCAGGGAGGGGGGAGCGGCCTAGCGCGTCACTGGCGTCGGCCCAAAGCCGACTGTGTCCTCAATTTGTTGAAGCGCCTCATCCGAGAGCTGGTTTTCCCATTTGTGCAGCGTTTCAGTCTTTACCTCCGGCTTTCGCAGGGGTGACTTCAAGCCCAGGAACTGGTTCAACGTTGCCAGCACCCGGTCCGTTTCCTGGACGAAGGTCTCGAATGAGATCACCAGCAGATCTTCCCCCAGCGTACTCTGCAATTCCGTCATGCGCTGATGGTGGGCGCGCCAGCGGAAGGCACACTGGGCGGGCAGGGGCAGGGTGTCATAATACTGAGCCATCTCCGGCGTGATCCCGAGGAAGCGGTTGGGGACGGGGAATTCGCGCCAGCGGGCGTGCCAGGCGGAGACCCCCTTATGCTTAAGCATGCTGGCGACTGTGGCGTAGGGGTCGCGCTCGATGCCGATAAAACGGGCCTCGGGGAAAGCCTCTTTGAGGCGTTCGGCGAGCCAGATGTTGGGGTGGGATTTGTCCAGGTAAAGACGCGGCGCGGATTTGAACAGTTGTTTTTTGTAGGCCCGCACCAGCCGGGGAAAGAGTGATTCCTCCAGAGCGGGATTGAGCGCCATCCGGGTGGAGAGGCCAAACATGGGCTCCTGCTCGATGGTCGCCCGGATCTCGGGGTGGTCCTTGAGGGAATAACCCAGCCAGTGCGTCCCTGAGCGGCCTGTACCGATTACATAGATGGGGTACGTCCTGACGTGTCCCAACAGATACCGCACTTTATCGGCCACCGTGCCTTTTTTGATCGGCGAATTCTTTTCTGCTACAGGTTCCAATGGTTCCTCGCTCTTGGTATGGGTCATGTCTGCGGTTGATCTTCTCCATGTCCTTAGGTTTTCTGAAGTTTTCTCTCTTGCGTTTTCATCTAAGCATTGTCATCGGTGAAACTGATGTCTGATATGGTAATATTCAGCAGGTAAAATGATAGAATCTGGATACAATAGTTATGGTGACCCTAATAATCCGGATAAATTATAGTATACAAACAAAAGAAATTGAAACACTACATGTTAGAACATCAAAAAATAACAGACGATTTAGACCTGCTGCTCGGCGTTCTACCCCGGCATATTTCTGATAAAGTGCAGGATTTGGACGATAGTGAGAATCTCCTTGAGATTGTGATGGACCTGGGACGACTCCCCAAGGCCCGTTTTGTGCAGCGCGAGGTGGAGCTGAGCGATCAGGAGATCACCTACGACGACATTAAGATGATTACTGCTGCGATCAGTGAGTTTGACGCGGATAACCGGGCCGGCATTGAACGGACCCTGCACCGCATCTCGGCTATCCGCAACCGGCACAACGACGTGGTCGGGCTGACCTGCCGCATTGGTCGGGCCGTTTATGGCACCAGTGACATCATTCAGGACCTGATCGAATCGGGCTCCAGCATCCTCATTTTGGGACGCCCCGGGGTGGGAAAGACAACCATCCTGCGCGAGGCGGCCCGTATCCTGGCGGATTCCGCCCGGGTGATTATTGTGGATACCAGCAACGAGATCGGCGGCGACGGCGATGTGCCCCACCCGGCCATCGGTGAAGCCCGCCGGATGCAGGTGGCGAAGCCTTCTCTGCAGCACGAAGTGATGATTGAGGCTGTGGAGAATCACAACCCCGAAGTGATCGTAATTGACGAGATCGGCCGGGAGTTGGAAGCGATGGCCGCCCGCACAATCGCCGAACGCGGCGTGCAATTGATCGGCACAGCCCACGGCAACACACTCGAGAACCTGCTGCTCAACCCGACCCTGTCGGACCTGGTGGGCGGGATCGAATCGGTCACGCTATCAGACGACGAGGCTCGCCGGCGCGGTACACAGAAGACCGTGCTGGAACGCCGAGCCCCCCCGACCTTTGATGTCCTTGTGGAAATTCAGGACCGCAACCGGATCGCGGTGCAAAGTGATGTTTCGTCGGCCGTAGACTCGCTCTTGCGCGGCTATCCCTTGCCGCCTGAGATCCGTTATCGGGATGATGAGAATATGATCCATGTGCAAAAACCGACCCCGCCCGCGCCCGGTACCGCTTCGCAGGCGGTGAACCGCAACAGCCGGGGCGAAACGGCGCCTTTCTCCAGATC
Organism: Chloroflexota bacterium; assembly: GCA_034189815.1. GTDB lineage: Bacteria > Chloroflexota > Anaerolineae > Anaerolineales > Anaerolineaceae > Brevifilum. Next base: position 7,143 of record JAXHUD010000012.1, read on the forward strand.
CGGCAACGGCAAACGGAATAACAACCGGGAGGGACAGCAGGTTGAGGCGTTGGAAGAATCGCTGGGGATGGTGGAAGAAGCGCGTAAATCGCTCAAGAAAGTGGATATTTATCCCTATGGCGTGGCTCGTAACCGCTTGCTGCAGGCCGCCAAGCAACTGAAAGTCCCGGCGCGCATCGTCCGCAATCTGAAGGATGCGGATGCCCTGCTGACCTTGCGGCGCTATTACCGCGAACGCCAGCAGCCTGTGCAGGAAGCGGAACAGCGCGGTTTGCCGATCTTTGTGCTGCGTTCGAACACCAGTCAACAGATGGAACAGTTCCTAGTGGACTTATTCAACCTTTCCAACGTGGAGACGAACGCCACGCCTGAAACAGCCGTAGTGGACCAGACTCAGGCAGCGATCAACGCTGTGCTTAACGGTGAGCGTTGGGTTGACCTGCGGCCGGCTTCCTCGACGATCCGGCGCCTGCAGCACGAAATGGCGCGCCAGGCTGATCTGGTTTCCCATTCTTATGGCAAAGAACCCAACCGTCATGTGAGAATCTTTAGAGACTGAAAATGTTCATCACTTTAGAAGGACCCGATGGCAGCGGTAAGACCTCTCAAATCCCGGCGTTGGAAGAATTCCTGCGCCAAAAGGGGTATGATGTAGTGGTGACCCGCGAACCGGGCGGTACGGATGTGGGCGATCAGATCCGGGATATTCTGATGAATCTGAAGAATACGGCCATTGTCCCCCGTACGGAGATCCTGCTTTTTCAGGCAGCCCGCGCCCAGCATGTGGAAGAAGTGATCAACCCGGCCCTGGCAGCAGGGAAGGTCGTGATCTGCGACCGTTTTGGCGATTCTACCCTGGCTTACCAGGGCTATGGTCATCCCAAAATTAATCTGGAGAAATTACGCTACCTGGTCAACTATGCGACCGGTGGTTTGAAGCCGGACCTGACCTTGTTCCTCGATGTCCCAATTAAGGAGGGATTGGCGAGAAAGCTCAGTCAATCGGAATGGAACCGGCTGGATGCTTATGCAGAAGGCTTTCATAGGCGGGTGTATCAAGGGTATATGGCGCTGGTCAGCGCTGAACCGGACCGCTGGTGCGTGATTGACGCCACCCAAAGCAAAGATGAAGTACAACAAGCTATGCGGGAAGCAATTTTAGACCGGCTCTCCTCGCTTGATTAACCGTCCACCGGTTTAGCAAATCCCCGTTGGAACGATGATTTAATAAATACAGAGAAAGGTGTTTTAATGCCTAAAAAATTCGTTTTTATTGTTATGTTGGGTGCCCTGCTGCTTTCAGCCTGTACAGCCAACAGCACTGCCATACCGGCAGCGACCGAAACTGAGGCCCCGGTTGAGACAGAAGCTGCGACGGACGTCGCAGATGAAGCTCCGGCAGACCCCACTTCTTCTGTCACGATTGAGATGGGCGAACCGATGCCCTGCACCTCGCCGCTGTCCTACACACCCTCGGAAGAGGCGCAGTTCTATCAAACCGTAGCCGATCAACTGCCCCCAGTGGGCGAGGATGATTGGGTCCGCGGTAATCCTGATGCACCGATCACGATCATTGAGTATGCCGACTTCCAATGTCCGGCGTGCTCTTACTATGCATTATTATTTGATGAGCTAATGACAATTGTTCCGGATGCGTTTCAGATCGTCTTCCGCCATATGCCCTTAGCCTCGATCCATGACAAAGCCAATATTTCTTCTCTGGCGGCGAACGCGGCCGGCGCCCAGGGCAAGTTTTGGGAGATGTATGATGTCTTATATCTGAATCAGCAGGCCTGGTCCAGTTTTTCTCAGGATGAATTCGTGGACTGGGTGACCCAGCAGGCCGAAGGTTTGGAATTGGACATTGACACCTTCACGGCCGACATGCTTGACGAAGAGGCTCGGGCCGAACTGGAAGCCCAGACTCAGGAACGACTGGACCTGGGGATCGTGTATACACCCTTTGTGATTGTCAATGGCGAGATCTATCGCGATGGCAACCCGAACTTCATGGATTTAGCCAGCATTGAAGTTTATGACGGTTACGCCGATTGCCCACCTTGGGTGATTGACCCTGATAAATCCTACACGGCTGTATTGGATACCAATGTGGGCGAACTCAAGATTGATCTTTATCCCGAACAAGCGCCCCTGACCGTGAACTCTTTTGTGTTCCTGGCCCAGAACGGCTGGTTCGACGATCTGTATTTCTTCCGGGTGGAAGAAGGATTTGTTGCCCAGGCGGGTGACCCGATCAATGAGGGTTATCTCGGGCCTGGTTACATCTTTGATGACGAAATCAGCGGCAGTCTTTCCTTTGACCAGGCTGGTGTTTTAGGCATGGCGAAGAGCGCTGAGAATATGAACGGCAGCCAGTTCTTTATCACATTGGCCCCCACGCCGAACCTGGATGGTGGTTTCACCATTTTTGGCCAGGTGCAGGAAGATAGCCTGGCAACACTGGAAGACTTCGCGCTCCGTGACCCCCTGACGGCGACTGATTTTGATGGGACCACACAGATCAACGCCGTTGAGATCATTGAAAATTGATTGAAGGAGGCCCGCAACGATGACCGAAGTCCGACCCACTGAAAAGAGTTGGATCACCATCCTCTTTTTGATGCTCGGCGTCTTGGGGCTACTGCTTTATCTGACCCAGGCGTTGACAATGGGCGTGATGTCTTTGATGGCCTATTTTGGCGAACAGGCCAACACTGCTTCGGCTGTATCGAACAGTTTGTTGGCCTGGTCGTCTTTGTTTACAGGGCTGCTATTTATCCCGGTTGTGATCCTCAGCATCAAAAAACTGCGCGGCCAGCCTGAACCTGAATGGCTGGATGAAACCCGCCCGTTTTACAAAAAAGCCTTTCTGGCTTTATTGATTATCTGGCCGGTGGTTATCCTGTTGGGCATGTGGATTTCAGGAGAAGCGCTGCTGTCGGTCTTTGTTTTGGGCCTCTTCAATATCCTGGTGGCCGGTGTGCCGGTCCTGGCGATTTATACACTCTCGAGGCAGAAATTACAGAGCGGTCCCTCAGCCCGTAAATGGCGGCTTTTCAGTTTCAGCCTGGGTTTCACACCGTGGGCGGTAATCCTTGTTGAGGTGATTGCACTTTTGGGTGTTTTCCTGGTTGCTGCCTTGTTGGTTGCATTCCAGATCACCTTTCACCCTGCTTTGGAATTCGAATTACAGGCGATTTTCTCCGACATTTCCACCGGTATGAGCCTGGAAATGATCCTCCAACAGTATGGGGACCTAATTAACCAACCGATCGTGATCTTTGGCCTGGTGGCGATCATCGCCGGGATCATGCCGCTGATCGAAGAGATCCTCAAACCACTGGCGCTTTGGATGCTGGCAGGGCGAGGCTTGACCGATCAGGAAGGCTTTGTCGCCGGGTTGATCACGGGCGCGGCCTTTACGCTGATGGAGAACCTGCTCTATTTTTCGATGGCTTACACCTCAGAAGAATGGGTGTTTTCCGCGTTGCTGCGCAGCACCACGGGCGTGCTGCATATGCTGGGCTCCGGCCTGGTGGGCCTGGGACTGGCCCGCACCTGGCGCAAAGGGGACTGGCCGTTCCTTGCGATTACCTTTTCCGGCGCGGTCCTTTTCCACAGTGCCTGGAACGCAATCGCCCTGGTGGCCAGCGGCGCCCCCATCCTGTTATTCGGCGCTGAACCGACCTTTTGGGAGCAGTTTGTTTTCATGCTGCCGTTATTCTTTTTGCTTATCGCCGCGGTTATTACGATGATTTTAATCAACCGGAAACTCCGAAAAGAGCAGGATCCCACGACAACGAAATCGTCTCAGATGGATACCGGCCAGGAACAGCAGCAGATTATGGGCACTTGATCCAAGTAACGACGATGACGGGGCCGAGACTGCCCGGAGGAAAGTTTGATGACCGATACCCCCTTATTGCCCCTCCTTCGAAATTTGGTGAACCGTCTGGTTGACTTCAAGGTGATCCACCCTGAATATATTCCGGAGGAAGGCAGCATATTATTGACCACCAACCATCTCAGCCGTCTGGATACGCCTTTCCTGCTTTCGATCACCGACCGGATGGACCTGGTGGCAATCGTCGCCAAGAAATATCAGCAGAGACCGATCTTCCGATGGATTTTGGAAAAGATTGGCACGATGGTCTGGATGGACCGGGAGAACACGGATTTCTCGGCTATCAGGGAAGCATTGGCCTATTTGCGTGAGGGGATGATCGTTGGGATAGCCCCAGAGGGCACCCGCAGCCGGGATTCAAAAGGGCTTTTGGAAGCCAAACAGGGCGCGGCCCTCATGGCGGCACGCGCCGGAGTCCCGATTGTCCCGGTGGGGATTGTTGGATCGGAAAACGTGAGCCGTGAGCTCCTGCGACTGCGGCGGCCGCCTGTGACCATCACGGTGGGCAAACCTTACACCCTGCCCGCATTCGACCGTAAGGATCGCCAGGCCTGGTTGTCCAATTATACGGACGAGATCATGTGCCGGATTGCCGCCCTGCTTCCGCCGAACTATCGCGGTTTCTACGCCGACCATCCCCGGCTCAAGGAGCTCCTCGCGGGCAAGTCCTGATTGTAACAAGACGAAAAAATGTAATATCCATCACCAGCAATTTTTCGAAATTTTTCAATAAACCATCTATTGTATACTGCTCAGATAACAGGTAAAGTTAACCCAAACATTCATAATTGGGTCAACATTATCGTATTACGAAAAACGAACTTCTGGTTGCCCCAACCCCTAACCAATTTTCAAAATTTAAGCTGAAATCCAACATTAATTCAGTTTGTTCAAATTGGAGACCGTTTTGTTCTGTTTTGTATCGATTGGCGGGTGTGGAAAGGTCATCCCTACGATGAAAAAGAAACGAACCCTCCGAATACTTAGAATAATCATGCCCATCGCGGCGGTCATCTCTATTGTGGTGTTTGTCCCCTGGGACATCGTCCCCTGGGTCACACCGTTACCAGATACCGTGCAGGAACAGGTCGACGATGCGATCGCTCATGGATTGGATGGCATTATTGTATATGTCGATCAAGCCGGTCAGGCGCCGGATTTTTATGCCGCCGGTTTGAAGGATAAAGCGACGCGTGAACCCGCTGACCCGTACGCCTTATTCAAAATTGGCAGTATCCACAAATTATATATCGCCACAGCGGTTGCGAAACTGGCTAGTGACGGCAGCTTGTCGCTGGATGATACGCTGGCGGATTACCTCCCCGAACTGGTTGGAAGAATTGAATATGCGGATCAGATCACCTTGAGAATGATGGTGCAACATCGCAGCGGCATTCCTAATTACACTGACGCTGAAGGTTTCGACTGGTTCACGCCGCAGACTGACGAAGACCGGAATTTGGGTCTCGTTTTGGATAAACCCGCAGATTTCAAGCCTGACAAACGTTATAGTTATTCCAATACAAATTATCTCTTGATTGGTCGGATTCTCGATAAAGTGTTGGGATACAGTCACCATCAATATGTCTATGAGGAAATCCTGGCCCAACTGGGATTAACGAACACTTATTTTTCACTCGACGAGGCGCCATACGATGACGTCGTCAGTGGTTACTGGTATGGCTATGATGATGACCTGAGGTTCCTGGGCGGCTCAATGATCGCGTCGGCGGAGGATGTGGGTATATTCTTGAGAGCGTTGAATGATGGCTCCCTGTTGACCGAGGACGAGCAGGCGATTTATTCCTCCATCTATGAATATGAGCATACTGGCTGGGTCCCCGGCTACTACAGTATCGCACGCTATCACGAAGATATTGATACCGTCGTCGTTCAGTTGGTTAATACGACCGGGGGCGAGACCTGGGGGGTCTCGAACATAACCGGCGGAAAAGCTCTGGGAATTTCGAATATCATCTACAATCGTATTGTCCGGATACTGCGGAGGGAATAAATACCGATCGTCAAGGTTGGGCAGGAAGCGATAAATCGGTATTACGAAGGGGGCTGCCTTCGAATTTCTAAAGTCAAGTTGGCCGTTGAGGTTCAGAAAGTGCCCTACCAGGTTTGATCAAGGATAGGGTCATTTGAAAGTTATAATGTGAATGAACCCCGGTGGTATAATCCAAAACGTGTTACAGGAACTTGAATTCGGTGATGTTGTCCGCATGCGAAAGCCTCACCCTTGCGGCGGTTATGAATGGCAAGTGGTGCGTTTGGGCGCTGATATTGGCCTGGTTTGCCTGACCTGCAATCGGCGGATCATGCTGGACCGGCGCTCACTCAGAAATCGGATGAAGAAGATCGTCCGCAAAGGCAGCGATCATGACCCGGAAAACGGATAAAAAACCGCATATCCTCTTTCTCTTTTCAGATACCGGTGGGGGCCATCGCAGCGCTGCTCAGGCGATTATTGAGGCGCTGGGGGTTTATTTCCCCGGCCGGGTGACAACCGAGATGCTGGATTTCTTTGTGGAATATGCTCCCCCGCCTTTTGATATGGCTGTGACGACCTATGCACCGATGGCCCAGGTGCCCGATCTTTGGGAATTGGGTTATAAGCTGAGCAACGGCAAATGGCGATCCAAGCTGGTACAGGACGTGCTCTGGCCCTATATCCGCAAGGCGGCTGAGCGATTGGTGCAGGAACATCCCTGTGATCTATTCCTGTCTGTGCATCCGATCATCAATACCCCCATCTTGCGCGCGCTGGGTGAAGGACACCGACCCTATATAATTGTCGTCACCGATATGGTCACCACGCATGCTTTCTGGTATAACAACAGCGCCACGCTCACCCTGCTCCCGACGGAAGAAGCCAAAATGCGCGGCGTCAACATCGGCCTTGCCCCTGAGAAGATGGAAGTGCTCGGACAGCCGATCGCCGATAAGTTCAGGCGCTCGACTGAATCCAAAGCAGCCTTGCGCGAGGCGCTTGGCTGGCCGCAGGATCAGATCGTTGCGTTGATGATTGGCGGCGGAGAAGGTATGGGTCCGATAGGCGAGATGGTTCGGGCTGTGGACCAGGCCCAACTTGATTTAACCATGGCCGTGATTGCCGGCCGGAACAATACCTTGCGCCGTGAGCTGGAAGAAGCGGGCAGGCTAACCCCGCTCAAGGTCTATGGCTTTGTTGAAAACATGCCGGACCTGATGAACGCAGCGGATATTATCCTGACCAAGGCCGGACCCGGGACGATTTCGGAAGCCTTCATCGCCGGACTACCCATAATTCTGTATTCCAAGATGCCAGGGCAGGAAGACGGCAACGTGGATTACGTGGTGAACAAGGGCGCGGGTGTCTGGGCGCCTTACCCCGAGAAGGCGGTCGCCATCCTGCGATTTTGGATCGAGAACCCCGACATTCGCCTAAAAGTGGCCGCGACCTCGAAGCGCCTTGCCCGCCCCGATGCTTCAAAAGATATTGCCCAGCGGATAATTGATATCGTTTCGGCGGCCTGAATCTGATATGATTATTGACATATTATGCCGATTTTAGATGACCGAAATTTTGAATTTTTCAGCCACAGTCCCGATCAAACCCGGCGGCTGGGCATTCACCTGGGTGGGTTCCTGCGCCCCGGTGACGTGATTGGCCTGCAGGGCAACCTGGGCTCTGGCAAAACCACGCTCGTGCAGGGGATTGCCCAGGGATGGGGCGGATTGGACCCCGTCTCCAGCCCCACGTATGTGATTGTGAACGAATATCGCCGGGCCGATGAACAGCGTTTGTTCCACATGGACGCCTACCGGCTGGAAGGCGTCTTCGATGCGGAGATCCTCGACTTTGACCGGATGCTCTCACAAGGACCGGTCGTGATCGAATGGGTGGAGCGGGTGGAATCCATTCTGCCCGAAACCCATTTGCGCATCCGCCTGGACTATACGAGCATGGAACACCGCTCGATGATGCTCAACCCGCACGGTGAGCGGTTCAAGAAGATCGTGAAAAATTTGCGCCATAAGTTGTATGGAGATTTCTAGTGTTACTGGCAATTGATACATCCACATCCTGGATCAGTCTGGCGCTCCATGACGGAACTTTCGTACGTTATGAGACCACCTGGCAGAGCCACCACCATCATACGGTGGAGCTGGCGCCGGCGATCGATAATGTTTTTGAGCACACCGGAACCAAGCCGGCGGACCTGACCGGTCTGGCCGTGGCGATTGGCCCCGGCTCCTTCACCAGCCTGCGGATTGGGCTGGCCGCCGTCAAGGGGATGTCCCTGGCGCTGAAGCTGCCAGTGATTGGTGTGCCCTCGCTGGATGTCGTGGCCGCCGCTCAGCCCTTGGATGAGAAGCCCCTGATCGCCGTCCTGCACGCCGGACGCACTCGCCTGGCCTATGTCACCTACCTGGTGGAAGGCGACGCCTGGCAAGCCCAGCATGAGCCGGTCGCCATTGATGCCCATAACCTGGTGAAGACGATCACCGTGCCGACCCTGATTGCGGGCGAACTTTCGGAAGACGCCCGGTCGGTGTTGGGCCGGCGCTGGAAGAATGCCATCATCGCCCAGCCGGCGCGCTGCCTGCGGCGGGCGGGCTTCCTGGCGGAGCTGGCCTGGGCGCGGTTGATGAGCGATCGGGTCGATGATCCCGTCACGCTCGCCCCGATTTACCTCAGCACGGCCAACCCTATCCCGGCCTGAGATGACCGATCCATCCAAAGCGGCGCAGGTAAACCTGCGACCGATGACCCTGGCGGATTTGCCCCAGGTTGAGGCGCTGGATCGGCAAGCTTTCCCCACCCCCTGGCCTGAGAACGCATTCCGTTATGAACTGACCCGCAACCCCCATGCTATCTGCTGGGTGGCCGAACAATCCGGGCGCCTGGTCGGCGATGTCGTCGTCTGGCTGGTGGTGGATGAGGCCCATATCGCCACGCTGGCGGTACAAGGGGACCTCCGGCAGCATGGCATCGGGCAGAAGCTGTTGGCCCGAGCGCTGCTGCTCTGCCATGAGAGCGGTGCAACCTCGGCGATGTTGGAAGTGCGTGAGAGCAACCTGGCAGCGCAAGGCCTTTATGATAAATTTGGGTTTGAGCAGGTCGGATTGCGAAAAGGATATTATCAGGACACGCATGAAGATGCGATCCTGATGACTCTCGCCCCGCTCCAACCGGATCGATTGGCCCGGTTGGAACAAATGGAAGATGAAACAAACGCTAATGGTTGAAATGAATGGAGGCAACCCTTGAACCCTGAAGCGATTCTCGAAGAAGTCGCCAGGCAAACGGCGGACTGTTCCCGCTGCAAGCTGCAATATTCCCGTAAGCATGCTGTCCCTGGCACAGGCAACCCCGAAGCCGAGATCTTATTTATCGGTGAGGGCCCCGGCTTTCATGAAAATGAACAAGGCCTTCCCTTCGTCGGCGCAGCCGGGCAGTTCCTGGATGAACTCCTGACTGTGGCAGGCCTGAAACGCGAGGATGTTTTTATTACCAATGTGGTCAAGTGCCGCCCACCGGGGAACCGTGATCCGCAATTTGAGGAGCTGGACGCCTGCAAACTTTATCTGGAACGCCAGATTGCAGCCATTAACCCGGACGTGATTGTGACCCTCGGACGGTATTCGATGGGCCATTTCATCAACAACGGTAAAATCAGCGGGACCCACGGTAAGCCCTTCTGGTCCAATGGGCGAATGATCGTCCCGATGTACCATCCGGCTGCCGCCCTGCATATGCCTTCGCTGCGCGAGATCGTCAAACAGGATTTCGCCAGCCTGCCGGAGATGATCGCGAAGGCGCAGGAAACCCGCCGGGATAACCCAGACCTGATTGCCTTATCTCAGCCGGGTGAAGAAGAACAAATAGATGACACGAGCACGGAGCAGTTGAGTCTGTTCTAGCCTTTGACGGCCGCCCATGTGATTGGGCGGTCTATGATAAAATTGCTTTTCTGATTTTAAAGCGACAATCAAGGAAATGACTATGGATACAAAATCTGTATTGATTAAGAAACTTGAAGATCGGACCGCCAAAATTGGTGTGGTTGGGATTGGTTACGTTGGTCTGCCGTTGGCTGTGGTCTTCGCCGAGGCTGGCTTCGAGGTGGTGGGTGTGGATCCACTGGCCGAAAAGGTCGACGCTCTCAACCGGGGCGAGAGTTATATTCTGGATATTGATTCCGACCGGGTGAAAGCCTTGGTGGACGCCGGGAAGCTTTCTGCCAGCACGGATTATGCCCGGCTGGGCGAAGTGGACGCTGTTTCGATCTGTGTGCCGACACCGCTGCGCAAGACCGGTGACCCGGATCTCTCTTTCATTGCTTCCGCCAGCCATTCGCTGGCCCCGCACCTGCATGAGGGCATGGTGATCGTCCTGGAATCCAGCACTTACCCCGGCACCACCCGGGAGATGATGCTGCCGGAATTGGAAGAAGTCAGCGGTCTGACCGTTGGCGAGGATTTCTTCCTGGCCTTTTCTCCCGAGCGGGTGGACCCCGGCCGGGAGGATTGGACCACGATCAATACCCCCAAGGTGATCGGCGGGATCACCGCGGCCTGCGGTGAAATGGCCTCGGCCTGGTATGATCAGGCGCTCGAGACCATTATCACCGTATCCACCTGTGAGGTCGCCGAGATGGCGAAACTGCTCGAGAACACCTTCCGCATGATCAACATCGGCCTGGTGAACGAATTGGCCATCATGTGCGATCGGCTCAAGGTGGACGTCTGGGAAGTGATTGACGCCGCTGCCACCAAGCCCTTCGGTTTTATGAAGTTCACCCCCGGTCCGGGCCTGGGCGGGCACTGCATCCCAATTGACCCGCTCTATCTCTCCTGGAAACTCAAATCCGTGAACTACAATGCCCGGTTCATTGAACTGGCCTCTGAGATCAACACCAACATGCCCCGTTATGCGGTAGGCAAAGTCCAGGATGCGCTTAACCTGGTGAAGAAACCCGTGAACGGCAGCAGGGTGCTGATTTTGGGCGTGGCTTATAAACCCGATATTGACGACCTGCGTGAATCGCCTGCGCTGGACGTGATCCACCTGCTGCAGGAAAAAGGCGCGGACGTGGCTTATCACGACCCCTATATCCCGCATGTGGACCACGACAACATCGTCCTGGACAGCGTCCCGGACCTGATGGCAGCCGTGGCGGAAGCGGATTGTGTGGCGATCATCACAAACCACAGCGACTACGATTACGACGCGATCCTCGAGGCCGCGGACGTGGTCGTGGACACCCGCAACGCCCTTGGGGCCAAGGGTAAAGATAGCCCCAAAGTGGTCCGACTTTAATGAGCGTCTATACGCTCACCGGCGCAGCCGGTTTCATCGGTTCCCGCGTGGTCGAGTTGCTTTTAGCGGACGGTCACACGGTTTACGGCGTGGATATCATGAACCATGCCTACGATATCCGGCTGAAGGAATATCGCCTGGGCAAGCTGCTCGGGCGGGACAATTTCCATTTCCGAAAATGGGATATTTCTCATAAGTCTGTGATTGCGGACCTGAAGGCGTGGCTGCCGGAAGAGGTTGACGGTGTGATCAACCTGGCGGCCTGGGCCGGCACCCGCCGGAGCCTTTCCGACCCCTGGGTCTACGTTGAGACAAACGTAACCGGGGCGCTGAATATGATGGAGCTTTGCCGCCAGCATGGGATTAAGAAGTTCGTGCAGGCGTCCACCTCCAGCATTTACGGCAATCTTTCCAAACCGCCTTATACCGAGACTGATGATACGGACCATCCACTGCAACCTTATGCCGCATCGAAGAAGGCCGCAGAAACGATGGCTTATACCTACCATTATCTTTACGATTTGGATGTGACCGTGCTGCGTTATTTCACCGTCTACGGCCCCGCCGGGCGCCCACAGATGGTGATGTTCCGCTTCTGCAAGTGGATCGCCGAAGGACAGCCCGTGGTGATCAACGGCGACGGGGAACAATCGCGCGGGTTTACCTATCTGGATGACATCGCCCGCGGTACGATCCTGGCCCTCAAACCGTTGGGCTACGAGATCCTGAACCTGGGCGGGCATGAGATCATCACGGTCAATGACACAATCCGCATGCTGGAAGCGCGAATCGGCGAGAAAGCCCAGGTCGTTTACGATGATTTCCACCCGGCCGACGTGCTCACCAACCACGCGGATGTCAGCAAGGCGAAAAAGCGCCTGGGCTGGCAGCCTCAGGTGGGCCTGGACGAGGGAATGACGCGCCTGGTGGATTGGTATATGCAGGAGCGGGACTGGGCCAGCCAGGTTGAAACCCCATGAAACGTTTTTTCTCCGGCTTGAAATCCTGGGGGAAAGACGCCATTCTCAAGAAAGTCGTTAGTAATTCAGCCTATCTCTTCGGGGGGCAGGCGATCAGCGCGGTCATCAGCATCCTGACCGCTAACCTGCTTGGCGTCGCCAGCTTTGGCGCGCTGGGCGTGGTGATCAGCTTCGTCACCAACATCAACCGGCTGCTGTCCTTTCGCATGGCGGATTTTGTGGTGCGCTATGTGGGCAACGCACTGGCGGAGGATCGGCGCTCGGAGTCGGCAGCCATTATCAAGGGGGCGGCGCTGACCGAGATGATGACCTCTTTCATTGCCTATGGGGTGCTGGTGCTGCTTTCCGGCTGGGGCGCGAGCAGTTTTGTCAAGGATCCCACAGCTCAATCGCTGATCCTGATTTATGGGTTCACTATCCTGGCAAATATGATGACCGAGACGGCCACCGGTGTGCTGCGCGTGACCGGGCATTTCCGGTCGCAGGCACTGTTGAACCTGCTGCAGAGCGTGGTGCTGGCCGGGCTGTTTTTCATCGTGGTCAACATCCAGGGCGACATTACAGCCGTGATGCTGGTCTACCTGGCGGGCAAAGTGATCCTGGGCGTTGGGCCGGTCTTGCTGGCGCTCTATTGGTTGCCCAAGAGCCTGGGTAAGGGCTGGTGGCGCACACCGATCCGGTCGAATCTACCGCCAATCAAGCCAATGATTCGTTTTGCGCTCAGCGCCAATTTCAGCGGAACGATCACATTGGTCGCCCGCGATAGCGAAGTGCTTTGGGTCAGCTATTTCTTTGATACCACCGTCGCCGGTTATTTCAAGGTGGCCCTGGCTGTGATCAACCTGATGGTGATGCCGATCACGCCTTTCATCAGCACCTCCTTCCCGGAGATCACCCGGCATGTGGCCAAGCGGCAGTGGGCGCAGTTGAAACAGTTGCTCACCCGGATAACTGTGATCTCGACCACCTGGACAGGCGCGGTCGCCGCGGGTTTGCTGCTGTTGGGCCGGCAGCTGTTGTTTTCGCCCTGGTCTTTGTTTGGCCGAACAATCTATATCTACAAGGCTGGTTACGGTCCGGCTTATGGGGTCTTGTTGATCCTGCTGGTGGGGTTTGGCGCGGCCAATATCTTCTTCTGGAACCGCTCACTGCTCTTGGCGTTCGGAAAGGCGGAATTACCCCTGAAGGTCAGTTTCTTCGCCGCATTGGGCAAGGTGGCGCTGGCTTTCCTGCTCGTCCCGGCGTTGGGCTATCTGGCTGAGGCGGCTTTGTTCAGTGCCTATTTTGTGGTCACGGTGGGGGTGTTGACGATCAGAGGATTGGCGCTGTTGCGCGAGCATTCAAAAGCCGTTGTAGACATCTAATTTCACTTTTCATTTTATTGTAATACGTCATTTACGGGCGCGGTGTTGGCATCGCCGTCATGGTGGCCTGCGCGGCGGGCGCTGAGAGCCGTCCCAGTTCCACCCCCTTTGCCAGGTCATCCTTATTTCCGCTGCATCAGGCGAGATAAATGGACCACGTCCATCGTGCAGGCCTGGCGGATGGTGAAGACCCTGGATTCAGGTCGTTTGGAGTCGGATCAGTCCTTACGCAGCAGAGCGCTGGCTAGTGCTGAGAGGCCCATCGCAATCAGGATGAAGGGCCAGACGGCGTTCCAGTCAAAGATGGCGCTCAGGCCAATGCCCAGGAAGACCGCGGCGAGGATAAAATTGCCGCCGGTTGATGAGCGATAGGCCGGCACGAAAGTGCGGACAATGGCTTCGATGAAGATCAGGACGCCGGCGCCCAGGAAGATCACCGACCATGTGCTGAGGCCGCCGAAGTTGATGCCTTCCGGCAGGACCAGCGAGGTCTGGATTGCATCCAGCCAGCCCAGGTTGGAGGCCAAAAAGACCAACCCGGCCCAGATCAGGATCAGCGCCCAGACGAGGTCGCCCAGGGGATCACGATGGTGCTTTTTCTCAATTTTTTCGTCTTCTTTTTCCATTTTTTCTGCCGTCTTTTCGTCGTGAAAAGGTGGGCGTTCGTCGGACAGGTTATTAAAATTATTTTTTTGGTCGCTCATATTTCTTTCCTTTACAAATTTGAATTAATTTACTGGTTCAAATCATACCGAATCCGCCGGGACATCCAAATAGAAAATATGGGGTCTTGGCCTTTGACCGCCTAATCAGGCTTGCCAGCCGCCGACGTCCTGCCAGCAATGGTCCAGATGTTCCGCCAGGGTGGCCTTGAGTTTGCGCTTGACATGGGCGCGGGCGGCTTGCATCAGCGGTAAACCGCCGATCTCGTTCAGACGCACGCCAATCCTGCGCGCCTCGGTGTGGTGGCAGTGGACGTCAAAGGGGCCGCCAGGGTGCAATGAGAGGAAGTCATCGGTCTTACCGATCTGGATCAGTTTTTCCAACAGGCGCTTATATTCCTGTTTTTGTACTGATTTCAACTGCCGGACGGCGGGGTGACCGAAAAGTGTTTGCCAAAGGTTCATCGTTCGCTGTCTTTCTACTAGGGTTTATTTATATTATAGATGATTTAAGGGGGAGTAGGTATTGGTACCATGATATTAAAAATGCGTTGACTTTGAGCCTGACTCGGTATATACTGAGACCACTTTATGAAAGAAAATTTTTAAAGGCAAAAATGCCAAGACCAACCCACACTACTCTGGAAACCAAGCACGCCGGCTCACCCCGCGCGTGCTCTTTTTTATATCCCTTCCCATAGAAAGGACAAGTGCAACATGGACTACGGATTGATCGGCAAAATTGAGAAGGCGAAACGCTATGCAGAGGAACGCGACCGGATAGAATTCACCAAGTTCACCGTAACCTTCGAGGGTGATAACAATGACCACACCGTGACCTATGACGAGGGCGAGTGGCATTGCAATTGTGATTTCTTCCAGACCCGAGGCCGCTGCAGCCACTCAATGGCTCTTGAAACCATCCTTGAAGGTATGGTAGCTATTGCCCGCGTTGATTGAGCTCCGATTTTCCCGATCCTCGTAAATAAACATCAGGCCGTGGATTTCCACGGCCTGTTTTGTCCATTAGGGTCTCCCATTCAGGGGGCTGGCGTCCGCGTCACCAACCGGCCGCCCCTTTTTCGGGGTTGATGATCCGGTAATCTTCGTTCAAGCCGTCCACTGCGCCCACTCTTTCGTCCGTCAGGCTGAAAACATAAATATCCCTATTCGCCCGGATGTGCTTGGGGTTCATAGAGCGCGGGATCGGCGCCAATTGGTGCTCGAGCTGCCAACGCAGGATGATCTGCACGAGGGATTTCCCGTAGTTCTTCGCAAGCTTCTGAAAAACGGGGTTATCAGAGCGTTCCTCCCGGGCAATCGGGCAATAGGGCAATAGGGCAATAGGATTAAATCAAGACACCCTTTTGCTGACAATAATCCATGAGGTCCACTTGGAATAAGACGGGGTGGAATTCCACCTGGTTCACGGCCGGGACAACGCCGCTGTCCTCAATGGTCTTCTGGACCAGGTCAATGGTGGAATTGCTGACGCCAATCGCCCGCGTCTTGCCGGCCGCCTGCAGGGCTATCAAAGTATGCCAGGTCTCGAGCGAGCGCTCGAAATCACCGGGATAGGGCCAATGGATCAGCAATAGGTCAATATAATCCGTCTGCGGCCGCTCAAGACTTTGTTCGATAGAATATTTGGCGCTGTCATAGCCCTGGTTTTCATAGGCCTGGGCCGTATCAATTAAGTCATGGTCATGGGTGAGAACAAACTCGATAGCCTCGGCGCATTTATCACCTTCCGCCTGGAATGTCCCCAGCCCAAAATACGGCATTTCAACCATTGTTCAGCGTAACAGTAGAAGGAATATCTTTTTGTATGGTATCCTTTTCAGAATTGATGTCGAATGTGTTTTTTAATTTAGGGTTTCCTCTCATGAGGATTAATTATGAAAAAATTGTCCGGACCGAGCAGGATCCACATGATTGTTGGTATACTTAATCCACCTGATCATGGCCCACATCAAATCTCTCTCCCGGATATTACTCATCATAATCATCGGTTTCTTGCTGAGCGGCTGCTTGCGCCCGGCGACGTTGCCGATGGTGGACCTCAGCCAGTTCACGCCGCAGCCGCAGGCATCCGATGCGATCCCGTCCGAGGGTACGGCGGCAGCCTTTAACCCAAGCAGCACCCTCGAACTGGACCCGGCCACCCAGGCCACCCTGCGCCGTTATCCCCTCTGGGTGGGCAGCTCCTGGGTCTATACCTACATCGGCTATACACAGAAAAAAGAAGTGACCTGGCGGGTCGTAGAAACCGTGGTCGAAACCCAAATCATCGATGGTTATTATATTGCCACGGTTGAACGGACGACCGAACTTCTCGAAGGCACCCCTGACGCGGCCTTTCCCTACAAACCAAAAGAAGGGGTCTACTATGAACTCGTGGACGGCAGCAACCTATATCGATCCGAAGGTCAGATTGAGACGGACCTGGACGAAGCCTGGCTCGACCTGGTGATTCCCTTCCCGGAAGAGGGCGGTCGCTGGTATCCCGACCCGGCGGACCGCGTTGCAGCTAACCCGCCCGACACCGGATATAAATTCGCCTCCGAACCCTATCACCAAACCCTGCCCGAGGACGACAGCTTGCGGATTTGCTACAACGTCGCCATCCGCCTGGCCGACGGTAAAGACGAGGGCACCTTCTGTGACGGGATTGGTTTTGTCTATCGCGAAGCAACAATCTGGAATTCGGGCGAGGGATTCCGGTCGGAAATGGTGGGATTCTCACTGCAATGAGCTTTCTCAAGAACCTCCAACGCTGGTTTCGGTTTAACCTGATGTACCTGGGCGATCCGCCCTGGGATACAGGCGTCTCTCCGCCGGAGCTGACCGGCTTCCTGGCCGATGCCGTGCCCGGCCGTGCCCTGGACCTGGGCTGCGGGACCGGGACAAACCTGTTGACCATGGCCCGTCAGGGCTGGCAGGTGACCGGGATAGATTTTGCCTGGCTGTCCATCCTGAAAGCCAGGAATAAACTGCGGGGGGAAGGCTATGCGGCAGATATTCGCCGGGGCGACGTGACCGCCCAGTGGGATCTGGGTAACCCCTTCGATCTCATTCTGGATATGGGCTGTTTCCATGGACTCACCCCGGCTGGACGTCAGGCCTATCGGGAAAATCTGGATCGCTGGCTCGCACCAGGCGGCGCCTACCTGCTTTATGCCCACTGGCGTAAAACCCCGAACTCGAGCTTTGGTGTTGATGATCGCGACCTGGCAGCCTTCCAACCTGGCCTGAGGCTTAAATGGCGCAAAGGCGGTTCGGAAGAACGCCCGGACGGCAGCGGTGGCTTCCCCTCGGTCTGGGCGCGTTTCGACCGGTCGGAGGATGATTCAGATGCTAACTGATCCCCTCACATTTAAAGCCCACACCAGCCATATCACCAGCTTGGTTTTCGCGCCGAACTCCAATTGTTTCCCGGCCTTTGCGTCCTGCAAATTCTCCCGGCAGGAGCCCTATTTCCGCATCATTCACAAAGGGCCGCCACGGGACTATAATTGTCCTCCCGGGTTCCATTACGAAACCGCTGCGCCGGGGGAACAAGCGAGCGCCATTGCCGGGCTGATCAGAAATTGCTATGATGACATCGATGTTGACAAATCCACCATCCCGATTTCCATGGCTAGGGCCTGGGCAAGGCAATCGTCGCTGCCCTGCTCCGGCAGGTGGAGGATCGCGTGATCTTCACCAGCGTTTCCGGCCGGGTTGATAACCGCACCCGACCTGAGAGTCTCTATCGCCGTTGCGGTTTCACCGGATCGGATGTCTGGTGACTGCTGGCGAACTGAGATAGTCGACAAACTCCAATCTGCTGAATAAACTCACCATTATTGAGCGCAACTTATGTCTAAAAAGAAAGCTAAGAAAAAAAAGAATAATAAAGAAAATGCGGAGCAACAAGCCCCTCGCCGAACCTGGCAATGGGACTATCGATTGATTCGTCGGGGGGTGGTGGGCTTGTTCTGCTTGGCAGCCATCATCCTCTCGCTCTATTGGATGCCGGCGGAACTGCACTACACGATCACCCAGAATTATGTCCTCTCGGTGGATGAAGCCGCCGTTGTCTATCTGAAAGTCATCCTGCCGTCCTCCAATCCCTATCAATCGATCTCCGACCCGGAAATCAGCTGGCCGGGTATTTGGGAAGTCGAGCCGCACGGCCGCCTGGACGTATTGCGCCTGGTAGCGACGGTCCAAAAAGGAGAGTCCGTCGAAGCTGAGATCAGCTATAAGGTGAACCTTTTCCAGGGCCTGGCTGATTGGACCGGCGAGCCCATCCGCTCGGACGATCTCGCAGAGACTGCCGCCATTCCCTCGGACTCGACCGACGTACTGGCCCTCGCCGCAGCGATGACCACAAACGACAGTGAACGCGCATCGGTGCGCAACTTCTACACCTTCGTCCGGCGTGATGCCGAGACGGTTGCCGGCGGACCGGAAGCCCAAATCAACCTTTTGGTCGCACTCAGTCGGGCGGTCGGTATTCCCGCCCGTCCTGTTCGCGGCATCTTCCTGCCGAATAACCTGCCTTTCTTCAGCACCCAACTGGATGGCGATAAATCGTTGAATATCTGGAGCGAGGTGCAGTTCAATGACGCCTGGCATCAGGTGGACCCCACCCGAGCGGTCGCGTTCTTCCAACACAATTTATTCGGCTGGACCGACGGCCGGCACCTGACCTATGACAAACCCACCAAGCTGGCGTCGGTGCTGGGATCACACCTGGACGAAGCCCAGGCGGACGGCGACTGGCAGGAAACCAGTGATGGCGCCTTCCCCTTCACAGCCTGGGCGGACCTCGCCGAGGATGAAGGTCATCTAACCCGATCAGTAACGCTCAAAAAGACCTGGGATGGCCGCTGGATCATGCTGTTTTCCGCAGTTGTAATCCTTTTGGTGCTGAACTGGATGATCGAATTGGACGAATCCAAACGGCTGCACAAATATCAAGGCAGCGATGATGACGACTAGGACGCGTCTCGCTCTTATTCCCCTGATCCTCCTGCTGCTCGCCGGCTGCGCCGAGCCATTGCCCGCTGCATCTCCCGGCGAGATGGAAACAAGCCCTGCGGATTACATAATTGCAATTGCGGGAGTCACGGTGGTTTCGGGCGCTGGGCTATCCGTCCGGGGAACGACCACGCTCCCCGAGGACCACTGTGTCTACACACAGTTATTCGCGGACGGTGTTGAGGTCGATTGGTGGCTGGTGGGCAAATGTTATCCGTTGGAAGGACCGGATTGGACTTTCACCATTCCCTTGGGCGTGGAAGGCACGCCACCGGAATTGGACCCTGGCAAGACGTACAGGCTTGAAATCTGGTGGCCGGGCGCGCCTGCTGAGACCCGCGGCGCCTTTGAATTTGATTTAGCGGCCCCACCTGCGCCATAATTAATTAATCAACTCACGACGCCAAGGACCTGATACATGGAACCATTCTTCAAGACCTATGACGAGATGATCGGTGACTTAATAGAGCGAATCGACGGGATTTTCTCAGACCTGCCCGACGAAGCGCTCGATTGGACACCCGACCCGGCGTTGAATACCTTGACCGTCCTGATCGTCCA
Source organism: Chloroflexota bacterium (assembly GCA_034189815.1). GTDB lineage: Bacteria > Chloroflexota > Anaerolineae > Anaerolineales > Anaerolineaceae > Brevifilum. The sequence goes on from JAXHUD010000012.1 coordinate 26,954, forward strand.
TTCGATGGGCGCCCTGCGCTACTGGGTGGGCCAGATGCTGGGCGGTGAAGACGTCCAGCGGGACCGGGAAGCTGAATTTGATGCGGATGGCTACAGCAAAGCGGAACTGCACGACCTGCTCAGCGAAACCCAGACCAAAGTAACGACCGTTCTGGACGGTCTTACAATGGCGAATCTGGATAGTAAGTCGTATTCTCCCATGCATAAGGATTATTTCACCGGTCGGTTTGCACTGGCGCATGCCCTCGAGCACACGGCCCTGCATGTGGGCCATATGGAAATCACCCGCGAACTTTGGGAACAGTTTGACTGGGACCGCGAATAAGCGGTCTGCGAACCTCGTACAAACAGGTCATGATAGGATAAAAGGAAATAAAACAGCAAACCGGGATGAGTAATTGAGTATGGCACATGAACGTTTTTTGGATCGGGATCAGCAACCCGACAGGGTGCAAATTCGCAAGCGGATCGGTAAGGAAGTCCTGCCGGTCTGGGACGATGTGCTGGATCATCTTCAAACGCACTTCCCGCACTATCAATCGGAATTGATTTTCTATAGTGCCCAGCATGGCTGGGGAATCCGCTATCGCCAGGAGGCGCAGCAGTTGCTGGTGCTCTTTCCTGAACGACGTGCGTTTTCGACCCTGGTCATACTGAGCCCGGAAGAGGACGAGGCTGCCCTTGAACAGATCAATTATTTCAACCAGAAATTCCGGGAGGAACTCAACCGTCCTTCCACGCTCCCCCAGGGACGCTGGCTGTGGGTGCGGATTGAGGACCATACCGATTTTGTTGGCCTGCGGCTGATTTTGGATCTTAAACAAGCATGACAAGGTTCAGGCCGTATATGGTTAAGAAGGCAGAGGAGCGACACAATCTATGATCTCAGAAGTACAAATCATCCTACGTATCTTATTGGGCGCACTCCTGGGTGCGGTGATCGGCTTTGAGCGGGAACGGGATAACCAACCCGCCGGCCTGCGCACGCATATGATCCTGGTGGTCGGCGCCACCCTGGCAATGGTGCTCTCCATCAACCTCGGCTATCTCTACGCGCGACCCGGTACACCTGCGGACCCGGCCCGGCTTGCAGCACAGGTGATCTCGGGCATCGGCTTCCTGGGCGCAGGCGCGATCCTGCGCTATGGCTACAACGTAAAAGGGCTGACCACGGCCACTTCGCTCTGGACCATGGCCATCGTCGGCATGGCGGTGGGCGCGGGTTATTACCTGATCGGTGTGGTCACCACGGCGATCATGCTGGTGGTCCTGGGGCTATTGAACATCATCGAAAACCGCTGGGTGCGGACGTCGGTTTCCCGGTTCATTTCAATCCAGGCTTCCTATAATAAAGGCGTGGTGAAAAACATCCGCCAGTTGGTGAATGAATTTTCCGACGACCTGGTCAGCTTCAACATCCAAAAGCACGTCAAGGACAAACGCATTCGCATCCAGGTGGTGGCGCACATCTCCCGCGATCAGGACTTGGAGGAGTTAGTCGACGCCATTTCCGATATCGATGG